>JAYVOP010000027.1:0-10049 GCA_043757865.1 Verrucomicrobiales bacterium | reverse complement strand
AGGGAGATCTAGCCAATATGGAACGCGTGGGGGTGGAGCAACAATACTACACCCTGCTAGGATTAAAGGTGCCGCACGTAACTCTGCCCGTGGCTGCCGGCCGGGACATGGTGCGCCTGGTGGAAGTGGCTGCGTTGGATCAAAAACTGCGCGGATTCGGGATCAATGTGGCGGAAGAATTCAGCAACAAACTGCTTGCCCACATGCAGAAAACCAGCGGTTGACCACCTCCTTCCCGCAGCTAATGGGATGCGCTCTCGCCATTCCCCACTCTTTAAAATTTCCCCCGTCTTTGCTTATGACCCAGGTATTCACCATCTCGAATAAACTCGGCCTCCATGCCCGCCCGGCAGCTATGTTTGTGAGGCTCAGCGGCAGTTTCAAAGCGGAAATTTGGGTAGAGAAAGATGATGAACAGGTCAACGGCAAGAGCATCATGGGCTTGATGATGCTGGCGGCGGGATTCGGAGCCAAACTCACCGTCACGACTGAAGGTGAGCAAGCCGCCGAGGCCATGGAAGCCCTCGGGCAGCTCATTAATAGCGGCTTTAAAGAAGGCGTGGCGTAGTGGTGCCCAGCATGACTGATCCTTTCCGTTGGCGACGTCGCGGCGTGCTGCTGCTTTATAATTTATTGCTCCCTGTGGGGCTGCTGTGGCTCTTGCCTAGCTCAATATTAAAGATGCGGAAACGTGGCGGCTATGGCCACCATTTCTGGCAACGCTTAGGGATCTTTACCGCCGCCACCCGCGCTCGCCTAGCGGATGGGCCGCCGCCGCTCTGGCTCCATGCCGTCAGTGTGGGAGAGGTGGGCGTGGCGCGGAAACTCATTAAGCAACTGCTCCGCCAATCGCCTGCGGAACGCATCGTCCTCAGCACCACTACCTCCACTGGCTACGCCATTGCCTGTAAGGAAGCACCTCCCAGCGTGACCGTCATTTATTCCCCAGTGGATTTCCTCTGGGTGGCGGCCCGCGTGCTGCGGCTGGTGCGGCCCCGGGGCCTCATCTTCGTAGAGGCGGAAGTGTGGCCGAACCTCACTTGCCTAGCCAAGCGCGCAGGCGTGCCGCTGGTGCTGGCGAATGCGCGGCTCTCGCCTCGCAGTGGGCGTCGCTATGCACAGTTTCATTGGTTTGTGGAGCCGATCTTTTGCTTATTAAATAAAGTCTGTGTGCAGTTTCCTGATGGCCTCGAACGCTGGGCCGCCATCGGAGCGCGGCCCGAGGCCATCATCCTCACGGGCAGCGTAAAATACGATGAGCCCGCCGCCAAGCCCGGACGGGCCGCAGAGTTGCGCGCCATCGCCCAGCAATGCTGGCCCAACGCGTGGCCACGGATCGTGCTCGGAGCCAGTACCTTTGCGCAGGAGGAAACGCTGCTGGCCGAAGCCATGCAGGCGCTGCGCCCAGAGTTTCCTAACCTAAAACTCATCCTCGTGCCCCGCCACGTGGAGCGCGCGCGCGCCATCCGGGCCGAGCTGGAGGCGCTGGGGCTCACCGTGGCTCTGCGCAGCGCAGGTGCTCCCGAGGCGGCCGAACCGGATGTACTGCTCGTAGATACCACTGGGGAACTACGGGACTGGCAGCAACTGCCCGACGCAGTGGTCATCGGGAAAAGTTTTTACGCCATCGGCGGTCAAAATCCCGTGGAGGCCCTAGCCGCTGGCACGCCCGTCATCACCGGGCCGCACATGGAAAATTTTTCGTTAGTTATGAAGTTGCTCTTAGAGGCCACCGCCCTCCAGCAACTCCCCGGCCCAGCCGAGTTAGTGCCTGTATTACGCGGCGTGCTAAGTGATCCCACCCCCGCCCGGCAAGCTCCCCTGCGCGCCCAGACCGCCCTGGCACCGCATCGAGGCGCCGCCCAGCGCACGGCGGTGTTGATCTTGGATAGTGCCGGGCACTGAGTGGCGGCTAGGGTGGCCCCACCTTGCCCTAACCTGTATGAATCATCCATCCAGCCCCAGCCCTTCGGTGATTCCGCTCATGTAGTTAGCAAAGAAACTAATGATGCGGTAAATGGCAAAGAAAGCGATGGGGAAATAGAGCACCTTCGGCAGCCAGAAGCCGCTTTGCCCGGCGGCGCGCTTGGCTTCTTCCATCAGTGCTTGAGCGCGGTGGTTCGCTTCTTGATCCAAGCGGCCAGCCATCTCCGCGGTGGCCAGGAGCTGCGCCAAGTTCGTGGAGAAGGCCGCATTTCCTAGCAGCATCGGCCCGAGTGGACAGCCCTGCGCTTTGATCTCCTCCGCCATGGCCTTGCTGCTTTGTTTCAGCCCGGCAGTGGCCGCCGCACGTCCTGACAGGCGCACGGCTTGATCCACCATTTCCCCTGCTTGCAGTTGAATGCCTAACGCTTGGCAGAAACGCGCAGCGGCCAAGTTTTTCCGCCAAGCCCCTAAGCCTGGGAGGCAATTTAAAAAACGATCGACCGCCACGGAATCCTTCCCCTGCGCCCACAGCCAACGCCCGCCGATCCACAGGACGGCAATGATGGCATAGGCCGTGAGCAGTGGCTTGATTAACTGCGTCCAATAGCTGCCCTGGCCCAGGAAAACCGTGATGGATGGCAGCACCACCGCCGCGTGCAGCACCAATAGCGGATACAGCATCGCCCGCTGCACCTGTGCCCAGAGTTGGCCTTGGAGGCCGAAATGTTGGCTGAGCTGCCGTGTGGCTAACTCCAATTTCCCCCCGCGCTCCGCCGCTGCTAACATGGCCGTTTCCAGAGGTTCCCAGGCGGAGCGCGGGGCGCATTTTAGGCTGTCCCCCAGGGTCATCCCGGCTGCCGTGCCCTCGGCTAGCGCCTTGGAGAAGTCTGGCAAGCCCCGTGGCCCTTGGGCATAGAGTTGGCGTGTGGCGGCGGTGCTGCTAATGCCCGCCTGTAACAGCGTGGTTAGTTGATAGTAATATTGCTCTTTGCACAGGGAGGGACTCATACCGGGAGCGTAGCCAGCATTGGTGTAACTAGCAAGGCCTGCCTAGCGGTAACGCAGCGTGGGGGCCTCCCCAGCCACGATGATGCGCTTAATGCCGTCCCGCAGATTGGCGACGTTGAAGTTCACCAGCAAGCCAACTTCGTAGCCCGTGAGGCGCAGGTAATTGCGCAGTTTCACCTTCTGCTCCTCCCCCAGCGGCGTATCGTGGATGGCTAGCACCACCTTATCCTCGATCAGGAAATCCAGGCGACAGGCGGCTTCCACCCAGCGTTCTTTATAGCAAATGTCCACCTTGTGATCTCGGCTAAAGATGATCTCCCGCTGCCGAAACTCATGTGCTAGGCAATCTTGATAAGCCTCTGCCCGCAGGCCCGGGCCCAGGTGACGATGCACTTCCATGCAGGCCCCGACGATGATGTGCGGGAGTTCTTGGTAATCTAGATTCATAAGCGGGGAACGGGTAACGGTGCGGGGTATGACAGCCACTGCCCCAGCGGCGTTCAAGCAATTTATTCCCCACCCTTGCGCGATGCCGCCTACCAGTTTAGCACCACCACCACTCCCATTTCCCGCTCCTTTTCCATGCCCGCTAAACCTAAGCCCACCGTTGCTGCCGCCGCTGCCCCTAACCTCTGGGCGTTCGTGGGCACGGATGAATTACAGGTCAAAGAAGCCGCTCTAGCACTCACGCGCGAGCTAGTGCCACCAGAGGCGGGCGACTTCGGCCTGGAGGTCATTGATGGCGCGGCGGATAACGTGGATCACGCGGAGCGGATCATCTATCGGACGCTGGAGGATCTGCAAATGATGCCCTTCTTCGGTGGGGATAAAGTGGTGTGGCTGAAGGCCGCTAACTTCATGGCGGATAGCGTGGTGGGCCGATCCAATCGCACGCTGGAAGGTTTAGAAAAGCTGGGCAAACTGCTCACCGAAGGCCTGCCGCCCGAGATCAAATTCATCCTCACGGCTACGGACATTGATAAACGTCGCTCGTTTTACAACATCCTGAAAAAGGTAACTAATCTGCAAGTGTTCGATGTGATCGACACCAGCAAGCAGGGCTGGGAAGAGCTGGTGATGCGGCTGGTGGAAGACCGCGCAGAGGAGTATGCCATGCGCTTCGAGCCCGCTGCGCTGGAGTTGTTCGTCATGCTAGCCGGGGAACATACCCAGCAGATTGATAATGAGTTAGCCAAGCTGGATCTCTATGTTGGCAAGGAGCGCGCAGTGGCCCCAGAAGACGTGCGCAAGATTGTTTCCCAGACCCGCAATGGGATCGTGTGGGATCTGGGGGACGCCATCGGAGCACGGCAACTGCCGCGCGCGCTGAAGGTGCTGGAACAGTTGTTACATCAAGGGGAGAGCGCCCTCAGCGTCTTGCTGGCGGCGGTGGTGCCACGCGTGCGGAGTCTCTTCCAAGCACGCGAGCTAGCCGAATCTTATGGCATTAAATTTAACTCTAACTACCCCGCCTATCTGCGCAGTTTAGAAAATCTACCGTCCGAGATCCGCACCGCCTTGCCGATGAAAAAAGATGGCAGCGGGATCAATGCCTTTCCGCTTTTCCTAGCCGCTAAGGAAATGGGGCGCTACACCGCGCTGGAACTGCGGAACGCACTGGAAGAATGCCTGAAGGCGAATCGGCGGCTCGTCACCAGCGCGCTGGACCCAGACGTGGTGCTGAGCCAATGCCTGATCCGCATCCTCAGCCAAGGCTCTCGCAAGCCTGCGGCCCGTTGATCGCGAAGAGAAATTCTAACGCCTAGCGGCATAGACCCAGCGGGTGCTTTCCCATTCCGTGCCATAGAGCGTGGGCAATTTGGTGAACTGGGCGGGGTCATCCAGGATGGCGCGCAGGGCCGGGCCTTCGGTGCCTAGCAGGTTGAGGCGGGAGGCATTCACAGAGAACGGCAGTCCTGCGCTGGCGGCCTGGGCCATCGCAGCGGTGAGGTCCGGGGCGGTTTTGATCTCCGTAATTTCACAATCGTAGCCCCGGAAAAATTTCCCCACGTAGGCCGTCATGGCGTCCTTGCCGTAGTCAGGATGGGTGGGATTGATGACGTAGCGCGTGAGCAGGGCGGCCTCGCGATTTTGTTGCAGCGGGGCGGCCCGGAGGTGGAAATGCTGCGGCAGCATGGTGGCGGCATACAGCGCGATGATGCCCAACGCGCTCCATTGCCAACGCTCCACTAGCCACTGCGTGCCAGCGGCTATTAAGAGCACTGCGCCCGGCAGCGCGGGAATCCAATACCATGGCAGAAAGACGCTCCTGCGCAGGCACAGATGCACGATGAGCAGCAACGGCAGCACCACGAAGAGCCCGGCCAGCCAGCGTGCAGGCCCCGCTTGACGGGCCAGCCGCACCACCCCCGCCACTAGCAATGCCGCCCACAGCATCAAGCTCCCGCCCGCCAGCCACGGATGCTGCGCCACCTGTAGGGACCAGGAAATGAGCCAGGGATTCTCTGGGTCAATGTTATCCCACCGCGAGCCCGTGAACAACGCGCAGGTGGCTTCTTGGAGGAAGCTCCATTGAAATGGCGTGTCTGTCGCTTGCTCCTGCATGAACTGCTGGAGCTGCGGCAGCGCGGGCCAGAGGAGTTGCAGCGCCACCATGCCACCGATGACACTAGCCGCGGCCCAGCGTCCGCCGTGGGTCCACAGATCCCGGGTGCCCCAGTAGCGCGTGGCCAGCATGGCCACCACCAGCACGTTCGTTAGCAGCACCACATCCACTGCCAGTGGCCACGTGTCCACCATCATCACTTGCAGGAAAGCATACGCCAGCCACCACCGCCAGCGTCCGCTGCGCAGAGCCACCAAGGCTGCCGCCAGCGATGCCGGGACCAATGCCAAGATCAGGCTATAGCCCCGCGCCTCGCCTGCATATTGCACATGCCAGGGATGCAACGCCAACAGCGCCACCGCCACCAAACCGATTTCCCGACACCCCATTTCCTGCGCCAGCCAGAGCACGGCCGCGAGGGCTGCTAGCCCCGCTAGCAGTGCCGGAATGCGCAGCAACGGCTCGCTAAAATACGGTGCCTGTGGGTCCGTGCTAGGGTGGAAGAACGCTTGATGCACCAGCCCCGCCAGCGTGCTGTAGAGCATGTGATTATTCGGCGTCTTCAAGCAAAATTGCCGATACTCCGCACTCACTGGTTTGGCCTCCATCTGGCCGTCGGCATTGCGGTTATATTCCCCCACGGTGAATTTCCACATGGAGGTGGCCTCGTCCGCCCACAGGCTGTGGTGCAAGCGCGGAGCCTGCCAGATGGCACTGGCCACGATGATGAGCGCCAATAGGGAAAGGGTAAATTTCCGCTGCCCCGCAGGCGCTGGCGGCGTCTCTGGCGACGGAGCCTCCAGCGTGCGCGTGGCCCACGGACCCACAGCTAGCAGCAGCAGGCACAGCGCGCTATTCAGATACATCGCCTGCGGCCCATAGACGGCCACATACATGGCCACAGGGATGTTCTGCTGAGTGGCTTGGCGCTCGTGATATTTCTTCACCACTTTGGCATCCGTCCACTGCCGCGCGCCCCACAGCAGCAGCAAGCCAGCGATGAGCACGGTGAGGGAATAGAGCGCGAGCGCACGGGGAGGTTTCTTCATAAGCCGCCGACCCTAGAAAGGATCGGGTCAGGGGTCAATGCTCATCCTCATGTTAGGCCAGCGCCCTTTCTACTTGACCCCGTTGGCACCCGCTCCAAAATCTGGTCCCCTATGAGTAAAGAATATTTCCCCGGAATCCCCAAGATCAAATACGAAGGCCCTCAGAGCAAGAACGCCCTAGCCTTTCGACACTATCAAGCTGACGAGAAAATCGGCGGCAAGACCATGCGTGAGCACTTCCGTTTCAGCGTCGCTTATTGGCACGCGATGAAAAATCCCCTAGGCGATCCCTTTGGCGCGGGCACTGCGCTGCGCCCCTGGGATGACCGCTCGGACACCGTGCAGAACGCCAAGAATGTGGCCCACGCCTGCTTCGAGTTCATGGACAAGATCGGCATTGATTACTACTGCTTCCATGATCGCGATGTCTCCCCAGAACTCGCCACTTTAAAAGCTAGCAATGCCGCCCTGGATGATGTCTCCGACGAACTCCTGAGCCTGCAAAAAGCCACGGGCAAAAAGCTCCTCTGGGGCACCGCCTGCCTCTTTGCCCATCCCCGTTATAACCAAGGCGCAGGCACTAGCCCACACGCCGGAGTCTTCGCTTATGGCGCTGCACAAGTGAAGAAAGCCATGGAAGTCACCCTCAAGTTAGGGGGCGAAGGCTACACCTTCTGGGGTGGGCGGGAGGGCTATTCCACGCTCTTTAATACGGACATGAAACGGGAGTTGGACCACCTCGCCCGCCTGCTGCACATGGCCGTGGATTATAAGAAAGAGATCGGCTTCACAGGTCAATTCTACATTGAACCCAAGCCCCGGGAACCCTCCACCCACCAATATGATAGTGATTCTGCCGCCTGCTTGAACTTCCTCCGGGAATATAATTTGCTCGATCATTTCAAGCTCAACATCGAGACGAATCACGCCACCCTAGCGGGCCACACCGTGCAGCATGATCTAGCCGTGGCCCGCATTGCTGGGGCGTTAGGCTCCATTGATGCGAACACGGGCGACACCCTCGTGGGTTGGGATACGGATCAGTTCCCCACGGATCTAAACATGGCCACGCAGATCATGCTGCAACTGCTGCTCATGGGCGGCTTCACCACCGGCGGGCTGAACTTTGACGCTAAATGCCGTCGGGAAAGTTTCGAGCCCGCAGACCTCTTCTACGCGCATATCGGCGGCATGGACGCCTTTGCCCGTGGCCTCAAGGCCGCGCATGGCTTGCTGGAAGATGGCCGCTGGGCGGAGTTCGTGAAGGCTCGCTACAGCACGTTTGACAGCGGCATCGGAGCTGACATCGAAAGCGGTAAAGTGGGCTTCAAGGAACTAGAAAAATATGCCCTCGGCCTGGACCACAGCCCCATGCCGGGCAGTGGTCGTCAGGAAATGCTGGAGAACTTGCTCAACGATTTCATTCGTTAGCCAAGTGTAAGCGGAACACAGCGCCTCCGGCCTGTGCCGGAGGCCGGGCGTCCCGCCTGGACTATGAATAGCACAGGCGGGCAAGCCCTAGCTCCGCACCTACCTCAGAGCACCCGCAACTGAGCGGGATCACTCCATGCACCCATCACGCCCTTCAGGCCCACCGTTCTCACGCGCATCCAGACCACCACGCCCGGCGTGAATCCAGCCAAGTCAGCACGACCACCTTGGAAGATGCCACCTGCTTGCCAGTTGGCCTCCACGTTGGGATCGGCGGTGTTGGTCTGCACTTCGTTCGTGCTGTTGGGGCGGCTGGGCTTGTAGCGCGCTACTAGGGTGCCACTGACATCGCCATGGCGCAGACGCAGGTCTGCGGGTGCGGCGGGGGCAGTGAGATCTGGCGCACCGCCCGTGGTGTAGCTGGGGAATCCGCTGAGGTCCACCACCACGGGGTCTCCCTTGGCTTTGGAGTTCACGTAATTTCCCAATGCTCCCAGCGTGCTTTCCAGGAGATCACGGGCGACATTGAATGCCAATGTGTCTGAATTTGCCCCGCTATTGCGGGCAATGAGTTTGGCATCGTAACTGACCACTTGCGCTTGGAAGGCGGCCATGGTGAGCGGTGGTGCGTCAAAGGTGGCTGCATTGCCCACCAGTTTATCGTGAATGGTATGGGCTGTCGGGCTGAGTTCAGGCGCCCGATATTGGCTGAAGTCTATGGTTGCTTTCGTATTCATGGTTTTGGGTTTGGGGTTAGGTTGAGAGGGGATGGTGCCCCCGTAACGCAGGCCAGATCCGTAGCGGAGGCCAGTATCGTAGCGGAGGGGGTCAGACATGGGGGGAAATGGTGAATTTAGAATTGAGAAGAGTGAATGAGGCATTCGTAGCCAGCAGGAATACGAAGGTTGGCTCCAAATCTTTCGTGGCATCGTAAAAAAGATTTTCCGAATGGGGTATTCGTTCGCCTGGATGGAGCATTCGTTCGCCTGAATGGAGCATTCGTTCGCCTGAATGGAGCATTCGTTCGCCTGAATGGAGCATTCGTTCGCCTGGATGGAGCATTCGTTCGTCTGTGTAGAGCATTCGTTCACCTGAATGGAGCAATCGTTCGGTTGAATTGAGCTTTCGAAGGTGCTTTTCATGCATCTGAACCGCCATTTGACACATTTCCTGGATCAGATCGGCAACCCTATTTCCGTTAGGAAATCCCATCTCTCCAATCAGCATCCCCGCCGAGTTGCGATGGAAGGGAGCATTCATAATTTTGGTGATAAGTTACGGATTTAAGGATCCGCCTTTTCCGTGGGAAAACAAGATTTATTTGACAGAATATTCCTCCCACCACCCGGAACTTAGGCGTCTCGCCTGAGCTGGTGAGCGGTCGTCTCGACCGCTCTGCAACAGCACCAAGGAGCGCGGATTTGAAATCCGCCCCACTTCGCAACGTGGGAGAATGAAGCCAAGCGCGGGCCACAACGCAGCGGATTTCAAATCCGCGCTCCACACCCGCGCCTTATCCTTTGCCCCCAGGCCATCGCAGCGGACTGCAAGTCCGCGCTCCATGCTGAAAACTGAAATCTGAAAACTCCTCCACACCCTACATCTCCAGCATCGAGAAAAACAACCCCGTGGGATCACAGAAGAACGTCCGCATGTAGAGGCCGAAGGTGAACTCTATTTTCTCCAGCGTATCTGGCAGGATATTATGCGTCAGGGCTGCCTTGCTGTAGCTGGTATAGTGCGGGTCCAGGTAGCCGGGAAACTGCACTTCCCCCGCCGGAAAGGGTTCCGCACGCCAAGGAGCGGGGCCATCTTGGCCCCCTGGATTTGCGACATGGGGGGCTGGAAGCCCCCCCTCCTTGAGGTGCGTATGCCGCAGCAACAGCGCATTCCAGCTCGCTTGGTCCCGGAAGCCGGAATCTCGCAGCGGCTCACTTTCATCTATGTCCCGCCAGTGCTCCATCACCTGATGGAATACCGCCCCGCGCACGGCCAGAGTGCCACTATTGGCTCCCGTCCGGTTGGCAGCCAGCGCCATTTCTTCCTCGGTTAGAAAGGCGTTGAAACTC
>JAYVOP010000026.1:0-10071 GCA_043757865.1 Verrucomicrobiales bacterium | reverse complement strand
TCTTCTGCCATCGCCAAACATTCCTTTAGCAACTCAGGATGCTTTTGGGTCATCTCTTGCAGGACCGATTCCCATGACTCATCGATATTGCTCCGCTTAATTAACCCCAAAGCTTCTACCGGATTCCGTTCGACCATTGCATCTGCTACTTCGTGAAAGAAAATAGGATGCTCATCCGCATAGGTCATAGCAGCACGTGGATCTTGATTGACCAAGAGCTTTATACATGCACTAGCAATCTGCCAGCGTGCTGGATGGTTCTGGAAAAACTCGTGGCTATCGAGCGCTTCCAGAATGGGTAATGCTGGCACCATTTTTCTTTCAGGTGGAATGTCGATGTAACCAAGAGCCTTGGCCGCAGCCCATTGTTCTTCCGCCGGCAAACTTTCCAGCCAAGTTAAGGTTGCATCTGGTGCTGGCAAAAAGGCGAAACTCGCCACCCAAATTTCTTGTCCGCTCAGTTCTCCCAGCTTGGCATGGGCTAGGAGGTCTTCTGCATTCCATCGAGCCCAGATCTGAATCAAACCGTTTATTTTAAGCGTCAGTTGCGGATTCGCGCGGAGGGCTGCTAGCAGCGCTGGAAACCCCTCTGGGCTGAAATGGGAAAGCATCGCCTCTCGCTTCACTCGATCGTCCTCCCGGCAGATTTTCTGGATTAGATCCAGTTGGTTTGGCGCTGGCAGTCCGTATCCCTGATCCGGATTGCTCTGCTCATGCACCTCATTCGTTACCGATTCCTCCACGCGCTGGATCAGGCGATGGGCGAAGCCGCCCAGCGTGACCGCCAAGCCGAACGATAAAAGATAGGTGATGATACTTCTCATTTACTTGGCTGCTCCTCTTCATCTCCGGCCTTGGCCATTGCCACAACAGTCCCCCAACGGAGCTCGCCTATGGGCAAAAGATCGTGTGAGACCGCGTTAAAAAATTCCCGAGCAGCAGCGTAGTCCTTCCGCGCCCAGGCGGAGAACATGTCTGGAATTATAATGCTTCTACTGAAGCTGGGTGGTTGATGCAGTATCCAACTCAGCGCTTCCGCAGGCGCGCGCTCCACCCATGTATCTGCAAAGTTTCCCATCGCACTTGGCATCATGCGTTCGCTTGCTGTCCTCGCATCCAAGTCCAAGATGAACTGAAGCGCCTCCTGCGGCTCTATGGGTGATTTCTCCAATTCTGTGAGACAATCACCCCTAGCCTCGAGGAACGGGAATCGGCTTCCTGAATCCAAACAAAACTTGGTCAGATGTTGGACTGCTTCCTCACGATTGGTTTTGAAAATTTCGAGGATCGCTCTTTGGCACACCCCATCAGCATTCCACAAGTTGTGGGTCTCACAAAATGCCAGGGCCGCCCGTGGCTCCACCTTTGCCCATTGCCGCATGATGGATCGAAGCGGTTCGGAGTCTTCCCATGCGTCGGGCAGGTTTTTCTCGTAAAAATCCCGTGCTACGTTGGCCAACTGCTCTGCCGAGGCGTGCTCAATCGCCCGTTGCTGGAGCGCCTCTGATAGCCTCGGTAAACCCGCCACCTCCAGCGCTTGCAAATCTGCCAGCGAGCGAATTTCCGTCAGGGGATAGTCGGCCAGTGGGTCGTCGGAGGCCTTTGCTGGGCGGGTTCCTTGGGACTGGGGGGCGGGCGTCGGGCCGCTTGTGGACTGGTCTGGCTGAGCGGATAGCCACGCATCCCCACGCCAGCCAACGGCCAGACCGATGGCCACCAACGCAGTTAGGAAAACGGAATTCATGGAGTAAAAGAAACCAGACGGAAGAAGGGAATGAGACGGGTTTCCCCGATCATGGTCAATGGGAATTCACCGTGGGATCGAGTGGCAATGGTGAAGGCAAGACGTGAAACCAGCATGCGCGTGGATGCGCTATCCCTTAACTTTTTTGTCCTGCACCCCCTGCTTGGTTAGGTTGCCATTCGGCTTGACGCTCATTCATGGGTTGTGTAGTCCGCGCTCATGCAAACTTGTAACCTCACGTTGAGACTAAAATACGGAACCGCTTTGTTGCTAGTTTCAGTGCTTTTCTCTGTCCTCAGCACTGCCCAGCAGAGCGCTGAGGACACGGCTTTTTTCCAGTTTATAGAGTCGGATGGAAAGACGGTGGCTAGTAAGACGCCAGTGCTCAAGTCTGTCTCGGCAGTGGAGTCCATGATGGCTACGTGGCAGGCCTATGAGAAAGAGACCACCTCGAAATTGAAAAAGCAGATCTCTGAGGCTCGCACACTGGGGGCGGAATTGTTGGCGAAAAAAGCCTTAACGTCTTCCGCTGAAATGAGGGGCGCATTGCTCAAAGAATCGCAACGGCTCACCTCCATGGACGTGGACGAACCGCTAGCTACAGAGACATCAGATCCCAAGGACGTGCAGCGGCTGAAAGATCTCTTGGGCAGTTGGACCACGGGGAAATGGAGTCCAAATTTTGAGGCCTACGGGCAGTTCAAACCTAACCAGCGTAACCAACGGACCACCTGGTCGTGGTTGGATGTTACGGCGGGTGTGGTCATTCTACATGCTGGAAACATCGGCAATGTACTCTGGTTCGACAAGCCCGATGTGATTAAGGGCCTGAACACTGCAAATGGGCGCGACACGCTCAAGAAAAAGGGCGCTGGTCCGGTTCTTGCCACTGATCCAGCGGTAGCGAAGATGCATGCGGATGAACTGAAATTGCGGGAAGCAACCGACAGTAAATTGAACAATCAAAGACAGCGGATCATCACGTGGTTGCTGGAACAAGCTCAGGGGCTGCCGAGCACGGGGATGGTGGATTTACTCACGAAGATCAATCATCTGGAAACGGATGCAGACAAGCATGCAGGAGGCATCAGTAAGTTTGTTGGAGATTGGCGCTGGGAAACTATGGAGGTCACTTTTCAGCCCCTAGGAAAGGTGACCCTGCGAGGTGGCCAAGCCATTGGTAAATGGGATTGGATAGATGCGGGGCATACTTGGCTAGCAGTCGTGCTCAAGGGTGGTAAATCCGCTGGGGATGTGTTCATAGCCACGGCTCCTAGCGATCCGCGACAGGACTCAATGGAAGTGCAGCGCGTGGTAGGGCCGCCGTTTAAGGTTACACGGATCGCGCGCTAGGCGTAGCGCTCGCCTAACGCTAAGCATTCAGCCTGGGAGGACACCTGCGGACGTGCTAGGATGCCGCAAGCAAGACGCCGTGGTGCAAACGGCTAGGCTCATCCAACGGTGTTGCACTTTCGGCGGAAATTTATTCTCTAGCCGCGCTGTGGCGGGGGCGCGCTCGATCCTTGAGAAGTTGGTTTTGCCGACTCGGACGGTGAATCACAGAAAGACCGACAAAATTTGCCACACCAAGTTAGGAAAGCGTGCTCTCATGGTGACGGCGGTGGTGTGAGGGCGGTCATTTGCTCGGGAGTTAGTGGTAGGGAGTCGATGGCCTGCTGGAGTGCGGGCAGCTTTTCCGGGGCGGCGTTCCGTAACACGGCCTGCATGGCCAGGGCTTGCGCGGCGGAGTCCGTGATGGTTATGGCCCAGGTTAGGGCCTCGGCTGGATAGTTATATTGTAAGCCGCTGACCAAGCCAGTCACTGCGGCCTCCTTGGCTGGTCCGGCAGGTAGATCATGGACCCAGGCGGAGGCCATACTTACATTTCCCCGTGCCCAGGTCTCAGCAAATTCACGATAGATTTTCTGGGGCGGCACGTCCGCCGGCAACTGTTGCAAGGCCGGAGCTGCGCGGATGGGATCACGCTCCACCCAGTCTCGGAAGAGGTTCCCAGCTTGGTTGGCGCGTTCCTCCTGAGGAACGTCCGCCAGCGCTAGCACTGCATGCTCTTGATCGAATTTAACTAGTTGGGAAAACTTTTCCCGCGCGATCTCTTGCTTTAGCCGTGGTTGCTCGCTTGCGGGGAACAGGGCTAGCCGCTGCTCCGCCTCATGGACGTTAGGCGGACTGCCGAGCAACAGCTCCGAAAGGAAACTTTTTCGCACAATCATGCGCGCAGTGCTGGGATCTGGGGGCCCGCCCCACTCTGGCAGCGCCATGACGAAGGCCAGTGCCGCTGCATAATCCTGCCGCTTCATGATGGGCAGTATTTCCTTCAAAGCGGCACATTTCAGCGCGCCCTCCGGCAACTCCTGCGCCCACGCCGCCACTATGGGCAAATCTTTGGGCGGGAAATTCCTAAGCATCTTTTTGGCTAGTTTCTGGATCTCCTCGTATCCCTCCACGGTCCCTAACTGCGCCAACCCCGCCGCTGGATTCCGGCAGTAGGCCCAACTGGCCGCATCCGCAAAGAGCGCCTGCTGAACGCTGGTAGGCGCGCCAGATTGCTCAAGGAAATGAGTGAGCGCGGGTGGTGGCCGCAACGCTAGCTGGCGCGTCTGAGCCCGCGCGGTGTCTTCCGGGCGCTCAGATGGTGGGATCGACGGCAGGTGCGAACGTGGGGGCGCAGTAGCGGACCTAACTGGCAAAATTTCCGCTGGTTCATTTACCTCCACTCTAGGCCATAGCCAATGCCCCGCCGCCCCTCCAGCCAGCGCCAGGAAGAGCCAGCGACCCAGCGGGAGCAGCGGTGATTTCATCCGCAGACCATCCGTGCAATGATGCTGCTTGGCAAAATATTTGTGATCCGCGCGAGGTGGTGCGAGGCTGCTAGGGTGCAGCCGCCGCGCCTGGATACTCGTGGCCCAGGTTGTCATCCGTGATGGGCTGGGCGGCGTCCCAGAGCTGGTGCATCCGGGCTTCGCGCACGATCCACCAGCGGTCGGAATCCGTTTCGGGCTGGGGATTGCGGTCGTTAGCGGCTAGTTGCACCACGGCGGCTAGCTCCGTTTGACCAGCGGCGGTGGTGAGATCGAACACCGGGCGGCCTTCGATCTGGTAACGCCCTAGCACGTCCCGCCAATGCGCGGCATCCGGCTCCAGTGGCTGATTGGAGGCGATGCAGTTATTCAGACACATCATCGTGTGCGGGAAGACGACCATGCCCGTTTTAGCGGCCCGCGCAGAGTCCGTGCAGTTCCACATCACCACGCCATCCAGGGCTAAATGTTGTTTGGCTAGTTCCAAAAATTCTTGTGAGAGCAAGCCCGACGCGAACTCCCGCCAGTGGTGCGTGGTGTTCATCAAGATGCAGTCGAAGAGCCTCCCCGGCTGACGTTTCAACCAGCGACGGCCATCGTCGATATTGATCTTCACGCGGGGATTCGTGAGGAGGCCGGACACCTGCGGATAGGCGGCAATGACTTCTAAATAAGCATGGCTGATCTCCACCACGTCCACGTCCGGCTGGTCAGGATGATTGGCAATGATCTGCGTCCACGCTCCTGCGCTCATGCCGATGACTAACACGCGTTTCAATGGAGCCGGATGCACGGCGGAAATGAAGTAAGGCCGCACATGATAGTCACCTTTCGTAAGGCTGGTATCGATCAAGCCATCGTAAGCACCATTGCCATAGACATGGCGCTCCGCATCCACCGTAACCACACCGTGGCGGCTCTCGATGGTCAGGGTAAACGGCGGCTTGCCAGCGATCTCATGTTTCCAAAACAGCCGCTCCCACAGTCCGTCATGCAGCGGCCCATGCGCCAGTGCGAGGCCGATGAGCGCGAGACTGCCCAGCAGACTCAAGCGATCCCGCACCAACGTGCGCCAGCCGAACCACGCGGCCAGCACCAGCGCCAATCCAGCCAGGATGGCCGCACAGACGTGCAGCGGGAAAATTTCCAGCAGCCAAAATCCGGTGAGCAAACTGCCCGCCCCACTGCCGAGGATATTGGCCAAGTAAACATAGCTCAGCCGCGCCCCGGCCCGCGCATCCGCAGGGATGGCCACGTGGCACATCAGCGGCAGCGTGGTCCCCTGCACGGCGGCGGCCAAGGCCACCAGCCCTAACGTCCAACTCCACGGCGGCAGGCAGAGGCCGGGAATCCACGTCCAACATTGGTCCGCGTCCTTCCACGTGACGATCCACGAGGCCAGCGGACAGACCAGCACGGCCAGCACATTGGCCACCAAGATCAGCCGCACTAACGAGTGCAGGGAGCGCGTGGTTTCCCGCGCTTGCCAGCGCATACTCCACAGTGAGCCGAGCGCTAACCCTAGCAAGTAGCTGCCCAGCATGGCTCCAAAAGCGGGCGCACGGGAGCCGGTGACGAAGTTATAGAGCCGCGCCCAGATGATCTCCCAGCTTAGAGCAATGAAGCCGGACAGCGCTGCGGCTACGAGGATTTGGCGGCTCGTCTTATTCATGCGCCCCTCCTTTCCGGCGGGCGTAATAGGTTACGAGCACGACGGTGGCCACCGTGGCATTCAGCACCGCCGCTAAGCGCACCGAGCCGCTTTCCCCAAATCTTCCAAGGCAAAAGAACCCCGCTAGGAACGCCCCCAAGGCCGCTCCTAACGTGTTTACGAAATACAGCCAACTGACGCTTTTCCCCACCGCCGCCGTTTCCTGCACCTGCTGCGCTACCAGCAACGGCAGCGTGGCCCCCATGCCTAACGTGGGTAGGAAAATCAGCGCAAAGGCCAGTCCGCCCGTCAGCAATGCCCCCGCGCCTAACGTCATTTCCCCCACCGCATGAAACAAGCTCAGGCTCACCAAACCATACGCCCCAATGCCGAATTCCGCCGCTGCAAAGAGCACCACCAGCGGCACCTGGGAGCGCTCGCTGATCCAACCACCCGCCAAACTGCCCAGCCCTAACCCGACCATGAAAGCCGTGACGACCATGGCCACGGACTCCACATTACAGCCATAAATAGTGAACAGCGCGCGTTGCCAGATCATCTGATAAATGAGCGCAGAAATGCCGGATAGCGTGAAAACCGCAAAGAGCAGCGCGCGCGGCACCGTGGGAGAGTGCAGGGGAACAGAGGTGGTGGGAGCAAGATCCATGGGAGGAAAAGGCCGCTCTCATCGTGGGGCCACGTGGGCTTGTCAAGACGCGGGCGACTCGCTCTCAGGAGGCGCGGGGCGCTCCGGCACGGGCGCGCCGAGCAGATAGGAAACCTCCCGTTGCACGGGCTCCAGCTCCCAGAGTTTCAGCTCGGGATCGCGGATGATGAAGATCTCCCCGGTCTTGGCTTGTTCATAGATGAGGTAGGTGGACTCCGGCGTCTCACGCGTGCCCGTCTGCTTCAAATTCTTTTTCCGCTCTAGCATTACGGCTAGGACATAGCGCGCATTTTCCGTCAGCGGACTGTCCTCCTCCACCAGCCGCCGTAGCAGGCTCTCCGCGGTCTGCTTCTCCACGATCTGGGCTTTGGGATCATGCGTGGGGGCCTCATATTTCGAGCGCCAGTAGGAATGCGGAGCAGGCTCCAGCGTGGCGCTGAGCTCTTTAAATGCCGCCTCGCTGTAGTCCTTCCGCAGCAGTTCACCGGTGTCTGGATTTTCGAAGAGTGCGGTGAAGAAATGTTGGCCATCGGTAAATTTTGTGGCGGTATGAGCGCATTCGTGAGCGCGCCCTTTGATGTTCCAGTTTTCGTTGATAGCCATGGGTGGATTTATTGCTTGGGTCGGGTTAGGACATAAAAGACTGGCGTGAGCAGCAGGCCGAAAAGGGTCACGCCGATCATGCCGTAGAACACGCTGGTGCCGAGGGCTTGGCGCATTTCAGCGCCTGCACCTTGGGCGCGCAGCAGCGGCAGCACGCCGAGGATGAAGGCGAAGCTGGTCATTAAAATAGGGCGCAGACGCAGGCGGCAGGCGGTCACGGCGGCGGTAAATTTATCTGCTCCGGCAGCCTCCGCTTGGCGGGCGAACTCTACGATGAGGATGGCATTCTTAGCCGCTAGTCCCACGAGCACGATGAGCCCGATCTGGGTGAAAATGTTGTTGTCTTTCCCACTAATCCACACGCCCACCAGCGCACTGAGCACGCACATGGGCACGATGAGAATGATGGCGAGCGGCAAGCCCCAGCTTTCATACAGCGCGGCTAGCACGAGGAAAACGAGCAGCACGCAGAGCGGAAAAATCCACACGATCGCATTCCCCGCCAAGATCTGTTGATAGGTCAGATCCGTCCATTCCAGCGTGAAGCCGGGCGGCAACGCCCGGGCGGCGGCAGCGTTCACGCGGTCGATCATCACCCCACTGCTGAGGCCGGCGGAGACGTTGCCGCCAAGGTCGCCACTGGGATATAAATTATACCGCTGCCAACGGTCCGCACCTGCGATGGGCTGCACTTTTACCAATGAGCCTAACGGCACCATGCCGCCTTGCTGATTGCGCGTGCGCAGGCGGGCGATGGACTCCGGCGTGGCCCGGAAGGCGGGCTCGGCCTGCGCAGTGACTTGATAGGTGCGGCCAAAGAGATTGAAATCATTCACATAAACACTGCCGAGGAAGACTTGCAGCGTTTCATTCAATTCCGTTAGGTTGATGTTCATGTTCTTGGCCTGGGCGCGGTCGATGTCCATGAAATACTGCGGCACGGTGCCCCGGAAGCCGGGCAAGAGGTTATTGAAATCCGGGTCTTTCGTGAGTTCATCCGCCAACGCCTGCACGGCTTGCTGGAGGGCCACGGGGCCTTGATTTTGCAGGTCTTGCACCTGCACCTTGAAGCCCCCCGCATTGCCTAATCCACGCAGGGCGGGGGGCGGCACCACGAGGATGCGCGCCTCTTGGAGGCTGGAGAAACGCTGCCGCAGGGACTTCATCAGCTCCGCTGCCGTTAGCTCTGGATGGCCTGCGCGAGCTTCAAATGAGTCGGGAATGATGAAGGCCGCACCGATGTTCGGCTGGTTCGCCTGGAGCACGCTGGAGTAGCCGCTGATGGCGAAGGTATGCGCCACGCCCGGCGTCTCCCGCGCGATCTGATCCATCCTCCGCACCACCGCATCTGTGCGCTCCAGCGAGGCCGCATCTGGCAACTGCGCCACCACCAGGAAGTAGCCCATGTCCTGCACGGGAATGAAGCCTGTGGGCACCTTTACAAAGAGCCATGCCGCCGCTGCGATTAGCCCGCAGTAAAGGATGGCGATGCGGCCACCGCGTCGCACGAGGTGCGCGGTGAGTTGGCCATAAGCCCGTGCGGTGCGAGCGAACAGGCGGTTAAATAGCGCGAATCCCCAGCCGCAAGTCGCATTAAGAAATCGCGTTAGGCGATCCGGCTGCGCTCCGTGAGGTTGCAGCAGCAAGGCGGTGAGCGCGGGGCTGAGCGTTAGCGAATTGATGGCCGAGAGCACGGTGCTAGCCGCAATGGTGAGCGCAAACTGTTGGTAAAATTTCCCCGTGATTCCACCTAGAAAGGCGGTGGGCACAAAGACCGCACTGAGCACTAACGCCACGCCGATGACGGCCCCAGACACTTCTTTCATAGCCGCATGGCTGGCCGCGCGGGGGCTCAGGCCCTGGGCGATCAAGCGCTCCACATTTTCCACGACGACGATGGCATCGTCCACTACGATGCCGATGGCTAACACGAGTCCGAACAGCGAAAGATTATTTAACGAGAACCCAAACGCGCTCATAACCGCCAGCGTGCCGATCAACGACACGGGCACTGCTAACAACGGAATCAACGACGCGCGCCACGTCTGGAGAAATGCCACGACCACGATGACCACCAGCGCCAAGGCTTCCAGCAGGGTGCGCAACACGCTGCGCATGGACGAGCGCACGAACTGCGTGGGATCATAGTTGATGCGGTAGGCAACGTCCGGCGGGAAGCGCTCCGCTAGCGCTTTCATGCGGGCATACACGCCATCCGCCGTGGCCAAGGCATTGGTGCCGGGGAGTTGGAAGATGCGCAGGGAGACGGCGTTTTTTCCATCCATGTAAGTATGCACGGAGTAGTCCTTGGCCCCGAGTTCGACGCGCGCCACATCGCGCAGATGGATGGTGTCCCCGGCGGCTCCGGTCTTGATGACGATGCCGCTGAATTGCTCCGCCGTCACCAGCCGTCCGGGCGCTACTAACGTGTATTGGAAATCCAGTCCCGCAGCGGCGGGCGGTTGCCCTAATTGGCCGGCGGCTAGCTGCACGTTCTGCTCGCGCACGGCTTTGAGCACATCGCCAGCGGTAAGATTGCGGGCGGCTAGTTTCTCCGGGTCTAGCCACAAACGCATGGTGTAGTCCA
>JAYVOP010000025.1:0-2722 GCA_043757865.1 Verrucomicrobiales bacterium | reverse complement strand
GCAATGGGTGGCCGCTGGTTATGGGGCCGCAACGGAGGCTGGTGCATCACTCTCCAGCTATCATGCGTGGTATCTGAAAGTGGCGGAAACGTGGGCTGCGCAGGCCCCCCGGACGGCCCTAGACGCCTGCTTGAAATATCAGTCTCAGGTCCCAGCCCCTGCCTGGACGCTCTTTGCCCTGCTAGAGCAATCCCAGCCAGCCCTAGCCGCAGAGTTCCTGCGGGATCACCCACAGGCTTTTGCGGATGCAGGAGATCTGGGCACCCAGCAGTTCGCCATGGTCGCGCGTGTGATGGCGGTTATGCCGCCAGGAGTTAGCCGGGCGCAATGCATCAGCAAACTGCTGGATAGCATACTGCTGTATGATGCCTCGGTAGATGAAGTCCTGGCGCGGGGGCGGGCCACCATGCAGATCCTCAGCCGATGCACGGCATCAGAAGTGCGTAGCGTAGTAGATGATTTTGCTTTTAAGCACAACAATAATGGGCATATCACGGCGGAAATGTTTACGCCAGAATGCCTAGCCTGCATAGAATCCTCCCTGGGGGCTGGTTCCGAGCCTCTACGCCGATTTTATAAAGCTTACCTGTCCGACATGCTTTCAAACGATCCCCTGGGAGCCCTAGCAGCCGTGGAGCACAAGCTGACCGGGATCACCCGCCAGAGCGTCCGCTCGGATGCCTTTCGTGCCCTAGCCAGTAAAAGTCCAGCCACCGCCCGTCAGATGGCCCTGGATCTGCCGCCGGGGCGGGAGCGGGAGACCATCATTGGCTCCATCTGTAGCACAACCATTGGTTCGCTCAACCCAGAGAAAGTTTCAGAAACTCTGAAGTGGATCCATTCCCTGCCAGCCAATGATCCCGCTCGTCACTCTGCCCTAGCGAGCATCGCTAACGATTGGACTCAGGCCGCTCCCACTGAGGTGCTGGAGTATCTGCGCAAGGCCAACGTGGGGGATGTGCCCAGTGGTTTCCTGACGAACGCGGTTTACGGGCTAGGGGAAAGTGGGGACGCAGAATCCATGTTAGAGATACTGGCGACGAATCCCCATTTACCAAAGAACGACCGAGCGCTAACCACCCTCTCAGACAAAGCGGTAAAAGCTAACCCTGACACCGCGGAGCAACTCCTCCACCGTCTCCCGCCTCAGAGTGTGGCGCGGAATGCAATGGTAAACTCCCTTGCCACCCACCTCTGGCGCACGGATGCCGAAGCCGCCATCCGCCTAGGCCAGAGCCTGCCCGCTGCGGATCTGGCCATCGTGCGCTCCAGCCTGGCCGCCGTAGGTCTGCCACCGGAGGCCGCCGCCTCCTACCAAGAGCGCTGCAAGGCGCAGTGATGAAGTTTTGGTTGCTGTCGAGGTCACGCTGGATTCGTGCCCCGGCTAGCGCACACCCCCAGCCTCATCGGCACCGTGATGACCTACGTGGCTGGCAGAGCAGGCATCGGAGTAGTCACGGACTCCATTGTGGAGCCAGGATCAGAGCTACGCTTCGTGCCGCTCACCCCCGCCCAGACCGTCCCCCTGGTCCTCGTCTGGCACGAGGACCAACAAACGCCACCCATCCTGCGGCTCAGAGAGCTGATCGTGGAATGGAAGTCCAGCGGACACCTGTGGCTCTCCAAGTGATTGCTCGTTGAGTAAAAGGCACACGTCACCCAGCCCAGCATAACGGCTTATCCATTGAAGCGGATTGCAAATCCGCGCTCCTCCCTGCACCTGTGGCGTGGCGATGCCCATCACAAACGCCCCAAAGACCGTGTGCAGTTGGATGTAATCCGTCCACCAATCTCCCATCGCTAGCAAAATGAAGCCCCCCACATGCGCAGCGCCAAAGAGCGCGGGCTCCTGGGGCAGTCCGTCCCGCGTCTCCGCAGAAATCTCTGCCCTCCCCGGCATACCCACTATTGACCAGCGCGAACTTTGCTGTATAAAGCGGGCCGCCTCCCCCCCGACGCGACATCCCCCTGCCCCACGATCACCTCGTGAGGGCCGGGACTCATCTCATCTCCGATGAGGTTTCCGTCGGCCCATCCTTGGGCCATCCCGGGCCACCCGTCGCCAGCCCAGCGCCATCATCCCCAATCTCATTTACCCACCTGACTCCGCTCCCGCAGCGGCCGCCCATCCTTCCATGAAACCCCAAGTTATTACCCTCCCTAACGGCGTGCCCCTCGCCATCATTGAAATGCCCACCATGGAGAGCGTCTCCATCGGCGTGTTTGTGGACATCGGAGCCCGGCATGATCCGGCCCCGCTCAGTGGCCTGGCCCATTTCGCAGAACATCTGTTCTTTAAAGGCACCACCAATCGCAGTTCCAAGGAACTCAGTCTAGCCACCGAGGCTAACGGCGGCTCGGCGGATGCCTTCACCAGTGAGGAGCACACCTGCTTCTACCTGCGGGGCCCGGCGGAGGACTTCGATACCTCTGCGGAGATCTTGCTAGATATGTTTATCCATAGCACCTTCCCCGCCGCCGAGGTGGAGCGGGAGCGGGAGGTCATCAGTGAGGAGATTACGATGTATTACGAGCAAGCTGACAGCCGCGCAGAGGATCTGCTCTGCCAACTGATGTGGCCCAAACATCCGCTGGGCCGCAGCATTGCCGGGGACGAAAAGAGCCTCCGCCGCATCAGCCGCGCGCACCTGATTAACCACACCAAGGCGCATTACGGGAAAAAGAACATCGTGCTGGCAGTGGCCGGAAATGTGGACAGCAA
>JAYVOP010000024.1:0-10093 GCA_043757865.1 Verrucomicrobiales bacterium | reverse complement strand
TGCTGGGCTGCGGTAAGGGCCACGTGTGCAGCATCTGCTGCCCCCGCCACAGGCTGGCTTCCGTGGCCGCATGGGCCAGCCGCACGGACACCTGTGTGAGCTGTGTGCCCTCTGGTTGCAGGTTCCGCACCAGGGGTGGCCGCGCGGCATCCCGCGAGAGTGAAACGAGCGGAGCCGCCAACGCCACGAGCACGCTCAGGGTCAGGAGAAAATTTACCAAAGGGAATCCCCGCATCGCCTTTAGCCGCGCCCCCTTCCCGTCGTCTGCCCATGCGGCCGCGCCCCCGCCCCAGCACGGGGCAGACCTAAGGAAATAGCGCGGGCTAGCGGATCATTCATGGGCGGAGGACTAGGGCGGACGCGGGGCATTGACAACTGGGAAATCAGTCGCTAGGCCGAGTTACGTCGGCTGCTACGGCTAGGTTTTCCTGTAAGTGGTGCGGGTTGATGGTGCCCGCCATGACGGACGTGACGCCGGGAGTTTGCAGCACCGGGCGCAGGAGTTCCGGTAGCGTAAGTGGACTGTCCTGGGCGGGGCCGGAGTAGAGCGCGCGTTTGACGAAAACGGCTTTCTGTAACGTCTGGGCCTTGATGATGACGGGTAAATGAGCTTGATAGCCGACGCTAAAGGGCACCATCACGGCATCCGCTAGTTCCACCGCGCGCAGTCCGCCTTCCACGGTCATGGTGCTCACGCCGATGGCCCGCAGCAGGCCTTGCTCCCGCAGCGTGGACAGCGTTTCCAGGACCGCTGTATTTTCTAGCACGTGGAGATCATCCGCCGAGCAATGCACCATCACGAGGTCCAGCGTCAGCGTATTTAACCGCCGCAGGCTGCGGTGGATGCTGGCCTCCGTGTGCTTCTCGGTGAAATGATAGTGCGATTCCCCATTCACGAATTCCTCGCCCGTCTTGGTCATTACGATGAAGGATGAGCCGGGGCGCTCCGCTAAGATTTTCCCCACGCGTTCCTCTGCGATGCCGTAGGCAGGGGCGGTGTCCAGGAGATTGAGCCCCGCGGCTTCAGCGATGTCTAGCAAGTGATGCAGCAGGGCATCATCCGGCAAGGCGAAGGCGGGATACTTCACTTGTTGATTCCGGCCCCATTTCACGGTGCCTAAGCCTAACGTGCTGATGGCCAGTCCGGTGTGCGCGAGTGGATGCGTGGGGAGGCGGCTCATAGTGGTAGCCAAGTGGCGAGATCCCAAGGCGAGGCCCCGACGCGAGCCGGTGGCAGCGGCAAGTTAGGCGCTGGCAGCGGAGCCACGCGTGCGCTAGCGGCAGCGGTGATTTTACTGGCTAGGCCGGGAGCGAAAACGAGCTTCGTGGGCCAGGCGAGCGCACAATTTCCCAGCACGTCCACGGTCGGCTCGCTGGGCATGAAGCGCACGCTCTGATGCGGCTCCGCACGATCCACGTCCCACGTGGCATAAGCATATCGGGACCAATCATGCTTCGGAAAAATGGCGCGCAACTCACTGGCGGCAAAGCGGATGGACTCCGCCGCCGTGGTCAGCTTGCAGGCTTTCTCCGCCACATTTCCGCCCAGATACCAGACGGGCGTGCCGTCCACTAACGTGTGGGAAGTAATCGTGACGCGGGGTTTCGGATCCGCCACCAGACAGTGGCCGTAGAGTCGCGGACCCACGCCCCGCACCAGAATCTGCCGGAGGGGCCGCCGCTGCGTGGCGGGCTGGGGATAGGGCAGGGCTTGGGAGAATAGCTCATTTCCCACCCCCGCCGTAGTCACGAGGAAACGGGGGCGCAGCCGAGACGTCAGCTGCCCTGCGCTGTGCAGCTCCAGCGACTGCATGGCATCCCCTGCCACTTGCGGCACGATCTCATCCACTTGATAGACGCGCCCAGCCAGCGGGTTGGCTAGCGCGAGCACGGCACTACGGACATCAATCACCGTTTCCTGCAACACGCGCACGGAGCCTTTATACTGCAAGGCCGCAAAGGCCGCCGGCCATTGCTCTGGTGGCAGCGCATCTACCGGGCCGTCTAGCAGCTTGGCCCCCACAGCTCCCGTGATGCGACTGAGTAACGAGCCATCCGACCATAAATATTGCCCCGCGGACAGCACCTGCGTGCCCGTGAGATCCAGCTCGCCCATGCCCGCCATGCAGGCAAGCCAGCGCGGCGGCATCTCCCGCAGGCGCAGGGCGATCTCGTCCACCGTGCCGTCTAGCATGTATTTCATCCCCCCATGCAGGATCCCCTGGGCTGCTAACGTCTGCGCTCCGCCTAGCGTATGGCGCTCCAGTAGCACCGGGTCAAACCCCGCTGCCCGCAGGGCATGCATGGCCCACAAACCCGCTATGCCGCCTCCCACAATGGCTACATCACATTCATTTTCAATCATGCGCGCCACCATGCGCAGGTTTGCCCAGGGCGCAAATGCCTGACAGAGTCCATTGCTGCGGAGAAAATCATAAAAACTTTTGCCTTTTAGTTAATATGTGTTAAATTTTTTTAGATATTAATCTTTGCGGCTTTCCTAACACCCGTCTGCGAGACCAACCTCTACCAGCTTACAACCGTCCAATTTATGAGCGATCACTCACCCTTCACTTTAGTGCGCGAAGCCAGCACTCAAGAACACCAGCCTGCCTCTGTCAGCCCTGCTGAGCCACCTGCAACGCGTCCCCGTGTGGTCCTACCCAACAAGCGCAAAGACATCCCGCAGGCGAGCGAGCCCGGGGTCCTGGCCCCAATTAAATGCGATCCCGCCGTGCAGGACGCGATCGCACGGGTGAAGAAAGCTGCCGTGGCCGCCCCCGTGGAAATGACGCCTCGCCCGCCCCGCCATGAGCGCAAGGAAATCCCGCTCCCCACGCCCGCCCCGCCTACGGAGCGTCGTCCGGGGCTCACGCTCCTCCCACCGCCACGGCATGGCAAAGCCAGCGGAGAAGTGGCTCTGCTAGCGGACTTTGATCCCTTTGAAAGCAATTCCAGCGTGGCCGCTGAGCCCGCCCCGCCGGAGGATTGCGGCAAGATCATTGCCCCCGCCCTAGCCGAAGATCAATCTCCGCTGACGCCTGCCAAGATCCGCCGCACTAAGGCTGCTACGGCCATCTTAAAAGACGCCCTAGCAACGCCGCTAGCCATCACCCCGCGTCACGTTTCTGCGGCTAAAGAATTCACCGCCGAACCTGCGCGCCTAGCCGAACCCCTGGCTCCGTCAACTTCTGCTCCAGTCGTTAGAAAAGCCGCCAAAGGGGCGCTCCCGGAACGCAAAGTCACGATCCAAAACACCATCCAAGCCGACCTCCAAGGCTGGCTGGAGGCTGATGGCCTGAACGTCAAGAGCCACACTCCCCGCTCTGAGGAACCCATCCACGAAGTCGCCCATAACAGTGAGCATGCGCCCAGGGTTTCGGGCCGCAGGCTGAAATTTAATTGCCCCGCCTGCCACCATGCCATTTCCATGCCCAAGCGCTGGATCGGAAAAAAGATCCGCTGCGTGCAATGCACTTCCGCCATCCGGGCACCTTTTCCGAACCAGGGCCGTGGCACTTACAATTACGAAAATCACCTGGAGTCATTGCTCCATCCAGACCGCTTCCAAGTCCCCTCCGAGGGCGGACCGCGGATCCTCGGCATCCCCATTCCCGAGGCCCACAGCGCCATCATCGGCGGAGCCGCCGCCATGCTAGTCGCGGGCGGCACGTGGCTCTCCCACAGCTACCGCACGGAGGCCGCTGCGCCACCCACCATTTCCAAATCCGAGCCGTCCATGAATCTGGAACCGGATGCGCCAAATTTTAAAAAAGAAGACCCGTTCGCGCTCCAGGAGCAGGCCAAGCAATTGGTGAAATCCTATCTAGAAGCCAACGGCGTGGAGGCCAAGACCAGCTTCGTGCGGGAGCCGGATCGCGTGACGCCGTTGATGAAAGATTACTTTAGCCGTGGGCATCGGGATGATGCCGTCGTCGTGACTAAACTGCATTGCAGCACCCCAGGCTATTATCAAAGCCAGGATTTGAAGCAACGTCGCAGCTCCGTCATCGCAGAACTAGCCGATGGCAATCAAGCCTCGTTCTATGTGGAATACCTCCCCAGCGGGCCGAAGATTGAGTGGGAATCCAGCGTCGCCTACTCCCCCAAAGATTGGCCCGAGATCCTGCGCGAAAAACCGGACAAGACCACCAAGCCCCAACTAGTGCGCGTCTCCGCTTGCCTGGATAACTATTTCAATGATCCCCAGTTCAAGCGCACCTCTCACCTCTGCGTGCAGCTCCAAGACCCCAAGACGGGAGATCCGTTAGGCAACGGCTACATTCCGCTCCTCAGCGAGGACGGCCTGCGCCTGCGGAAATATCTCTACGGCAGCAACAAGCCGGATCAAGTCATGCTCGAAGTGCGCCCCGTGGCCAACAGTGCCAAAGAACGCATCGTGGAAATCACCCGCTTCGTGAAAAGCGGCTTCCGCACGCCCGAACCCACCACTGTGGCCTCTAGCAAGTAATTCGTCATTGGCCACTCTTCCCGGTCACGCTCCACCAGAGTTGGCAGACAAGCTGGAGGTTGTCCTCATCCGGGAGGTCAGCAGGGGGAGGAAATCCTCAATGCTCCTACCCGTATGCAGAGCAGGGCGGATCGCCCCATCAAATCATCCTAAGAACCCGAGGTTCCGATGCTGGAAACGATATAAGTTAGGCAGGATCACATCTAAGTTAGCTTCCGTCACGCCGAACCACCTTGCGATAGTGGCGGCGTATTCGTCCACGCCAGTGCTGGGGATCCAGCGGCCATTGCTGCCGTAGTCATCTGGGCCGCCGGGGACGACGGTGGGGAAGGTGCCGTAGATTTTCCCGCCTTGCACGGCTCCACCGGAAACGATGGTGTGCGTGCCCCATGCGTGGTCGGAGCCTTGGCCGTTGGTTTTGTAGGTGCGGTTGAAATCACTGGCTGTGAAGAGCGTGACCTTATCCGCAATGCCCATGGCTTCCATGCTGTCTTGCAGCGCTTTGATGTTCCGGCTGATGCCACGGAGAATGTTACCATGCGCGGTGAGTTGGTTAGTGTGGGTGTCCCAGCCGCCTAACTGACAGAAGAAGATCTGCCGTTTGATGCCGATGGCGTTGCGGGAGGCGATGATCTTGGCGACCATTTTCAACTGTCCTGCCAGCGTGCGGGCATCGCCAAAGTCCGGCGTGCCATTGGGGCTGCGGAGCGGGCCGGGGTTGGAGGCATCGCCATCGAAGGCGGCTTGGATGGCGGTATTATCTGCCGCACTGATGCCGCCCAAGGCCGTATTTAAAAGGTCCGCAGCGTTTAATGCCGTATCGAAGACTTGGCTGTAGTCTTGCTCGCTGAGTGTGGCGCTGGTCTTGCCGCCCGCCACGATGTCGCGGATGGCTTTGGTGCGGGCGGAGGTGGCGGAGTTAGCAGTGTAGCCCGTGAGCGTGGAAACGGTGCTGGTGGCTCCCAGCGCGGCGGTGGGGACTTGGTATTGATTGACAAATTTTCCCACTTCCCAGGTATTGAAGCCATTGGCGGAAATGGACATGGAAACAGGCGATGTCCCCACGTTAGCACGTAGCAGATCCGCCGCCCGGCCCGCCCAGCCCGTGGGGGAAATTTGGTCTGGCACGCTGGTCATCCACTGCACCACTTGGTCGTTATGGGATTCTAACTGCGGGGGGCGTCGCCCCGTTCTATTATTATACGTGGTCTTGGTCAGCGGCTCTACTAACGTGCCGGTATTGGCTACGAAGGCCAGTTTACCAGCATTGTAGAGCGTTTGCAGCTCTGGGCAGTTGGAATGCACGCCGAACTCCCGACCTGCGGTGCCCGTGGTGACCAGCGGTAAAATAGAGTTAGAGTTAATCCCGCCGGGCGTGTTAGACAACGCGATGACATCCCGATTCGTGGCATAGGCGGCGTATTCGGTGGCGCTGTTAGGGATGATTAGATTATTGGCATCATTGCCCCCAGCGAGGAAGAGGCAAATGATGGCTTTGTAGTCGGGAAAGATCGTGGTGCCGGCTTGCTGCGCGAGGGCGCTCTGGATCAGGCGCAGATCATTGAGCGCGCTGTAGCTAGTGGCCCCCAGCGTGAATCCACAGGCGCGACGGAGGAAGTTGCGACGTTTAATAAGTTCAGATGAAGTCATAAGAAATGGGGTGTTTAAAGAGCGTTATTTTTGGATGCTGTATTCATGACTCAGCATAATGAGCCAGACGGCGTCTTGGACGCGGGCGATGTTAGTAGCCGGAGCCCCACTGCTATTGGCGGTGCTAGTGGTGAGATAGGTGGTCAGAATATTACGCAGGTTCGTGCTCATGCGGCCAGCCAACAGCAAGGTATTCAGACGATTCAGCAGAGCCGTGGGGGTGGTGGCTACGGCTCCTGCGATGGCGACCTCTGGATTGTCTAACACGTTGGTATAAACACCCGCCGTGCTCACGGGCCAAGGGTAAGGTAACTGGAGCGCGTTGGTGGGGCGGGTGGTGAATTCCATGCGCAGATCTTGGTAGCTACTATGAGTGAGATTGTAATAGAGATTGCTGGTGTTCACGATGCTGGTTTCCGATAGAATCTGGAATTCGGGTCCATAGAGTTTGGCATTGCCAGTGGCACCAGGGAAACGGTAGTCCGGCTCGTAGAAATTGAACACCGTGGGAGCTTTTAGTGGCGTCTGGAACAGCGTGCTGCTGCCCGTTTCACCGACGTTCCATTGACTGCCGAGGTTATTGCCGCCGTTGTTATCCACCCAAGTGACGGCATCCGTGCCTAACGTGGTGATGGTGGCTGTCTGGCGGAAGGTTTTGGTAGTGCTAGTGCCGTAGGAGACCCGGACGTAGGCATTAGTTAGTTCTGCTGGCGTGTCTGCAGACTGGTTGCGTGTGAGTAGCGCGGTGGGGCTGGTGTAGTCATAAATGCCGTTTTCCGCTGCTGCCGTTTGGCTCTTCACTAGCACGCGCATCCCTGGCCAGAGGCGGGTCGGCGTGGTGCTGTCCACAAAGACCAAGCCATTGGCATCCAGCTGCAGCGGGATGGTCAGATCAATGTTGGCTTGCGTTGCGGCTTGGACGTGGGGGAGTTGGTTTGTGGTATTATAGAGCGCGCTGTTAGAGTAACCCCGCAGGGCGCGCAGCACTTGGACCACGCGCATGACGGGCTCTTTTAGATGGCCGTAATTTGGCAGTGCGGCAATGGACGCATAGCGGGCCTCCGGGTCTAGCAGCATCGTTTTAATCACCGCCTTCATGTCCCCGCGCACGCCGCTGCCGTTGTCCGCAAAGGCTTGGGAGCAACGGTAGATGTAGCCAGGGCTAGGATTGGCGGTAACCATGCGTTGGATGAGTTGGCGGCAGATGAACGGCCCCACGTTAGGGTGATGGAAAATGAGATCGTGCGCAGCCACTAGCTCATCCGTGGTGCTCTGCGCGGTGGGTGTGGCGAGGGCAAGGATGACGGTGTTATCCAGCAGTGCTTTATCCAGTGGGGAGTGCTGCGTGGGCTGATTGCTCATGGGTAAAATGTAGTTGATGGTGCCGCCGCTGAACGCGCTGTTGTCTCCATTATACGACCAGCCCGTGAAGACGTGGGCCAGTCCCACCACTTGCTCCTGGGCATACGTTGGCACTGGGAAACCCTGCGCATTCAGCACCAGCGAGCCATCGGGATGCAGCCGATTTAACCCAATGCTAAAGAGTTGCATGATCTCCCGCGCATAGTTCTCATTAGGCACATTCGTGCTGCTGGCTTTCTTATTGCGATACATGTCGAGATAACGCCCCATCGGTACATTCAGAGAAATTTTCTCTAGCAAGGTGCGGAAGTTGCCGAAGGCGTAGTAGTTTAAGATGTCGGAGTATTGGGCCATGGCGCGTCCATTCTCATCCAGCACGCCTTGTTCGGACACGACGAGGATCTGGGAAAGCGCGAAGGCCACGCGCTGGCGGAGTTGATCAGGATTGGTGACCGCAAATTTCCACCAGCCTTTGTATAACTCTGCGGAGCCTTGGTCCGCATTGCCCGTCGAGCCTAGGCCGCCGACTTTGGGGAATTTATCATAGTATTCTTTCACATAAGTAGCCATGGGACCGCTCCCGTTATTGACGGTGCGGAAGGGGGTATAGTTATACGTGGGCAGGGCCACACTAGCCGCGGTTGGAGGATCTGGGTTGGGAATGACCTGCGGGACTTGGATCTCAGGATCAGCGCCAGCGGATAAATTGAGCTGCTCGTCAATCCACGCGCTGTAGCCCAGTGCCTTGACGTTTTCAATGCTGTCCACATCCCACGGGGCGCTACCATCGGTATCACGTCGTGCGCCCATGCTGGCTTGAGTGAGGAAGCGTACCGCTTGGTCATCATTTAAAGTAGGCAAGGCTTCCACGGCTGGAGGTGCAGGCGGCACGAAGGTGCGCACGCCCGTGGCTTTCTGGAAGAAGCCTTTGATCTCACCACTGGGATAAGCGGCGGTGTGGAGATTTAAATAAGTGGTGCCGGAGGTAATAGCATTAACGACGGCGGCTATGGTATGATTTCCCGTGGGAACAAACGTCCACGTATAAACGCCGAAGTTATCTGGCGTATTCGTATCTACATCATATAAAATAGCTGCCGTGGGGCCGGGCAAGGCAGCGCTATCGTGGATATGTTGATTCGTGATCGGCCCGGTGAGGCCGCCATAAGTGTAGCTCATGGTGGCGGCGGTTTGCGCTTCATTGACTAGCAGCACGGCGGTGCCATTGCCATAGGTGGTGGCTCCAGATTGCGGTGTTAGGGTGGCGACGTAGAGCGTGCCTTTGCCCGCCTGGGGCACGCCTGCACTAGCCGGAGTCAGGACATATCCGGGGATGGTTTCGGTGGGCGTGGCGGTGGATTCACCGGGCTTCGACCAGCCGACGGTGAGTTGGTCATTACCCGTAGTTTCCTTCCGGCGGCTTTCTACAAAGTAACGTTTCCCCGCCTGGAGCTTGACTGGCAGAGACTTCTGCGTGCTGGCCACCCCATAGGCCCCACCAGCGGCGGTGTTGGTGAGGAAACTGCGTTTTAACAATCGAGAAGGATCATCGTCCGCACTGACCCAGAGTTCCGCGTTCTCATCTGCGGTGGTGAGGAAGAACGTGTAGTTGCCATTGCTAGGCGCGGTAATGAAGCCGCTGAGGCGCTCCCCAAACGAATCCCCATCGTTGGTCGGAGCAGAGAAATCTGCCGTGGTGCTAGTAGCCGCAGGCGTGCTGGTAAGCGGCAGATCCGTGAGCGTGGCGGCAGCTAGACCAGTCCAGACATCCCGTGTCAGACCGCCGCCGCTTTGGATCAATAATAGCGTGATCGGGAAGCTGCTAGCACCGCTGATATTCTTGGCCACCACATTCATGAAATAGAGCCCTGGGTTGCCCGTGGGGATGCCGGCAATGAGGCCCGTCACGGAGTTGATGCTGAGGCCAGTGGGCTGCCCTGTGAGCGAGTAGCTGGTGGGCGAGTTGCTGGCACTAACGGGGAATGCAAACGGCCCGCCCACGAACGCCACTGCAAAGGCCGGGCTGCTGATGATCGGGGTGGGGGAGAGCGGATACAGCCGCGTGCTAGGGATGATTTCCTTGGCCCGGCTGGCACTGGACCAGCGCAGTTCGGCAATGGAGGTGTTCAATTCATCATGCCATTCCAGCACCACATCCGCGATCTGTCCTGCGGTTAGGGCAATGGTGCCGGACACTTCTGTGGAAGTCGTCCAGGCGGTGTCTGCTAAGAGCTTCACGCCATTCACCCACAGTCGCGCGCCAGCATTGGCAGTGACGTAGAACGTGTAAGTCTCAGAATATTGCGCCTCCACTTTGCCCGTCCAGAGGATGGAATGGTAGTCGGCATCCACGAAATTCTGGCTCGGTTTTTGCAGCGCTACGGTGGCGGAATACCAAGTGTTTCCGGCCACGGTGCTATTGAAATTGATCGTCGGATCAATGCGCGTTTCCTTAAGGTCCGTGGCCAGGAAATTGATCGCTCCCAGAGCGTAAGTGCCCGGCGTGGGCGCGGGGGAACTAGCGTTATAAGTGTTGCTAGAGTTATCGTAGAATTTGCCAGCCAGCCCCGTGCCGCCCGGTAGAATGGTGCCCGTGGCGGTGTTCAATGA
>JAYVOP010000023.1:0-10183 GCA_043757865.1 Verrucomicrobiales bacterium | reverse complement strand
TACCTTCCGCCCAGCCTTGCTCCGTCTCATCTGGCACGCGGTGATTCCGGCGTTCCCAGGTAAGCCCGAACACTCCGAGCAGGCCGAAGCCGTGCGTTAAACAACACCACAGACAAAAGTGACTCAGCGTAAATCCCTGAACGCCCAGGAACCACACCGCCGCCACCGTCACCCCGATCACACAGACCTCGCCCAGCAGACCTAACCACGTGCGGTGCTCTCGCGCTTCAAAGGCCCCGGCGGCTAGGATGGTAATTAAATAAAGCGCAATGGCCGGGAAACTAGCCGGAATCCCAAACAGGAAGGCCCAGCGCGTGCCTAACACGGAGTAACACGACGAGGCAGCATCGCACCCGAGCATGGGCGTCTGTGTTAGGGAAATGGCCGCTAGATAGAGTGATCCCATGGCCGCTAGCACGAGGCAGAGCCGTCCCCACAGGCCAGGTTGGCGGAACATCGAAGGCGGGCGGCTGGCGTTCATAAGGTAAAGCTTATTTCCCTCCGGCTAAGCCCGCATCAAAGCTAGTGTCCACGCTGCCACTGCTGCGCAGGCGCACCACGGCGGGCCGCACGACCAGATTAACATCATCAAAATCTCCCCCCGCTAGCACCCCATCCGTGTTCGCGCGGATCACGCCCACCAGGCTGTTAGCTGTGGCTCCAGCACCGACATCGAAGGAGGCATCCACACTGCCATTTCCGGCTAGCCGGGCAATGTTGCGCATCGGACCACCGCTGCCATTGACGCCCCCTGTCAGCACGAACGTGCCCCCCACATAGAACTCCGTGCTCACTGGCAACGTGACTGTTTGGCTAGTCACATCGCTCGCCTCAAACCAATCCAGATAGGACGGCGGAGCATAGACCCGCGCATTGATCGTCAGCGTAGAGCCAGCACTGCCATCCAATTTAAACCTCGTCAGGTAAAGCGATCCCCCCGTGGGCAGGCCCGCGCTGAGGCCCGGATCAGAGCCGTCCACGGTGTATTGAATGTAGGCACCTTCGGGCACATCGTTGTTGGAAAAATCAAAGGTCAGCGTCACGTTCCGCCCGTCCACAGCAATCAAGGGCGGCCGCAGTTTCACCACCGATCGATGCAGCAGGGTGCTGACCACGGGGGAGTCAGTGAAGATATTCGGGTTCTGCGTGGCGGCCACGGCTTGCACGGAGAGATCCGGTCCATTGACAAAATCCTCTAGCTTCAGAGGGAGCTGTGGTGCCACATAGCCGTTAGCAAAAGGCGGCCCGTTGAGCGCGGTATTGCTCGTAAACGGGTTCGAGCCATCCAGCGTCCAGCGGATCGTAAAATAAGCGCTCCCCTCATAAGCATCCGGGATGCTGGAGGCATTCGTAAGTTGGATGGAGCCAGCGGCAGTGGGGCCGGGGAACGGGCTGTTCGTGGGGGCCATGGCCCCGCCCAGATCCATGTAGGTAAAGGCTAGCTGGGGGAAGACCACCTCCAGCTCTGGGCTGATGGGCGTGCTCGTGTAAGTTTCCGTGACAATGCCACTATCCGAATATTTGTCTGGCCGGATGGAGGCCGCCATGGCCCGCACGGTCTCCGTAGGATTTACCAGTAAGCCCGTCACAAACACGCGCCAGTCCCTGTTATTAATGGAGTAGAGGACATTGGAAGTGTCTGCCGGATTTGGATTCGTCAAGGTCAGCGGCAGCGGATAGTTGGTGAGCGGAAAGGAGCCAGAGACGATGGAAAACTCTGGCGGACGCAACTGCAGCGGGCCATCGGGATTCTTCACCACGCCATTAATGCCCACGCCATTGCCAGACCGCCGAGGAGCCGCTTTGGCGTCGGCCACGCCATCAATGGAATCCCAGATCCAGGGCTTCACGGTGGCTAATTTAAAGGAAGACGACCGTGCCGCAGAGCCATAATCGGCTTCTGCTAGGGCATCATCAAGCACGAATTCCCGCACGCCCGCCGTGCCTGCCGTGGCCACATAGAATGCATGAGTGCCAGGGTTCCAATACGCCCGCTGTTCGCCTGAAGCCGCCTGGGAGGCTGACTGGGCCACGACCTTTAACCGCAGATCTACCAGACTCCCGCGCATCCCCGCCATCTGCTTGGCCTCCGTCCCCGTGAGCTTGGATTTCAAGCGATCCACCACTGCCTGCGGGTCACTCACATCGTCCAGCCCGCCGCCGCTCGCTTGGAAAATGCCCGCCGCGCGATTGATCGTCGCCACATCCTGCATGAGCTTCGTCTCCGTGGTATTTTTGGCCACATTTGTCAGCCCCACGTAAGCCGCCGCAGAGACCGCCGCGATGAGTCCGACCACAACCAAGACCTCGACGAGGGTGTAGCCCGCTCGGCGTCCGGCCTGCCAGATGGATGGAACATAGTTTTTCACGATTTTTATGGAATTTGCAAAAAATACCATAAATGGGTTGCGTGTCAAGGCGCTAATTATGCCCACTATAATTTTAAGGAAAACTTAGTAATATGAAGTGAGCCCGAGGTGGAGCGCTGCTGGGTCCGAGCACCACCCCTGCCTCGCGCCACCTGCTCGGCCTCACGGCGTCCCATCCACCGCCACCCTATCCTTCCGCTAGCAGCATTGCCTTCATGCGCTCGAAGGCATCATCGGCTTCGTCCTCATCTAACGGGCGGCTTTGGATGTCGTCATAGGTCATCATTTCCACATAGCGGTCGTCTAGTTCCTTGATGAAACTGCTCGGCATGCAGGGCATTTTATCTCCCCATTTCGTGCGCGTGTAGCAGTAAGTTAGGGTCAATTTTATCTGTGCGCGAGTGATGCCCACGTAGAGCAGCCGACGCTCCTCGTCCTTACTATTTTCTTCCATACTGCGCTTGTGTGGCAGGATGCCTTCCTCAAGTCCGGGGATATAGACGATGGGAAATTCTAGCCCCTTGCTCGCGTGCATGGTGATGAGGCTGACGCCTTTTTTGCGCTCCAATTGGTCCTGGCCGCTCTCACGGGAATCCTCGTCCAAGCTCACGCTGCCGAGGAAATCCACCAGCGCCTCCGCGCCTTGCACATGGCGTTCCCGCACGCTGGCCAGCACCTCGCGCACCGCCGTTTCGCGATTGCTGGCCTCCTCCGGTTCTTTGCAGGAGCGGCGGAGATAGGCAATGTAGTCGATCTCCGTGATGAGCCCTTCGATGATTTCCCACGCAGGCCGCTTGGCCTCTTGCACGTCCGTTTGATACCGGTCCAGCATTTCCAAAAACGCCTCTACCGCATTCTGTGTGCGCGTGGTAAACAGGCTGCGGAAGCCCGGCCTGCGGATCGTTTGCAGCACCGGTTCCCGTTGCACGGAACTCTCGGCGGTGGCTTGCTCCACAAAAGAATCACCAATGCCTCGGGGCGGATTATTGATGATCCGCAGGAGATTAACATCATCATCCCCATTCGCTAGCACGCTCAGATACGCCAGCACATCCTTGACCTCCCGTTTATCAAAGAAGCTCTGTCCGCCCACGACCCGATAGGGGATTTTCCACTCCCGGAAGACCTCCTCAAACGCCCGAGTCTGGCTATTGGTGCGGAAAAGAATCGCAAAATCTTCCCACGCCCGGGTCTCGATCATCTGCTGCTCGCGGATCTCTAGCACCACCAGCTCCGCCTCTTCTTGGTCGCCTGGCATGGCAATGAGGCGCACTTTGTCTTCCGAGTTCTTGCTGCTGAAAAGCCGCTTGGGATGGCGGTTGCGGTTGTGTTTAATCAACTCGTTAGCAGCATTGAGGATCACGTTCGTGCTGCGGTAGTTCTCCTCCAGCGTCACGATCTTGGGCTTGGGAAAGAAGCGCCCGAAGTCCAGGATGTTTTCGATTTCCGCCCCGCGCCAGCCGTAGATGGACTGGTCATCATCCCCCACCACACAGATGTTCTGATGCCGGCCCACGATGCATTTCATCAAGTTCATTTGCAGGGAATTCGTATCCTGAAATTCATCTACCATCACATACCGATACTTGTCAGACCACCGCTGACGCACCTCCGCAAAGTCTTGCAACACTTGGACTCCCAGCACCAGCAGGTCATCGAAATCCACCGCATTCAGCAGCTTCAACTGCCGCGCATACTCACTCATCACGCTGACCACTAACGATTCCGAGGTCCCCGCCGGGATGCCCCGATTCCGCTGCCGACTCCACAGCCCGATCGCTTCCTCGGGCTTCAGTTTCTCGTCCTTGCCCGCTTGTTTATTAATCAGCTTTTTCACCAGACTGTTCTGCTCGCTGCCGGTGTAGATGGAGAAATTTTTCTTATACCCTAACTTGTCGATGTCCGCCCGCAGGATCTTCACACAGAGGCTGTGAAAGGTGGAAATGGTGAGCTTATTCTTGGTTCCCTTCGGCGTGTTCTCGGCCACGCGCTCCCGCATTTCGTTGGCGGCTTTATTGGTAAAAGTCACCGCTAGGATCACCTGCGGAGGCACCCCTTGTTCTAGTAAATGGCAGATGCGGGTGGTGACCGTGCGGGTCTTCCCCGTGCCCGCTCCGGCTAGGATTAGCACGGGGCCTTCGGTGGTGCGGGCGGCTACTTGTTGGGCAGAATTGAGGTCGGAAATGCGCATGGGTGAATGGTCAGAGGTGGGGAGCGGAGCCCGTCCATGGAACGGCCTCGACGGGTGTGCAACATGGGGTTTGTCGGTTGCGGTTACCGAGCAGACTGCTGGATAGACTACAAGCCAAGCCGGACGCGCGGATACCTTCCCCCGCTTTGCCCTTGTCCGATTCCAGGCGCAGTGCTAAGCCACGCCCATGCGATTCCCATTTCTCCTGATTACAGTTAGTCTAGCCACGGTGCTGACGAGCTGTAAAACCATGCCTGCGCTCCATTTTCCTAAGTTCTCCATGCCCAAATTCTCCTTCGGCAAGAAGGGGGATGGCGCGGAGAGCACGAAGGACCGTGGCAAACGGGAGGCGGCGGAAACAGCGTTTCTGGAGGCCTGTAAGAAGGCGGGCGCAGACGATCCAGCCAAGGGGCAGAATGGGTTCCTCTTCAGTGGCACGGAACTGAAACGGCTCGGCAGCACGCCGGAAGTGGGATCGGGAAATTTTGCTAGTGCCGTCACGGCCATCTCCGAATACCGTCGGCAGTTGAAGGCCAATGGCACGGAACTCGTAGTGGCCATCGTGCCGCCAAAGAGCCTGATCTTTGCCGATAAAGTGAGCAAAGACGCCAAGGTGCCCATGAAGGGTGGGCATCCCGTGGCCCTGGATAGTTACTATGCGGCGGCCACCGAGGCCTTGAGTAAGAAAGATGTGAAGGTGGTAGATTTAAACGCCGCGTTTCTCAAACAACGCACGGGCAAGGCCGGGGATCTTTTCACCGCAGGCGGTGCACAGTTTACGCCAGCGGCTAGTAAATTAATCGCAGGCCAGATCGTCAGCGCGGCTAGTCTCCATAAGGGCGATGCGGGCTTGGTGGCCAAAGATGGCAGCATCGAAGGGGGGAATGATCTGGGCGGGAAGGCGGTGAAATTGCCCACCCGTCAAATCTTCAAAGCGGATGGCACCACCGCGCTATCCTTGCCAGATTCCGGCGGCACGGTGCTCGTCATAGCCGATCAATCTGCTCATACCTGGAAAAGCGATCATGCTAGCCTAGCCGAACAACTAAGCTACGAATTCCAACGCCCCGTCAGTGTCATGGCAGGCTCCTCCGCCCGCAATGAACAACGCCTCAAGATTATGCGCCAAGGCACCACCAGCAGCAGCCCCATTGCCAATACCAAGCTCATCATTTGGATCATCAATGCGCTAGAATTAGCCCATGGTGACTGGGATACCGTGCCGCTGAAGCTGGAATTCAAAATAGCTGATCCCACCCTCCGCGTGAACTAACTGAGAATTTCTATTTATCTAAAACTAACCACCCATAAAAACTATGCCTAAAATTAAACTGCCCACTGGAATCGAAATGGCTTACACTGAAATCGGCAGCGGAGAGCCGCTCATCTGCATCATGGGCGTGACCGCGCCCGGAGCCGTCTGGGAAGCCCACGCGACCGTCTGGAGCCAGCATTTCCGCTGCATCCTGGGAGACAACCGGGGGGTGGGCGAGACGGATAAACCCGCTGGCCCTTACACCACAGAAATGATGGCGGATGACTACGCGGCACTCATGGATGAGTTAGGAATCAAGCAGGCCCGCGTGGTGGGCTGCTCACTGGGCAGCGTGATCGCCCAACAGTTAGCGTTGCGCCATCCCGGCAAGGTCCAGAGCGTGATCCTCATGTGTACCTGGGCGCGACAGGACCGCTTTGGCCTGACCACCTGGGAACACATGATGAAATGTAAGCAGCATTTCAATCATGGTGATTTTATGCACTACGTGCAGATGCTGATCTTTACCAAGCCTTGGTTCGACAACAACGATTGCTGGCAAGGGATCATCGATGGCCGGGCCGCCGCCGCCGCAGATACCAACGTGCAACCCGTAGCCGCCATGCACGCTCAGAGTGCCGCCGCCATGAGTCATTACACGCTAGACACGCTGAAAAACATGGCGTGCCCAGTGTTAGTGATCGGCGGGAAAGACGATGTCTTTACCCCGCGCTGGATGGGTGAGGAAACGGCCGCCGCCATCCCAGGCGCGGAACTGCATCTCTATGATAACGCCGGCCACGCCTTCCACTGGGAGTTCCTAGCAGACTTCAATCCGCGCAGTACCGCTTGGCTCTTGGCGCATTAAGTAAGCCGCCTCAACGGCTCCATACCGCCGGGACTAACGATTCTTGAATAACCCATGCAAGCCATCGTCATTGATAAACCCTACACCTTCATCCCGCCCCGGCCTAGCCGCTGCTGGTAATGGATCATTCGTCGCCTGCTGCCCCGCAGGTTGCCCGTCTCCATCACGCGGGATCGCGCAGCGGAAACGGATCCCCTCACCGCCGCCATTCGCACGCAGATGGAAGCGCTGCTCACCAGCCGCTAACGCTTCGCAAAACCCCGGCCACGGGCACCTCCATATAAAATGTCGCTGCTTCAGCGGCCAATTAACCTATGGCACGATTGAAGTGGATTTTGCGCTGGAGATTCCAGCATTCGGTTGGTTCTCATTAGGTCCTTTCAGGATTTAGAATTGTGGGGGAGTCCCTTTCCCCATCCCTCCCCGCGCCTTGCCAAGGCGTGAACCCTGTGAGATGGGCGGCGGATGAGTTTTACCGAGTTGCCATTTGTGCTGTTTTTGTTGGTCTGCCTAGCCGTTTATCATACGGCGGGAGCCCTGCGGCTGCCGGGCGTTTGGCAATGGGGCTGGCTCGCAGTGGCCAGCCTCTATTTCTATGGCGTGGCCGATCCCCAACTCCTCGGGCTCCTCTGCGGAAGCATCCTCTTTAACTGCTGGGCGGGCTGGCGCATCGCGCGCACCGTGGCCGCTGGGAGGCTGGTGGGACGTGGTTTCATGGCCCTGGCCATCACGGTGAATCTCAGCCTCATCGTCGTCGTAAAATATGCCGTGCTGCTCGTCGGAGTGTGGCTGCCACCGCAGTGGGTGGACACATTAAAAGGCATCAAACTCATCGGCATTTCCTTCTACACCTTCCATGCCGTCAGTTTCCTGGTGGACCTCTCCCGTGCCGGTGGGAAAGAATCTGCGCTGCGCCCATTCTGCGCGGAACTGGCAGGCGGAGCCGTCCTAACCGGGCTAGGAAAACTCGCGCTGTATATCAACTTCTTCCCCCAGCTCATTTCCGGCCCGATCATGAAAGCGCGCGAGTTCCTGCCGCAGGTCTCCGCCCGGCATCCGCGCGAGGTCGCTTGGCAGCAGGCGTGCCGACACCTCATCCTCGGCTACTTTTTGAAACAAGTCCTGGCGGACAACCTCGCCCAGCAAACCGTGCTGCTAGAAGCCACCGCAGACAACATTGCCCAGATGGGACGGCTGGATCTCCTCCTACTGCTGGGCGGATTCTCCATGCAGATCTTTGCAGACTTCGCGGGCTATTCCTTGATGGCGCTTGGATTGGCAGGGCTCTTCGGCTATCGCTTGCCCATCAACTTTAACTTCCCCTACCTTGCCAGCAGCATCACAGAATTTTGGCGACGCTGGCACATTTCCCTCTCGAACTGGTTGCGCGACTACCTCTATTTTTCGTTAGGAGGAAATCGGAAAGGCAACCTCCGTGCGTATGTGAATCTCTTTCTCGTCATGTTCATCGGCGGCCTATGGCATGGTGCGGAATGGAAATATGCTTGGTGGGGTGCGGGCCACGGCGTGCTGCTGATGATTGAGCGCCTCTGCGGAGTCAGCGTGGTGGAGACCTCCGTGCGCAATGGATCGCTGACGCGTTGGCTGCGCATGGCGCTCACGTTCACGTTAGTCTCCCTGCTGTGGCTGATGTTTAAAATGAAAAATCTCGAAAGCGTGCAGTCCTTCTTCACTACCCTAGCCCACGCCAGTTGGTCCGCCAATGGGCGCATGACCTTCGCTATCGTCATCTATTCCCTGCCCGTGCTGCTCTATTTACTGTGGGGCTACCTGCGCCCGGCATGGCGCGCAGAAGTGGCCGCAGCCCGCCCAGGAGGCTTGTTGGAACCGTTGGCGTATGGCCTCATGCTCTATTTTATCGTCACGAATCCCGGCCCGCTCGCGCCATTCCTTTACTTCAATTTCTAACTCCACTTCGTATGCAGAAATGTTGCACATTCATTCGTCGGTATGGTCGGGAATATCTCGTGCTGCTGGTTTTACTGAGCCTGCATTGGCTGGTGATTAGCCGCCCAGGGCGTCACGCCGTGCTGGCTAGTTCAGGTGCCGTCACCAATCTGATCCGCCTGGAATCCCGCGCATCCCTGCCCGCCGGAGCGGTGGTCCTAGCAGGATCTAGCATCACGGGAAGGCTGTTAGGAGAATATTTCTCAGCGCCTACTGGCCCCGTCATTAACCTCGGCCTAGACGGCTGCGGCACGCTGGATGCGGCGGGCTCGTTACTGCCGCTGGATCATGGACCTGCGCCACGTGTGGTCATCTTTGAAGTGAATACCCTGGAGCAATTCCTCACCTACGAACAATCATTTACCAAAGTCACCAACTCCTACAGCCCGGTGCGCGCCACGGCGGCGGCTTATCTGCCCTGGCTAGCCGCTCGCGAGCGACCCGTGGAACTGCTCTATGATGCGCTGCATGATTTGAAATTCGCCAGCCATGCAGCAGCTAGTCAACTCACGTGGAATGAGGCCGCCAGCGTCCCTGGCCAGCCAACTACCGAGCCTCCAGACGAGGTCGGGCGAGATTATTTCGCGCGCGCGCGGAAAGTTTTCGCTGCTCTCAAAGCCCACCACGTGCAGATGGCGCTAGTGTTAGTGCCTGCCGAACGCCAGCCCCGGCCTGACAATAAATTTGGTAGCGCACTCCTCAATGCGCAGATGCTAGGGCAGGAGTTTTCCGTCCCAATTTTCGACCTCCGCCAGTGCGCTGGCCAAGCGGCCCTAGCCTTCACGGACGACGTGCATCTCCAGCCCACCTCCGCCCGGGCCGTGTGTCAGATCATCGAGCACGACATCCTCCCCCGCCTCCACTAGCCATGTGTTTGCGAACTCATCTCGCGTGGAGCGCGGAGTGGCACTCCGCCCCGCTGGCGCGCACCATGGCTGCGGACTGCAAGTCCACGCTCTATTTTAAAATGCATCCCTGCCGTGGCCACCTATCGTGAATTTGCAGAACGCATCCTCTTCAGTCCTAGCTTGGCGGAGAAGTTAGCGGCCCCAGATCAGCCCTTAGTGGATGAGGCTCCGGGCCTCGCCCATGGCTGGCTCCAGGCTCCCACGCGCCCGCCGGAGTTACGTTTTGCCGCACCCGGTGTGCGGGGCATTTTTCCTGCTGCGGACCGCCTCAGTGAGGAACGCGAGCGTGGGCTACTGCTGCATTTCTTCTGTAATCACGAGTTGCTAGCCACGGAGCTGATGGCGCTGGCGTTAGTGAAATTTCCCGATGCGCCCGCAGATTTTCGTCGTGGGCTCCTGCGCACTTTGTGTGAGGAGCAACAGCACACGCAGTGGTATCTCCAACGCATGGCGGAGTGTGGCGTGACGTTTGGCGAGTATCCGGTGAATGGATTTTTCTGGAAGAGCATCGCGGATATGGCCACGCCGCTGGACTACGTGGCGCGGCTGAGCCTCACCTTTGAACAAGCAAATCTGGATTACGCCCAGCACTACGCAGGCCAGTTCCGCCAAGCTGGCGACGAC
>JAYVOP010000022.1:0-10213 GCA_043757865.1 Verrucomicrobiales bacterium | reverse complement strand
TAGCGCATGACATCGGGCATCCGCCGTTTGGCCATGCGGGGGAGCGCACGCTGCATCGGCTGATGCAGCCGTGGGGCGGATTCGAGGGCAATGCGCAGACGTTGCGGTTGCTCACGGAAACGATTTTTACGAGCCAGCAGAAAGGCATGGACCCGTGTCGGGGATTGTTAGATGGGGTCTTAAAATATAAATCACTCCATGCGGAACTAGCTGATCCTGAAAATCATTTCCTCTATGATCCGCAGGAAAAGTATCTGGACTTTGTGATGGCCGGGACGGCGTTTCCAGCGGAGTTACCACCTGGGAAGGAGCGGGATGGTTTCCGCTCTATCGAGTGCCAGATCATGGACTGGGCGGACGATACCGCGTACTCGTTGAACGATATTGCGGATGGGATCAACGCGGGTTTCATTACGTTAGAAGCGGTGGAGCGTTGGGCGGCTCAGCAAAGCCTAACAGGCACGGACGCGGTCACGATCACGCTGCTGCTAGAGCGAATGCGCAAGGGGGGCGGCCGGGCGGAGGCGCTGCTGCGCAAGCGGATTGGGGATTTCATTGATGCGGCCTCGTTAGGGCGGGATGCGAATTTTATGTCGGAGCGGACGAATCGGTATCGCTTTCGTCTTAATATTGCCGCCGAGGCGCGGGCGGAGGCGAAGCTGTATAAGCGTCTGGCCTATGATCTGGTTTTCCGCAGTGTGCAGCTGCAGCAGTTAGAGTATAAAGCGGATTTTATCCTCACGCGGCTGTTCCAGGCATTGATGGAGCGCTATGTGCATGGCTCCACGGGGCTGAATCTACTGAGTGATGCCGATGCCGCCGCCCTAGCCGCCGCCCCATGCGCAGCGGCAGGCGCGCGCCTGATCTGCGATGCGCTGAGCCGCATGACGGATGGCTTCGCCACGCGGACTTATAAGCGGCTGTTCAATCCGGACTTTGGCAGCATCTTGGATTTGGTGTGATGAGAGCCCGACGGCATATTTCCCCAGGCCGAGCAAGGCGCAGGCGATGATGACGCGGAGCAGGCTCTGTTTCCACAGCTGCAGGGCCAGAAATGCGACCACCGCCACGCCCGCCACCCACCAGTCCACGTGCTGCGGCGGCCCTAACCACAGGGCCGCTTTGGCAAATTGCACGCCCAGATTGGCGATCACGCCCACCACCGCCGCCGTGACCGCCATGAGGGCTGCGCCCAAGCGTGGCTGGCTGCGTAATTGCTCCACATGGGGCGCGCCCAGAAAGACCCAGAGGAAACACGGAACAAACGTGGCCCAGGTGGTGATGGCTGCGCCTAACGTGGCCGCCAACCAAGGCTGGAGGCTGCCAGGATGCTGCCAACCACCCACGAAGCCCACGAACTGTAGGACCATAATCAGCGGACCGGGCGTGGTCTCGGCTAACGCAAGGCCGCTCATCATTTGCCCTGGGGAGAGCCAACCGTAGTGGGCCACAGCTTGTTGTGCGACATAAGGTAACACGGCATAGGCTCCGCCAAATGTCACCATAGCCGCTTGGCTAAAGAAGCGTCCTTGGGTAGCCACGGTGCTGTCCCATCCGAGTATCCATGCCAGCGCTAAGATGGGCCCCCACCACAGTACGAGGCCCACGCTGAGGATACGCCCCGCCCGCCTCCAGGAGGCTGGCGGGAAGGTTGGCAGCAACACGCAGGCGTCCTCCGCAGCCTGGGCCGACGCGGAGCCATGGCCTTTCCCAGCGGGAAATTGAGCAGGGCAGTAGCGGTGTCCCCACCAGCCGCAGAGGCCCGCTGCGATAATGATCCACACGAAAGATAGATGCATATAAAAAATGGCTAGAAACGAGGCCACTGCGAGGCCGCGCAGAGCCGCCGTGGCCAGCGCCTTTTTTCCAATTCGCAGCCCGGCCTCCGCCACCACGGCTAACACGGCGGGCATCAAGCCGGCAAAGAGCGCGGCCAACCAACCCCACTGCGCACCTGCTAGGTAAAGCCAACTGAGCGCATATAAAATGAACATGGACGGCAGCACGAAGAGCCCGCCTGCCACTAGCCCGCCACGCCAGCCGTGCAGCCGCCAGCCTAGGTAGGTGGCCAGTTGCTGGGCCTCCGGGCCGGGCAGTAACATGCAGAAATTGAGCGCTTGGAGGAAGTGTCCCTCACTGATCCAGCGGCGTTCCTCCACGAGTTCCCGATGCATCATCGCAATCTGTCCCGCCGGGCCGCCAAAGCTGATCCAGCCGAGCTTCCACCAGTAACGCCACGCAGTGCGCAGGCTGGGAAACGCGGGGCGGTTAGGGGGTGGGGGAGTGGTCATGGCGGCGTGGGTAAATGAGGCTGGCGCGCAGGTCCAGGGATATTTCCGCGCCAGCAGTTGCGCGGCTATCGCAGGCATGGTAGGCGCTGCTGTATGATCGCTGAATTGAGCCAAGTCACTAAATTTTACGGAGTGGAAACCGGTCGCGCGCAGACGGTCCTAGCAGGTGTGGACTTGCGGATCGCTGCGGGCGAGACGCTGGCCATTGTCGGCAGTAGCGGCAGCGGAAAAAGCACGCTGCTCAACGTGCTCGGCACCTTGGAGACGCCCACGTCTGGAGAGGTGACGCTGTTTGGCCAAACGGTGCGCGGGCTGAATGAGGCGGGGCTGGCCAAGCTGCGGGCGGAGCAGATCGGCTTCATTTTCCAAATGCATCATTTACTGCCGCAACTCACGGCCTGGGAAAATGTGCTGGTGCCCACGTTAGTGCAGACCTCGCCTGCGGCCCGCGCCCGTGCGAACGCACGCGCGTTGGAATTGCTGGCGCGAGTGGGCCTAGCAGATCATGCGCACAAGCGCCCGGCTCAACTGAGCGGCGGGGAGCGCCAGCGCGTGGCGGTGGTGCGGGCGTTAGTGAAAGCTCCGCAACTCCTCCTAGCCGATGAGCCGACTGGAGCCCTGGATGAGGCCAATGCCCACGCGCTGATGGCGCTGCTGGCGGAACTGAATCAGGAGCTAGGGATCGCCATGGTGCTAGTGACGCACGATCTGAAGTTAGCTAGCCAAATGCAAAGCGTGCGGCGGCTAGTGGCCGGGGCGTTAGTGGCTGGCTAAAGCGGTCCTGCGCTAGCAAGAGCGTAAATCAGCCCGCTGGGCTGGTCCAGTGACGAAGCGCGGACGCACCTAATGGCTGAGGTAACGCCCATTTTCCATCGTGATCCGTGGCACCTGTCCTTGCTTTTCAAACGCATCATAGCCCTCCCGCAGATTTTCCCAGAATGGCAGCCAGCGTTCATCTTGGACTTGCTCCAGCCGCTCGCGCGTCATGCGGAACGGGAAACTGTGGACGGAAAATTTCCGCTGCCCCGCTGCCAAAGCCGCATCTGCGAGGACATAAATTTCCTCAATCAACGGGTCCGTCATGGCAAAGCAGCCGATGGACACTTTGGCCCCGTGGATCATAATCGCGCTGCCAGTACGGTGCCGCGCCAGATCGTAGGCATTCGGATAGCCGATATTGAACGCCAAATGATAAGAGCTAAAGGGATTCATCTGCCGTGCTCCCACTTCATAGAAACCCTCAGGCGCTTGGCCGTCGCCCTGCGCCAGCTTCGGTCCTAACGTGCCGCCGCCCCAAGTAAAGATCGGATAGGTTTTAAATTTCACCCACTCCCGGCTTGGCCGCTGCAACCAGACTTCCAGTTCCTGACTCTCTTTAAAGATACGGATGAAGATCGGAGCGCCCACCTTTACCTGCAACGCTGCCGTGGCCTGATCCAAGGCGGGCCGCACGTTCGCGCGGGCCTTCGTCAGCACATCGCTGGCGGGCAGCGTCGGCTGGCTCTGCGCCTTAATGAGCCAACCACCCAGACCCGCGAGCAGGAGGAGGAAATATTTCTTCATCCGCGCATCATGCCCAGCCCACGTCGCCCGTCACGCAGATTCTTGCTCCACTCGGCTTGGCCGCAGTCTCGCACCACCTTGCTTCGCACCACTTTGGTCTAGCTAGGCCTTGGCTAGTTCTTCCAGCAAATAGTGGTTCAACTTCTGCCCGCCGATGAAATTGGCGATGGGGAAATTTTCGTTAGGCGCGTGGGCTTGGCAGTCTGGGAGCGCCAATCCTAGCAGTAGGGTTTCCACGCCCAGGAGGTCTCGGAATTGCTGCACGATGGGAATGCTGCCGCCTTCCCGGATCAAGGCCAGCGGCCCGCTGAAGGTGCTGGTGAGGGCGCGTTGGGCGGCCTTTCCAAAGCGGGAATGGGGGTCCATGGCGTAGGGTTTGCCATTGTGGCCCACGTGTATTTCCAAACGCACGGCGGGAGGTAAATGTTGTTTTAGATGAGCCGTGACGCAGCGCTCGATCTCTGCCGGGTCTTGGTCAGGCACGAGGCGGAAGGACAATTTAGCGAACGCGGAAGTGCCGATGACGGTCTTCGATCCTTCTCCCTGATAGCCACCGCCGATGCCATTGACCTCAGCCGTGGGCCGCGCCCAGCGTCGCTCCGCATCGCTGTAGCCAGGCTCGCCCCAGAGCGCGGGGCTGCCGGTAAGTTGCAGCGTTTCCGCCTCACTGCTCAGCGATTTCCAGGCCTCGCGTTCCCAGGATTCCAACGGCCGCACCGCATCGTAAAAGCCGGGGATGGCGACGCGGCCCATGGCATCGTGCAGGGTGGCCACCAGCCTCGCGATCATGGTGGCGGGATTCGCCACGGCTCCGCCAAAGATGCCGGAATGCAGGTCCACGCTGGGGCCGTGCAGCACCACCTCGCAGCAGGAAATGCCGCGCAAGCCATAAGTAAAGGTGGGCACGTTAGGAGCCACCATGCCCGTGTCCGAAATGGCAATGATGTCGCACGGCAAGTCTGCGCGATGTTGCTCTAGAAAAGCGGCTAGGTTCGGACTGCCGATCTCTTCCTCGCCCTCAAAGAGAAAGGTGAGATTCACTGGCAAGTCTCCGTGCTGCCGTATCGTTTCTGCCACGCCACAGAGATGTGCCATCAGTTGGCCTTTGTTATCCGTGGCTCCCCGGGCATAGATCACGTCCTCCCAGATCACAGGATCAAAGGGTTTGCTGCGCCACACATTCTTGGGGTCATCCACTGGCTGCACATCGTAGTGGCCGTAGATCATGACGTTAGGACGTCCGGCCCGATGCTGGTTTTTCGCCAACACCACGGGATGCCTCGCGGTGGGATAAATGCTGGAGGTAAGCCCAGCCTGGACGCATTGCGCGGCTAACCATTCGGCACAGCGGAGCACATCACTAGCATGAGCAGAGTCCGTGGAGACACTGGGAAAGCGGAGGAAATCGAGCAGTAAATTTAAAGGAGCAGACATGCGCATGGCATAGTGGAAATCCGCCTGTGGGCAAGGATCAAAAGTAGGAGCTTATCCACCGAGCGCGTGCTGGAGCCGGGCCACGCCTTGCAGTTCACTAGCACGGATGAATTCATTTGCGCGCTCCAGCGTGAGGGCGCGGCCCTCGGGGTTTTCCTTCAGCCGCAGCAGCGCCTCGCACAGCGGTGTGGGCTGGAGTCCTGCCATTTCAAAGAGCCAATCTTGGAGGCCGATGTCCCGCCACATTTGCCCCTGCGTGGCATCCGTGGCTGGTCGCAAATGGACGGCCGGCGTGCCCACCGTTTCCGCCACCACGGCGGACAGCAGCTCCATACTCAGCACCCATTGCGCTTGGCTAAAGAGCGTGGCGGCCTCATCTGGCAGGCAGGGTTCCGCGCGGACGATGCAGCGGTGCTCTGGCATCCGCGCAGCAATCATTTCCTGACCTAACGCCACCTGATAAGGCATCTCCGCTGCGCACACAATCGTGCTGGTCTGAGTGGATAAATATTTCCCTAACGTGTCCCGCAGCAGTTGATGATCTGCCTGCTGCCACTGGGCATTTGTCTGCGCCTGCGCCACCTCGGCGTATTTGGGGGCGCGTTCGAAGATCTGCCAGTAGGGCGGGTGGCGGAGTTTGGGGACCACGCAGATGAACGGCTGATCGGTCAATTTTTGTTCCGCTAACCACGCGTGGGCTTTCGCAGAGGGCGGTAATTTCAGCGCCAAGGCCGCATCTGGCACAAAGCTCACCAGCGCCCTGGGCAAGCCTTGGCGCAGGGCTAGCGCGCGGGAGGCCCCATCCCGCAGGCAGACAAATGCGGCTCCGGCTAGCAGGGTGTGGAGCTTTTCATCCATGCTGTCTAACGTCACTCCGTAGATGCCATACGGCTTGCCCGTGTGCTTCCGCCACGCCTCCAAATGATCCCGCGCCACCACGTGCGTGGCTGGTCCATGGAGGAAAAAATCACTGGCGGCCCACGCTTGCTGTAGCTCCGGTTGATCCGGTTTCCCATCGCGTCCGGTGGTGCCCGTGAGGCATTTCACCTTGGGAAAATGGCGTCCTAACCACTCGCCCACTCCATGCGTTAGGGCGTTTGCCCACAGCGTGCATTTTACCTCTGGCAACTCCCGCCGCAGGAGTTGTAAAAGCCCCGCCACCTGCGCCACTTCCCCCATGCTAAACGATTGCCAACACGCCCGCACTAGGACCTGTGGCGCGGGGGATCCCTTAGCCCTGGCTGCACAGAGCCAGGGCATCCACCCCAACTGAGCCAAGCATTGCCGACGGGAAATCATTCGCCTGCCCTAGCTGATAGCCGGAAAATGTCAATCACTAGCAGTGGGGGAATTTTCATCAAGAAGTCGGGGCCGCCGCCGCGCTCGACCAGCCCTATCGGCCTAGTGCTGGTATCGATCCGAGACGTGGCGGATTACCATTCCGCGCTCCAGGGTGATGAATTGCGGCTTTCAACTTGAAATCTCCCCAGACACCAGCAGACTCCGCCTACTATGAAATCTCTTACTTCTCTTACTGTCGCCCTTGTTAGCTTATTGACCCTCCCCGGTTGTGTGGACCTCGCAGGTCTGGATGTCGGCGGCTATGGAGGCGGCGGCGGCGGCGGCGGCCGCCCCTATGATAACGGCGGTTACAGCAATGGCTATCAGTCGAACAGCTACGGCCAGTATCACGAGGCCCCGCGCTATAACAACGGCCCTTATTACCCTCCACAGCAGTATAACCACAGCCACGACTACGATGACCACAACCACGGAAGCTCTGGGAATAGCAACTATTTCGGCGGGCCTGCCGAGTGGTATAAGAGCGGCCAGGGCTTAGGGAAGCGGGATCGCAAGGAGCACCTCTCTTGCAACTATCGTCGCCATTCCAATCAATACGATAAGAAGACCGAGAGCCAATTCGCTCGTGGTTACGAGGACGGGTATTCACGCTAGGACGCAGACTGCGGAGGCCCGGGCGTGGTGGTGAAATTTTAAAAGTTTCCACCGCGCTGAATAAATCCGCAGTGGCGCAGTCAGAAGCCCCAGAATAATGGACTCCGTAATGACGGCCACCACCCCTTTGGACCCCTTCACGCCCGGCCCAGCAGATGCTGTTGACCCGGCGGATGCGGCATTGGTGCTGCGGGTGCAGAGCGGAGACCACCACGCTTACGAAACCTTAGTCACCCGCTACCGGGGGAAAATTTACGCCATGATACTCAACATGATCGGCAACGATGCAGACGCCTGGGACCTCGCTCAAGAGGTCTTCGTCAAGGCGTGGCGCGGGCTGCCGAAGTTCGAGGCTAGGTCTAGTTTCTTCACGTGGCTCTATCGCATTACGCATAACGTGACCTATGATTGGATGCGGAAAAAGAAGATCACGCCTGGGCATGAGTTCGATGACACTCTAGCCACTCCGCAGATTGCCGCAGGCGCGCAAACGGTTCCTTACGCAGAGGCCGCGCCCGACGTGATGCTAGAGAACCGGGAACTGGGCCAAGCCATCCAGGCCGGGCTCCAGCAACTTTCCCCAGAACACCGCAGTATCATTTTACTTAAAGAAATTGATGGCCTCAGCTATCAAGAAATCTCCGAGACCCTGGGCATCACCATGGGCACTGTGATGAGTCGTCTCTTCTACGCCCGCAAAAAACTGCAAGTCCTCCTGGCGCATCTGGCCCCGGGACGTCCGCAATAACCTCCCCCTAACTCCTATGAATCAGCCCCTCAATCCCCAACAGACGGAAGCTCTGACACGCTTCATCGACGGTGAAACAGCCACTCCCGAACAGTCTGAATGGCTGGCGGAGAAAGCTGCTGTGGCCCAGCTTGGCCAACTGCTGCGGGCGCATTTACCCAGCCAATTTGAGCCGCCCTCGCCAGACTTTTTCACTAGCCAAGTGATGCACGCTATCGCTGTGGACAACCCCACAGCCCTACCTGCTTATCGGCCCACGCTCTGGCAACGGCTTGGCATTTGGATGGCTCCGCTGGCCACGGCCACAGCGGTGCTCGTCGTGGGTGGCGTGTTATTGAAACGCTCCTTCCAGCCACAGACCGTGGTTTACACTCCAGACACGAAGATTCACGCCACCCTAGCATTCAACGATGCCGCCCAGGCCACCGTGATCAACCTCACAGGTATGGAGGACGTGCCGCCGACGGAGGACATCAAGGCCTACAACGTGGCTAGCAGCATGGCCAGCCCGGATGCGCCCCAGCAGTTCTATGCGGCCAATGATCCTGACAAGCTGCTCTTCGTGATCTTCCCTTCCTTCTCCGGGGCTCCGACGATCCACGAAATGCATTAATCCTCCATGCGCCTCATTGCCACCATCTGTTGGGTTCTGCTAGGCGGTAGTTTCTCTAGTCTAGCTGAGGAACCAGCCATCAAAGCCTCGTCTAAAGAGCCCAAGGAGATCGCTGGGAAATCCGCTGGCCCCAAGCTGGACGGGCTCCTGTTCTTCGCCACAGATGAAACCGTGGCCAATGTCAGCGAGGAACTTCAAGAGGATGAAAAGAACCTCGACCCCAAGCTCTTTGCCGACCTTCGCATGCGCTTAGGCAAGGCCTTCGGTAAATCCCATTTCCAGTTGCTCGGCCGCCACACCCAGGACGTGCTCAAAGGCTGGGAAAGCTGGGTGGTGCCGTCCACGGCGTTATGTCTAAAGATCGATTCCCGTGGCCTCGCGCCTAACAACGGAATCAACCTCCACATCCAACTCTGGCGGGAAAAAGAAGTCCTCGTGAAATGTGACGCCACGCTGAATCCGCAGAACCCCATCTTCATCGGCGGCCCAAACTGGCGCACGGGGCGGCTGGTCTTTGTGGTGGTGCAGAAGTAAAGCCTAAGCAAGGTGGAGCGAGGCTGCCGCCGAGCACTACGTGGCTCTGGACATGGGAAATCAGAACCACTCTGCCTAGCGATGGTGGCCCAGTAAAGCACGGGGTCCATCATCGCTAGGTGGACTTTCACAGAACTCCAAGACGCACAGTCACGAAGTGCTCGGCAGCAGCCTCGCACCACCTTGCTTAGCCCCTCGGGACTTGCCCCTGGACAAGGTTCCGTTCTCCCGTTAGGCATGGTGCATGACTGCCGCTGACATTTCACCGACCCCGTTCCCCCACGTTGCCGCTGCTACTGCGGCGGCCTCCAAGCTCGACTTACGGGATTTCTCGGATCGGCTCAGCCCCATGGTGGTCAAAGAATTACGTCAGGGCCTGCGGTCTCCGTTGTTTGTCTGGGTGCTCATCTTGGTGCATCTGGTGTTAGGATTAGTCGTGCTTTCAGGGCTGAATGAGTCTGATCCACGGGACATCTCCAAGCTCTTCTGGTGGATGTTCGTCATCCCGGTGGTGCTGCTCCTCCCGGCCCGTGGCATCAACGCTCTCACGGACGAAGTGCGGCTGCGGACCATGGATACGCTGCTGCTAACGCGACTCTCCGCATGGCGGATCTGTGTGGGGAAATGGGTGTCCATCATCGCCCAGATCTGGCTCATCGGCATCACGGTCTTGCCGTATCTGGTCATGCGTTACTTCACGGGTGGCCTGGATATTTGGTTGGAGGTGAAATGGTTGGTGCATTTTCTCGTGTTGGCTAGTTGCCTAGCGGCGGCCACGGTGGGCATTTCTTGGCAGAAATATTTCTTCGTCCGGGGGCTCGTCGTGCTGGGGTGTGCTATTCTCCTAGCCGGGTTCTGCACGTTTGTGATTGATGTCATCATCACTCGACCGAATAGCTACATGTCTTTCTCTGAGGAAGGCTCCTTCACTGCGCTAGCGTATGCTGCGGTGCTGTTTGTCAGTTACTACTGCCTGGATTTTGCGGCGGCCCAGATCGCTCCGCTGGCAGAAAATCGCTCCACGCTGCGGCGGTCCGTCACGTTAGTCATCAGCACCGGATTGCTGGTGGCAGT
>JAYVOP010000021.1:0-2766 GCA_043757865.1 Verrucomicrobiales bacterium | reverse complement strand
TTGCTGACGACGAACGATACCACGTGGTTTGAGGATGTCCAGACTTTTTTACTAAATAAGTTTATTTAAGGGGCGAGGCGGCCCGTGGCGGAAGTCTGAGGCGAATTTATCACATGGGGAAAACGGTGGAAACGGGGATTTTGCGGCAAGGGGGGAGGTGGGATTAGAATGCGGGACCATGAAATACCTCCGCCGAAAATTTGCTTTATCCCTCCTCACTAGCCTGCTGGCTAGCACTGTATTTACGAGCTGCGTCAACGTCCACGGAGATGCTAGCAAGGGCACCTACACTATGAGTGCCTTGGGCACGGACTTGAAAGGTTACGCGCAGACAGCGCAGGGGGTAGCAGCGGACAGCATCGACAATTCTACCTCGTTTCGCAGTTTCTCCGACACCGTCCGAAAAATGGTTTACGCGCAAATGGCTGCGGGCACCCTCAAGAATATGGCAGCGGCCTACAAGAGTATTGCTAACACGAAAACCACTGCCGAGGTAGCCAAGGTAAAGGCGGTGGAGGTGACCAAGCGCACCGCGATCAGCGCAGACGCTGCCACCCAACAAGCGCAGATCCAGGCCAACGCCGCGCAGGGATCGCTAGACCCAGGCTTCGACTTCTAACTTCCTTTTTCCTAGCCGCACTTTTATGAAATTCTTCACTGATCTCTTCGCTCGCTTCCGCCGCCCTGGCTCCACGGTGGCCCGTGCCCGCATTGTGGACGGCCCTGCGGCGGGGCAGGATTGGCCGCGCCTGGGCTGGCTGCACCGCAAAGTGAAAGAGGTTATCCAGGAACGGCTAATTAAAGGCTGGCTGAGCCGTCGGCTGTTTGCAGAGCTAAGCAAGGTCGGATTGTTAGTAGGGGTGAGCACCAACGGTGCGGAGAGCACCACAGGCTACATCGTGGGCCTGTTAGTGTGGGCCACGGATTGGCTCTTTTCTTGGCAGGCGCGCAGGCACCTGGAGCTAGAGGGGAAGGCGCACCAAGCCTCGGCCCAGGCACTAACGGATCAATTCAAACCGAAGCCTAAGCCCCCAGAGCCCTGCTGTGGAGGGCGCTGCTAACATGCACTTTTTACTCTGTTTCTTCATCGGCCTAGCCCTCGGCTACGCGCTCTTTTCTGCCGATGCAGACTAACCTCTCACGTCCCTAATCCATCCCTCCCTAACGTATGGTTGCCTTCTTTCTCCGCTTCCTTGGCATTGCCAAAATCATTTACCAATACCTTGTTAGTCCGCAGGGCCGCATCGTCACCACGTGGGCGGCCAACGCGGTGGACTGGGTGCATGAAGCGGCCTCTGATCAAACGATGGACAAGAGCGAGCGGTTCCTGCACGTGAGCCAGCGGGTGGAAGCTGCGCTGGTGGCCAGCGGGACTTATAGCAAGGCGGCGATGCCGTTAGGGGTGGTTCGGAAAATCGTGGAACTCGCCCACGGGGCTTGGCAAGAAAGGCAAGCGGCGGCCCCTCGCAAACTTTTATTTTAACTCGTTAGAGAACTGATGAAACGCCGCCTCTTACTTTGTCTCTGCCTGATCCTCCTGCCTTCCTGTGGGGTGTGGGAAGGGCTGCGGCAGACGAACCCTAACCGCCCGAGCACGGGCTCCCAATAACCGATGCAAAACACTTTTCATCTGCGCTGGAATCTCGTAGAAATCGCCCTGCTGGACGTGGGCAAGACCGAGACTAGCCGAAACCAAGCGCCCTGGATTAAGAAGCTGTGGCCAGCCACTAGCTATGGCGCGGAGGGCTTTGCGAACCGCGAGCCGTATTGCGCGGCGGGGCAGTGCTACCTGCAGCAGCAGTGGCTGAAAGATCCGGCGGTATTAGCCGCGCTGGGGATGACCGCAGCCCAGGCAGAGGTCTGGCGCTGCAAGAGTGCGGCGGCCTTCGGCTGGCTGGAATGGGCGCGTGATAAAAACTTGCTAGTCTTCCACCCTGGCGATGGCACCGCCCTGCACACGGGAGACATTATGGTGTTCGAGAAAAGTCACATTGAACTGGTGGTGGACGATACCCATGGCCTGCAAACAATCGGCTACAACACGGGCAGTGATCTCCGCGATGGCGAGGGCTGCTGTCAGAAACGGCGGAACCCGAACCTCGCCCGCGCGTTCATCCGCGTGCTGGCCTAACTTAAATTCTCCCCCCCATCTTTTCATGGTAGCAAAGCCCCCCTTGCAACGCTCTTACACGTATTCTGCACGCTCCTTAGAGGGAGTGCTGAGCCCGCGCCTAACGCGGTGCGTGCAACGAGCGGGCAAGGCGTGGGGGCCTGCGTTAAGCCTGATCGAACTGCCTGCGGAGCTGGGTCTCCCGGTGGATTTTGAATTCCTCTTCTGCCGAGACGGGAGCTTCACCCTAACGCATGGCCGCACCACGTTAGACTTCGGGCATGTGCGCTATGCGCTGACGCCGCTCACGGCGTGGCTGCTCCGCCGCGTGGAGCTGCGTTGGCTGTGCCAGTGGGCCATCGGGGCGGCCCGGTTAGCGCGTCCGCAGGGCACGCCGCTGAGCAGCCGCGAATGCACTCTGCTGCGGGCGATCCCTGCCAGTGTCTGCCAGTCCCTAGCCAATGAAATTTCCCCACCCGATGTCTAATTTACTAGCCGATCTTTCCCCCGATCTTTCCGCCCAGGTGGGAGGCTGGCTGAGCACGCTGTTCTTTCTCCTAGGCGGGGTGTTGGTCGTGCTGAAAATCGTCAGCCATTTCAAGCCGGAGCGCCCACTGGTGCCCTCCCCCATGCACGTGGAGCTGCAATCTCCAGCG
>JAYVOP010000020.1:0-2771 GCA_043757865.1 Verrucomicrobiales bacterium | reverse complement strand
ACGGAGTGCTCAGCGAGGCCATTTCCAAAAACTATCGTGAGACGGCGGAGTGGCTGATGAAGAACGGCTGTGATGTGAATGCCAGCGGAGGTTCGTTGATTTGCTTTCACAAATTCACTAGTGTTTCGCCCCTGGTGGCGGCGGTGCTGGCGGACAGTGAAGTTTGGGTAAAGCGACTGCTGGAGGCCAAGGCAGATCCGAATGCACAGCATGAGTTCAGCGCGTTGCATCTGGCCTGCTACCAAGGAAAGGTGGCTCTAGTCAAGCTGCTGCTGGAGGCAGGGGCGGATGTGAATCTACCGGATGCTATGCCCGTAGATGGGCGTAATTCCCCAGATGGGATTGGCCTCAAGGGCCAAGGCTGGATGCCGCTGCACTATGCGGTGAAAGAACCGGGGATCCTCGCTCTGCTGCTAGCTGCTAAGGCCACCGTGGATGCGAAGGATGCGCTGGGCGTGACTGCGCTGCATCTGGCATGCCACTGGGGGCAAAAGAAATCTGCCGAAGCTCTGCTGGCGGCGGGGGCAGATGTAAATCTGCGTTCGCCAGATCCCTATCCGCCATACCGCCCAAATGACAATTTTAACTCGCCCAGCAATGCCAAGACCAAGCCTGTGCATTTCTCGGTGCTGCATCGCGTCATTCGCGGGGCCAACGATCCTCCTGGTGGCAAGCTGGAATACGACGTGGCGAGCTTCGTGGCCACATTGCTCAAAGCCGGAGCCCATGTGGATGCTAAGGATGCGCTGGGGTTCCCCCCGCTAGGACTGGCGCTGGCGGAGCGGCAGTATGCGGTGGCTAGGTTGCTGCTGGATGCGGGAGCGGATGCTAACGTGACGGTGCCGTGGTCGATGTATGAGAGTTCCCCCCAGCCTGCTACCCCACCGCTGCTCATCGCGCTGGCGGCGTCGGGGCCAGACTTCGATCCCACGGAACTGGTGGGAGCGCTGCTGAAGGCCGGAGCCAAGGCGGATGCGCTAGGTTCCCCTAGCTGGAGCGCCTTCGATGTCTGGGCTGAAAGCACACATTGTCCATTTGCCCTGGCAGAAGTTTTAATCAAAGCAGGTGCTCCTGTGGAGCAAGCCACAGAAAATGATTACACCCCGCTAGCACGGCTCCTGACCACAGAGGCTGGGATGCTTCGCGACGCGGAGAAACAACAGCCGAGCAATACCCAAGGCCAACCCAGCCTGCCGAAAAGCATAGATCGAATCGCAGCCCGCATCGACTTCCTGCTCGCCCACGGGGCTGATCCTAACCGCCTCTATAAAAGCTCATCCTCAGGCGATGCCGCAGCCCCCATCCTTAAAATGGCCGCCCCGGCACGTCGCTTAGCCATTACCCGGCAGCGCGTTTATCCTAAGTTAGTAGAGGCTCCGGCTCTGAACCTCTACTGGCCGGAGGCGGATAAACAATCGCTCTTGCTCACCCGTGCTAAGCCGGATGCGACTCCCCCCGCCCTAACCGAAGTCCTGCGGCATTGGAGTGAGTCGTATGAAGACGCCAAGCATCCCATGCATGAACTCCGCACGCTGTCCCTGTGGCGTAAGACTGCCGCTGGTGCGCTGGAGGAAATCCCGGTGCCACTGGATGCCCAGGATCTCCCTGCGCTGCATTGGGGAGATGTGCTGGAAGTAGCCAATCAGGCTGCGAAGGATGCGCCTAATACCGCCGGGTTGATGGAGGAAATGTATCGTCGGCTAGTGCGTAAGGTGACCATCAAGCAGGGCGATCTTTCCCAGGAAATGACGCTGCGTGGCAGTCTGGCGGTCTATGATCCTAGCCGGGCGGAGGCTCCGCTCACTCCGATCTCACAGTTAGTCAGGCTGCTAGGTGGCCTGCTGCCAGAGTTCCGCGTGGGCAGTGTGAGCCTGCAACATGCAGGCCCAGACGGACCCAGTGCTCAGGTTTCTTGGCCGACATTGAAAGATAATTCTTCACTGCCAGAAGAGGGAGATACCATCACCCTAACCGCTGAGACGGATGCGCCCAAGGTGGTATCGTCACGCGCCTCTAGCATCACGCTGCGGGTGCCGGGGAAAATGGCGGGTTGGCGGATGGATGAGGTGTCGCTGCCGCCTACGCTGGTGCAGTTTCTCAGTGAGGCCTATGCGGCACAAGAAGAGTCCTATTTAATTAATGGTCAGACGCCTGAGGAACGAGCGGCTAAGTTAGACGCCCTCACCGCAGAGAACTTCCGAGAGAGCTTGGCGTCCCTGGACTTGGGGCGGCCAAAGCCCCTCATTGCTTGGCCAGACTGGGCGGGGATCAAGATTCATCGGTGGGATGACCAAGGGAAAGAGATCGAGGTGGCGGTGGATCTAGCCAAGGCCATCTCTAGCATGACTGAGGCTACCTCCGCCGAGGACGCGCGGAAGGCAGATGTGGCGCTGATGGTGGGAGACATCGTGGACCTGCCCATGCTGGATCAGCCCGGGCAGCGCTGGCAGGGGCTGGACAAGGAGACGGTGCGCTTTTTCCAGAAAGTGCTGAATGGGAAAATCAACGTGGTGGATGAGTCAGGAAAATTTACCGAGGCCACACTGCAATGGCAGCCGCCACGTTACCTGGACACCCCCGCCGGGTTGTTAGCCGTGCCCGCAGGAGTGATGACCGAGGGGCGCACCCGCACGGTGTTAGCAGACGAAGTGGCCCGCTCTTTCACAGGAAATTTAAAGTATCAGTGGCTGGAGCGCGGAGGGGAAAGCTGTGAGGGAAAAAATGTCTCGGTAGCCCACGTGCGGCCTGGGGATACGTTGCATGTGGGGAAG
>JAYVOP010000019.1:0-35801 GCA_043757865.1 Verrucomicrobiales bacterium | reverse complement strand
AGGTGGAACTGAGGAGCCACCGCAGCTCACGCCTGAAGAGCAAGCGCTCATCACCCAACAAGCGGGTAACAAGCTCGCAGATATGGTGGAAGATGAGGAGCAACGTCCCATGCTGGCAGCCGTGCTGCTGAGCTATGATCCTGCCATGCCTAAGGCTGAGGCTACGCGAGTCGCCAAGGCTCTGCGCTATGGAGAGCCCGTGGACTACTACGCCACTGCCACCAAAGATGAGCAACCAGAGTGGAGAGCACTGAAGCCATTCGTGGATGTGTTCTACCCTGCTACCACAACCAGAATCGAAAGCACACCTTGGGTAGCGATGCCAGAATGGGTGGAAGAAGCCGAGCTACGTAGCCGAGTTGATACCATGGACTACGATGAGGCGTGGGTGGAAGCTGTGATCAAAAAGGGACCGGGGAGAAGCCTGAATCTCATAGGGATGGAGATTGATGGCTGGGTGCTGTCCAATGGCTCTGTGCGCTGCGCGCTGGATCAAGGGGAAACGCGCTTTCAGATCATCCACATCTACTATCGAGCTACTGCGATCGGGAATGTGCGAGCGCTCTATCACACCGTTTTGCATGGTCAGGTGGATGATGTCGTGGGCTTCCATGAGTGCTGTGAACACGCTCATGGGAAGTATCCATTTACCGAGCACCTAACCGAAGTGGAGGCCCCCTATCTACTCCATTCCAGAGGTGCGGGAGAGCTGACTTTTACCTATGTGAACGAGGTGAAAGCCCAGCGCGACATGCGCTGTGATCTTGCTAGTATCACCATCAAGCCCCCCTTCAAAGTGCCGCTAAATCAAGCTGGTGCCCGGATCAACATCCGTCCTGGTGCCCAGATTCCCATGCGCGCCACCGCTGGGATGGGGATGCTGGAGCCCATGCAGATAGGGGCTGATCCACGGGGATCGTTGGAGGTGGAAAACACCACCATGGACAGCTTCAATGAGTTCTGGTGCCGGGGGATGAAGGTGGATCCAGAAGTGAAGCTAGCGCACCGCCAAATGATGGTGTCGGATTTCCTATCAGATATTCTCGCTGCCAAGCTCCTCACGTTTGCGCTCTGTCAGGAGTTCGCTGCGGATGAACTGAAAGCTACGTTTGTGGCTGGACTGCAAGTGAACCTAGCCGCTAGCCGTGAGGAGATCCAAGGACGCGTTTCTATGGAGCTGGACTTCGATGTTACGGAGCTGGATCAAGAGATGCTCCAGAAACGGATGCAGTCCCTTTCCCTGCTCATGGGGATGGACAATGCCGCGCTGATGCTACGCCCACCGCTGCTGAAGGCTCTCACCGCCAGCCTGCTACCTGCCAGCTACCGTTTGATCGTGGCTGATCCTGGTAAACAACAACAAAGCGAAGTTTCCGATGAGCAAAACATCATCACCCAGATCCTGAACGGGACTCAGTTCGATGAGGAATCCACCTACCAACAAGGCTTGGACAACGCCACGCGGCTCCAGGTGTTGCAGAAAATCTTCGGCTTCCAGATGGATAACGATGGGAAGATTATCGGGATGCAACCGCTGGGTAAAGATGGTCAACCCACCCGCACCCAGAGCATCTTCCAGGAAGATCCTGACGTGCAAGCGCGAGTGGCGAACCGGGCTAAGTTCCACGCCTTCCAGCTCGCCCAACAACAAAACGCCCAGACCGGAAAAATGGGAGTTTCACCCGTGTCACAATGAAAATAATATCTAAAGGGATAATCCCACCGCCGCAAAAACCTTGGTGGACAATGATAAATATACAATGTGACTACTGTAAAACCATCGTCACTTTGGAAGAATCTGATATGCCAAGCTATGGTGCCGAACGCGCTATAGGTGGAAAACGCTGGGTTACGTTACGTTGCCCTGTTTGCGATAAGAGCATCGAACATTTTGAATCAAATACAAGATCATGAAATTCATCCACGAAATAGACCTTGGTCCGAAGCTGGATGCGGAGGAAATCACCCGCCAGTTGTCAGAACCGAACAACAAACCCTATATCGTTGCCGTGTTGCAATACCTGCGCACCCACATGGGAATGCTAGAACGCATGGGCCGCCAACCCCCGCCAGGGGCCGCCGCGGACTACCGCGCCTACCATGATGGTGCTGCCGATGCCGTGGAAGAAGCCTTCTGGTTCATTGCTGGTGAGAAGCCAGAAAACAGTTGACCGTCTATGGAACCGTCTGAAACTCCCCCATCGCAAGGCCCTATAGCTCAGTGGTCAGAGCAGGCGACTCATAATCGCTTGGTCCCAGGTTCGAGCCCTGGTGGGGCTACTGATTCGGGAATGACCATTCAGGCTAAATTCTCTATCGGGGATTTCGTCACCCACATCATTGCGCCCTGGGACGCTGGAGTCATCGTGAGCTTCATGGTGCGAGGACAAAACCATAGTTACGAAGTCCGATGGCCGAATGAACGGGAAGCGCTTTGGCATCTAGAATTTGAGTTACTTCCTAGCAAAAGCGAGGCGATACCCATAGGATTTCGGGAAAATCCATGCACGAACTAGCGCTAACTAGCGCTAACTAGCGCTAACTAGCGCAGCCCAAAATTTGCCATTTGGGGAGATGCCAGCATCCTTAACGCACTGACACAACTGTCAGGCTTAAATTATGGCTGTTGAAACTACTAATCCGTCGCCCAAGTCTGCGACATCGCCCGCTCCCGTTGCCCCTGCTGCAACTGGAGTTCCCAGCGTCGGCTCACCAGCCGCGCCTGTTACCACGAAGTCCGCTGACATCGATGCGATGTTGGATGAAGCCTTCGGTGCCCAGGTTGAAACGGAAGCAGAGCAGGAAACATCCACTGAGACTGAGTCCGAGGATACGTCCACGGAAGATGACTCAGATGATAACGAAACCGATGATGATTCCGATGAAGCGGATGATTCCGAGGATGAAGACTCTGAAAATGAGGACGCTGACAACGACGAAGTTCCTGACGGAATGGAAAATTGGCCCAAAGGGGCGATTAAGCGCATCAAGAAACAGTCCGCTCAACTCCGGGATCTGAAGTCTCAACTGCAATCCGCCACGCCCATCAACATTGCCCCCACGCCCGCCAGTCCTTTGGCTAACGTCAATTCCTTGGAATCCCTAGAGTCCAAGATTGCCACCGCCAAGAACGTTCGGAGGTGGTGCCAAGCGCATCCTGAAGGGGATACGCTGACGGTCAATGGGGGGCAAGTGGAACTGAATGCCGATGACGTGGCCGCCCGCCTTGCGCGTGCGGAAGCGGAGTTGGAAGCAGCCCCTGACCGCAAAGACTACCTAAAAACTCGCGAGCAAACCAAGCCTCGCGAGCATGCAGAAGCCATTGCGCCAGGGTTGTTCACCAATGGAACGCCGGAAAATCAGTTCTACGTCGGAATCCTTAAACAGTGCCCAGAAATCGCCAAATTGGATGATTTTGAGGTGCTGCTAGCTGCTGCTGCCAAGGGTTACAAAATGACCTTAGAGGAGCGCAGTGGGAAGGCTCGCTATATCAGGATGTTGCTAGACAAGGATGGAAACGTCATTCCACCCAAAGCCAAAGCCGCTCAGCCCGTCGCCAAGACGACTGCGACGGATAAACCCAAATCTAAACCACCCGTCACCCCGCAAGGCTCCAAGCCCGTGATGCGTCCGCCTAGTGCGAGCGCTGGGAAGTCCAAGGATGAAATTTACGCTGCGACCAAGGGTAACTCCGGGGCGCGGCTGGATGCCCTCCTAGACGCTGCCTTTGCGTGATAACCGGGTTTCCAAACCAATCCAAAAACTGTTATGCCGACATACACTGAATTAAATCAAAACGCCACCATGCGGAAACGGGTGCCGTTGCAAGATGTCTTCGTGGAATCCTATCCTGAAGAAACCCTCGTCCTCAACCTCATCGACAAAGCCCGAGGTGCCACCACCAGTCCTAACTCGTCTGAAATCGAGTGGCCGTTCAAAACATTCCGGGCTGCCCGGAACAATCCTATCTTCGATGGGGATGATGTGACCGATGCTGAAGCGGAGGATAACGACGCCAACAAATTCATGCTCAAGGGACGGCTCCAACTCATCCGTTCCGTTGTGAAGACGGGTCGGATTGCTGAATCCGTGGTCCAACAAATCGGAGTCAAGGGAAGCATCCACCGGGATCACATCAAAGACGCGCTCCGTGGGATGCGCGCAGACAAGGAATTCATCATCGTTTCTGATTCTGATTCCAAGGAACAAAAAGCCGCTGTGGGTGGAACACCTAAGCAAGCCTACCAGACGCGGGGCATTGCATCCTGGTCTAAACGTGGGGCTCCTTCCCATGCAGACTTGCCGATTCCCACTGCTGCCCAGACGCCCGCTAACTCCATTGTGAGTGTGGCTAACGAAGCTGCCTACACTGAAGAGTATTTGAAGGGTCAACTGAAGAGCTGCTGGGACGCCCGCCGATCCAAAGGAAACTGGACCATGCTCGTCACCTCCAACCTTCAAACGGTCATGGACAATTGGCTGTGCTTCGGTCCGGTCACTCCTTCCACGATGCCGATTCGACGCATGGAAGGGATCACTTCCGATAACACCTTCGGTTGCTCCATCCGCTCCTACCAAGGCTCCTTCGGGACTGCCAACATGACCCCAACTCATGAAATGCCCGTGGATGTCTATGCGCAGTTACTCGACTTCGAGTTCCTGAAATTGCTCTACGTCGATGAAGTCGGCTGGACCGAATTGCAAAACCTAGGTGGTGGTCCACGGGGCTACGCCGATGCCTTGTTTGCGGTCGCCAACCTGAATCCAATGGCTCACGCCATCGTGCGCAAGGCTACCACCTAAGTCTAAGTCACTAACTTACGTTGTTGTAATGTCTCAGTCCTCCATGGTCATGCCGTTCAACGAAGCCTCATTCCTAGAATGTGGTGATCCTGAGCTCATGGCCATGGTGGCTGATGATATGCACAAGGGCTATTGCACCAAAGCGATGCTAGGGAAACAAGCGAGTGAGCGCGTGTTCGCTGCTGCTGCCAAGATTGACTACTCCTACCGTGAAGGCTGGAATGAGGCTGATTACTGGCTGGAAATTGATTCCATCAGCTACGCCTACTGGGCTCAACGGGAAGGTCGGGATTGCTGGGCTGATACTCAATTTCGTGCGCAGTATGCGCGGGACAATCCAGAGTGCGTTAGGCGCAATAAGACGGGTCGCACGATCATCACTAGTGGATGGGAGGCTGCATGAACCCGTATTTCCCTGGTGCCATCATGCCGGAAACGGTTCCATTCCAGGAATTGCTCTACGGACTAGCGCGGTCTGTGGGGATGTCCCCAGAAGAGGAGGGACTCTCCCGCACCATTGCTAACCAGATGACCGAAGCTATCAACACGGCTTACAAAATCTGCTGGCAATTCCACGACTGGCCGGATGTCTGCCCTACGCTCCCCGTGCCTACGGAAACGGAACCCAATGGAGCTGGTCTGCGTTTGATTCGGAAGAAAACGGATACGGTGTGGATCGGGGAGTTGTTGGATCTCACCACGGAAGCGGGTGCTCCCGTGAATTTCTGTGCTGCGCCAGGATGTTACGTGGTGGGGGCTGCGGATTCCACTCTGTGTGCTAGGTTCCGTCCGTCTGCGCCAAAGTTTACGGCCGTGCCGTGGTGTGCAACCACGCGCTACCAACCCGGTGCGCTGGTCTGGGATGACGTGGAGACAGGTCACGTGTTCCAATGCCGTTATCCTACGCAAAGTCTGCTCATGGAACCTAACTGGTTTCCGGTGCCTGTGCTCGACTGCCTTGTCGAAGCCACCAAGGCTGGGGCGCGTGCGCTTTACCTCCAGACAGAGGCTCAATTCTCCGCTGCTACCATCGTGGAATCAGCCGTGCTCTCACTGCTAGAACACGAAATCCAACTGGTGCGCAATCAACAATCTCAACTGAGAACTCACCTTTCCTAACATGCCTGCCGTCACTGTTGCCACCAACCAAGGGAACGTCCCCATCATTGCTGCCAAGCCCACCAGGACCGTGCTGGTGCTCCAGAACAACCATGCCACCGCGGTGGTGAGGTTCCGCCTCTACGGTGCCGTTTCTCTGACAGAATCCGCTCTCTCTGGGCTGATCATTCAACCCAAAGGGGGAAGCGTCACCATCACGGGGCCTGCCGCCCAAATGCCTCTCTACGCCATTACCACCGCCGGAGCTAACCACTCCCTGGATTACGAATCCGACTAACTATGCTTACCATTTTACAGCCACCCATGACCATCATTAACCAAACCACCGTGGGTGGTGGTGGTTCTGATGGCGCGCCCAGAACGCTCCGCCTCGCCTTCTTAGCTGATACAGGGAAGCCCACTGAAGGGCTGCTAGGTGGGGCCACCAGTCCGCTGGGAACGATGCTTAACCGCTGGAACCCAGACCGGGTGCTACTGGCTGGGGATTGTCGTTATCCAGAATCCAGCTATGCGGCTGCCAATACCTTCTTAAATGGACGGCTGAATCACACCATTGCTTGTGTTGGGAATCACGATTTGGATGGAGATAATGGAGCTGCGTTCCATGCCTTCTATCCGCATGGAAATTTCGCCACGGATCTGCCGGGTTGTTGGAATGTCACGCTAGGGGACAATTTCTGTGATGTGATCGTCATCAATGACGGCTTGACTACCAGCCGCCAACAAATGCACCCTGGCGGAATCAGTGGGGGATCACCACTGGAAGAATGGTTTGCCGAGCGCTGCACTGCGCTCACTGCGCCACACCGTCTGGTAATGGTGCATCACCCGCTGTTCACCGTAGCCCAAGGAGGGGCTGAACACGCTGCGGAGATGGCTTGGCTCACCAAGCCCGCCTACCGTGTGAGCGCCATTTTAAGTGGTCACACGCATCTCTCGAAAGTTGGATTCCACCGTGGGGTGCTGTGCCTCAATGCCTCTGCTACCGCCAGACTGGATGGAGCGCTAACAAGCACCCTGCAAGGGGCTGCCACCGATGCCACCCTGGAATGGGTGGAAACAGAAACTACCGCAGCTTGCCTGCTTACGTTGACCGAAACAGGTCTAACCTACCAATTCTGGGACCAAGCCGAAAATCTGCGCCATGCAGGCTCCACGGTGACTAACGTGGCTCTGCAAGTGCTGGATGCCGATGTGATTGCTCCTGGGGTGGAGGTTACAAATGGAGAATACTACGTGTGCCATGCTCCTGCTGGCTACTATCTGGACGCCGTGCGCTTCAGTTTCTGCACGCCACTGGTGGATACGGGCGCCGCGTTGATTACTTTGGAATTCAAAGTGGATGGGGTCTCCTATGCAACCGGAGCTATGAGGAGCGGCTCGATGCGAATTTCTCCTTCACCAGGGTTGGTGAAACGCATGATTCTACCAGGTCAACGCCTCACCGTCGCCGTGTCGCATGCTCCCTTGTCCTACATGACTATCAATCCCCAGAAAGGATTGAGAATCTCCCAACTCACTCGCCTCATTTCCTACTAATGTCCCGCCGCGCCTTCCCAGAACCTTGGCTCCCAGAAGTCCCACGCATCATCCACCAGATGTGGTTGCCATCATGGAGACAAGCCCCTGCGCAGTGCCGCTCCTTCCGGGCTGCTTGGTGTGCGCTCAATCCAGACTGGGAATACCGTTTCTGGGATCTTCAAGATGTGGAGCGCTTGATTTCTCACTACGGGCTCACTCCATTGTGGGAAGATTTGAAACGAGAGAAGACCATCAAGCTCGCAGATCTTGCGCGCATTGTGGTGCTCTATCATTTCGGGGGACTCTATGTCGATATGGACATAGAGCCTGTGAGCCCATTGGAATGCCACCCAGCGATTGGATGCCAGAAGCATCCTGATGAACACCACATCGCTGCCTGCGTGGAAGATAACTACTACGGGATCGATCCTGAAATGCGCGTGAACAATGGCTTCATTGCCGCCACTGCCAAGCATCCAGCGCTCTGGACCATGATTCGCGCTGCTCATCCCTACCGCTTCAGAGCGGTGTTGGATTTCATGGGACCGCGCGCGCTGGGACGTGCCATCCGCGCTAATTTTATCCCCCTGCCTACTGGTCGTATCCTAAGTCCTAACCGCACTTCCGAGAGTCTCGTGGTCAACCACGAAATCCGCTCCTGGGGAGAGCCTAACCTTGGACCCATGGCTTGGTTTACCGTCTAAAATTTCTATGCGAGCATTCTTCCTGAGCTTCGAGAACTCCCCCCGCTTTGCCCGCGCGAGCGAGCAATTGCGCGGGCTTGCGAGACACTATCCCGCTCAGATGGTGCTAGGGTATGATCGGGATGCGACCATTACGGACCGCTTCCACGTTGCCCTAGGTGCCAAGCGTTACTTGACGGAAACCCCGCTCGGAGCCGGGGATGTTTGTTGCTATCGGTCCCATCTTGCCGTATGCCGACAGATCATTGCGCTGGGTTTGCCATGGGGTCATGTGTTTGAAGATGATGCGTTCCTGAAACCCAACGCCGCTAGTGCGCTGGCTGCTCTGGATGAGAATTTGGCTGCTAAGGAAGGCTGGGGATTCGTGACTTTGCACCACGATGAAGTCATCTTCGAGAAGGTGCGTTTTGCGGATGCTTATAAGTGGTCTGATGAACTGCTGAGCGGATTGCTTACGAAGCCAATGCTGATGCATGGTTACACCATCTCACGTGAGATGGCTGAGATGATCCTGAAAAAGGATTCTGAATGCGGACAAACGTCTAACTGGGATTTCGTGAGCCGGGAAACGAGCGCGTCTCACATGAATTACCGGGTGAAAGCCTCGATTGCCGGCTTGGCTGAATTTGCCTCCGTGCGCACGCGCTGTGATGCGGGTGCTTCACTTGCGGACATGGTTGGGACTCGAATCATGTGCCTGAATTTGGAGCGCCATACGAAACGCAGAGCACGCATGGAGCGCATTGCAGAGCAGCTCGGATGGAACCTCCATTTCGTCAAGGCAATCGACGGGAGACAGGTGGAACCAATCGAAGGGGTGAACATGTCCGATGTGGGGTGTTCGCTGTCTCACATGGGGATGTGGCAAGGAGTCGTGGCTAGTGGTCAACCTTGGTTGCTGCTGGAGGATGATGTCATTTTCTGTAAGGATTTTCGCGCCCAATGGTCTGCGCCACGGGAGTTGCCGATGGCTGATATAACGTATCTTGGGATCTCGTGGCCAGAGGTGGATGCTCCGGTGAATGGAGTTAGTAACGTCCGTAAATGCTGGGGGTTGTTCGCCTACATTCTGACGCCGGAAGGAGCCCGGAAACTGCTGGAGGCCTTCCATGCTAATCCGAATCAATCTTCCGACAAATACCCTCGGAACCTCATTGCGGAAGGGAAGCTGACCGGACAAGTCATCAACCCATCCCTCGCAGTGGGTCAATGGGCTGAGTCCTCCATCGCTCCACGCGTGACGAGTGCGAAGATGCGATATGGAAACATTTTCTCTGATCCCTTTGCCGATCATGTCGGTGGAACCCCTGAATGGATAAATCACCCATGACTTTAACCGACGCACAGCTTTATTCTATTATCGGAACCCTCGTGGCGGTCATCGCTGGGGGTTCCAAGTTGATTTACAATTCCAAGGAAACCCGGATTAAACAACTGGAAACCGACCAGGGGGAAATCATCATCCGGGTGGAAGCGCTGGAAACTAGCAATGCGGTTCTGCGCGTTCACAAGGAACAGATCGAACGGTGCCCCGAGAAGGCGTGCCCTTGGAAGAAACCTATCGCCATGCTGGCGATAACACTCCTGACGAGCTGCGTTAATGTCCGCCCCGCCCCCATCAACCTGCTGCCCCCGAGCCGCCAGGACACGCCTGCCGACAACGGGCCAGAGCCGCTGCTCAACGATGATTCTCTCAACCGCTGGCTGCGAGGCCAGTTGTTCTACCAAAACCAAAACCCCATGCCCACACTATGAATACCACCCCAGGTGCCGGAATCCTATCCGGTAAAAAAACCTACGTCACAGCAGCCATCGGAGTCATCGGCTCTGTGGCCGCCTACTTCACCGGAGAAGCCAGCTTCATGCAGGTATTCCAAACCGTGACCACATGCTTGTCCGCTGCGTTTCTGCGCAACGGTGTGGCCAAGCTCGAATAAGCCTTCCAAACTTACAACCCTAACTAAAACCACAAGATGGACTCCACCACCTTTGCTCACCGCCTCATGGATGTTGCCACTACCTTCTGTGGCCTCTACGAGACGGAAAGTAACGCTGCGTTTCAAGACGCTGCCCGCTCCGCGCGCCTGCTGAAGGCCATGAAGCGGGTTCCGTGGTGGAGTCCAGGGGCGGCTTACTGTGCCGCCTTTGATGGCGCTTGCGTTATCCTAACGTGCGAAGGGCTGAATCTGGATCCCAAAGGATTCCTGGAGGTGTGGACCGCTCACTGTATGACTAACGTGCGCAAGATGCGGGAGCTAGGATTGCTCTCGGATGCGCCCGTGCCGGGGAGTCTGTGGCTTGCTCGTCATGGTTCATCTGACAGTGGTCATGCTGGAATCACGCTGGATTCCAAGAATGGAATCATTTCCAATATTGAAGGAAACACCTCTGCTGGTGCTACTGCTAGCGCGGAGGCTCAACGCAACGGAGATGGGATCTACGCCCGGATGCGCAATGCCATGGTCAATGGTTCCTTGCGCACCCAGGGCTGGGTGCATCCTGAAGCAATCCTATCGTTGGTGGAATGTCGCCCGGCTGAAGATGTCGGAGCGCCTGCCCCACCACCAAAATCCCCTGAGCGTGCCGTGGTGCGCGTGGAAGAATTCCTCGCTAACCGAGGCTACAAACGCCTGCTGCCACAGGCTCTCAAACAATCGTGGTCGAAGTATGACCCCTCCCTCGACTATTCCGTGGCCAGCTCTGGGGATATTTCCAACTGGCTAACCAAGGTAATCTAAACATGCCCCGTTTCCCCCAACCAGACCGCATGGACATACCAGTGAGCGTCTCACTGGATGGGGGATTCGTGGGGGTGGATTGCCGACGGGAGCAAGACTTCAATGATACCATGCAAGGGCGCGTCCAGGAAGCCTGGAACATCAATTTCCTCAATGGGGATGCGGATACTCGTTGGGGGTGCTGCGCACCAGTCCATTTCAATCCCGGATTCACTACGCTGCGCGGTGGTGCGGTGTTCTCTGATCCTTTGAGCAGCGAATATTTACTAGCTGCCGACGCGGATACCACGTGGCTGCTGTGTGATTGTATCACCCCACGTCGCCTCCCGCTGCCTGCTGGGACCACGCTCAACGATAGCGTTTCCATGCTCCAAGCGTTTGATAAAATGCTGATGTTTCGAGGCGTCGATCTAGACTCCCTCATTTGGAGTGGAAACCCCAATGAACCGTGGTCGCTAGTGGATAATTTTCTCGACTTTGAACGCCCTGATTACCTCTCCACATTGCCCAAAGCAGAGTGGGGAATCTTGGTTAGCGACCGCGTGCTCGTGCCTATTTCGCGAGACGAAATTGGGTGGTCGGACATATTGGAACCAAATCGATTTGACCTCACCCTCAACCGAGCGCGATTCAATCAGGGTGAGGATGATTCGCTGGTGGCTGCCGCCCGCTACCAAGGCTCCCGAGTTGTCGTGTGGAAGGATCAGTCGATTTGGTTCCTCAATAATTTCTATGGTGATCTTGCCAACCTCACCATTGACCGCCTGCCGGGTAAAATCGGATGTCTTGCACGGGATAGTGTGCAAGACATCGGTGGTGATCTTCTGTGGTTAGCGCACGATGGTGTTTACTCGTTAGGACAAACGGAACAAGGCAACATGCGTGGTGCCACGCTACCACTCTCCGCGCCCATCGAAAACATCATGCGTCGGGTGAATTGGGCGCACGCTCACAAGGCTAGTGCCACTTTTGCCAACCAAAAATATCAGCTAGCGGTGCCCTTAGATGGCTCCGATGCTAACAATGCTCTGCTGGTCTATGATCTGCTAACGCAGACCTGGAATGGGGTGCATACCTATGCCGCCACCCCGCCGCCCGTGGTTTCTGCCAGCGCGCCTAACGGGGTCTCTTTATTCCATTCTGGGCTGGGATTCCAGATGTGCCTAACGGGATCAGCGCCCGCTCCGGAGCCTTCAAAAGCCTCTCAGTTAGTAGCTACGGACCTGTTTGGTCAACGCACCGCTTTCATGCTCGATGGAACGCGCATCCTGGCGTTAGGACACGGGGAGGTGGATCGTGCGGATGCGGTTTCTGAGAGGCCCATTGCCACGCTGATGCGCTCCCGTGGATACATGCTGGATCAACTGCGGATGAAAGCGCTGCGAGATTTAGCGGTGGTGTATGGAAGCCGGAACGCGGAAATTTCCATTTCCGTTAGCACAGAAGGCGTGCGCGAATCTATCCCCATTCAGACGAATCGGAAACGGGACCGGACGCGTTATCTCATCACCGGGAAGCCTGCTTACAGGCTCAACGACGGGGCGCGTTTCATGGAGCCTCATCGCGAGGATTATACTTGGATGGCCTCGGATCGCATCGATTTACCTCCCGCCGGAATCCCGTTAGGCATCCTCCAAGAATTCGACAAAGGCCATGCCGTGCGTAGGTTAGGCCGCTCCTTCTCCGTTACCATTTCCACCACCCGTGGACGCCTCAAAATCCGTGGGATCCAAGCCCAGGGGATTTCCATTGGCAACACTCCTAACACCCGCAGCTAGATCATGCCAGACATCGCTCTCCAAGTCATTCCAGGTTACACTGTCCCCTCAGATGGAACGGTAGATGCCGCTGTGCTCAACCTGCTAGGACGCCCAATGGTGAAAATCCCGAATGGAACGCAGTTCGGACCTGACAACCTAGATGTGCCCGCGCTCGAAGCCGCGATTGGGGAAAGTGTGCGCGGGATGAACTGGATTCCGCGCTGTGTCTTCACTACCAAAGACTGGGAAAGCTTCACCATGGAGGCTCTCAGTGGAGAGGGAACTCAGAATGCCGCCGACTGGTTTGTGAAGCCCACCGGTCCGCCTGGGACGGTGATCCAATACAACCGCATTGCAGACTCCCCGGATCCGCGCTCTTTCTACGGTGCCGAGCTGATCGGTGCCACCGGAATTACCAGTGTGGATTTCTCTGTCAGGATACCTAGCTACATCACTCAAATGCTACGTGGTGAGACCCTGACATTTTCCATCTTCTGCCGCAACACCACCAGCGACCCCATGTATGTGATCCCCTTCCTGCACTGCACCGCGCTAGAAGATGATTTTGTTGACGTGGCAGAAGTGCAAGTGGGTATCAGTCAAACGTTGCTGGAAGGCGTCTGGACGCGCGTGCTGTTCACCTTCCAGGCTGGTGACTATACCAACTTCACCAACGGGATTGTCCTGGGGGTCCGCACCGCGAACCTTACAGGCCCCCTGAAATCGCTCCGGTTCGCGCAAGCCCAGTTGGAAGCCTCCGCCGTGGCCACGACCTTCAAGAGACCCATGCAATTAGCCAGGGAAGTCACTAAGAAAACGTTGCCCGCCACGGTATTCGGGCCAGACGACAAGCTGACTGGGGCTAACCTGCTGATGCAAATTAATGGTCAAACAGCGCTCCGGTTGCTAGCAACTCCGCCCGCAGCCTTCCTTCGCCCATTCCTAGGCTGGAACCCTGCTGGATACCCGGAATGGCAGGATTTTGGAAGCAAGAAACTCGCGTTCACTTGCACCAAATCCACTCAGTTCTTCAAGGATGCAGTCACGGGCTCCAAGCGCATCGACTGCTGGGGAGCTGGAGGTATGGAGGATTCCGGTATATCTGGTGGGGTGGGTGGCTACACCTACGGTTATTTCCCCGCCACCAAGGACGCGGATTGTGCTGTGGTTGTGGGAGAAGGTGCCACCAGGGCTCATCGCAATGTCAACCCATTTGGGTTCGGAGGATGGGGAAGTGTGGATGGGAATTGGGGGGGGGGAGGGCTCGCAGGGGTATTTTCTGGGGCCGGGGATGTCACTGCTGGGGACGCGGGGCGGGCGTTAATAATCGCAGGGGGAGGCGGGGCGGGTGGCCAAGCAGGGGGAGGAAACAACGCTACTCAGGGGGGAAATGGAAATGATCCTAGCTCCAGCGGAGGGGAGTCCACCTTCCAGGGACACCAAGCCTCTGTGGGGATTTCCGGTGGTGGTGGTGGTGGTGGTGGCTATCAAGGTGGCACTTTCCTTAGCCTTTCAGGAAAAGGCGGCACCGGATTCCTCCATGCCTCAAAGCTGGCTGGAGAAATCCTCGCTAGCACCCGACCCAGCTTGCTAGTGCCGGGCACCAGCGCAGCTAACTATCAAGCAGGCATCGGTGGGCCGCAACAACCGGGCCTAGTTGTAGTCACTTTTGCCAACCCGCTTGTCATTCCTAACAATCCGGTCAAGCCGGGCGTGCGCACTCTTGTTTACAGCACCAACCTCACCGCCGAGGGAGGCTGGCCAGCCTACGTGTGGAGCCTAGAAAGCGGCACGCTCCCTCCCGGACTCAGCCTTTCCGCAGATGGTGTGCTCAGTGGCACGCCCACGGCCCTGGGGAATTTTACCGCCACTTTCAAGGCCACTGACCAATCCACCGCCACGGCCAGCAGAGCCTTCACCATCAACATAACCTAAGATGCCCAGCTACCCATCCGTTAAAGAAGCCCTCCGAGCCAATGCAAAAACCCTCCTGCTAGCAAAGCGCGATGGGGGAAAATCCTCATCCTCCAAAAGCTCCAAAAGCAGTGGGAGCAAAAGCGGGAGCAAAAAGGATAAATCCGGCTACATTCCGCGTGACTTGTTGAAGGAAGGACGGGATGGCCTCCAACTGATGCGAGAGGCATACCCTGCCATCCTCGAGATGAACCGCATGTATGGCGGGCAGTTCGCTGTGCTCGATGCGGAAATCAGTGGAAAGCGCCTAGGCGCAGAAACCAAGGTCATCAATGAGCAATACCCTGGCTTCCGTGAGGCGATGCTCAAGAGCCCAGAAATCGCCAAAGCCAACGACGCCATGCAAGCGCGCCTAGATGAAACGGGTGCTAGCGAAATCGAGCATCACCTCGTGTCCGATGCCGAATCCGACTTGGATCTAGGTGGCCAGATGTCCGCCGATGAGATGCGCAACGTCCAACAAGCCAGCCGCTCTGCCACCTCCGCCCGTGGCCTAGGCACCGGAAGCTCTGCCGCCATCGCAGAGGTCTTCGACCGGGATACCGCCATGCACGCCCGGAAACGGGAGCGCCAAGCCTTCGCTGCCAACGTGGATACCCAAGTCCAACAGCGCAAAGCAAGCGATGCCTCCATCACGGCTAACGTGGGCCAAGCCCAAATGGCCTACTGGGATCCACAGGGCCGCATGTTCGGAAAAGGCGGGGGTTCCGCCAGCCTAGGTGCCGTCAATAACCTGGGCTCATTCGGACCATTCCTCGGAGCCGCCCAGAACGTCGGTGCCTCCAACCAAGCCAGCAAACTCGACTGGACCAAATTTCAACAAGGTCTGGACTGGGACAAAGAAGCCTTCGCCCAAAATATGGATTTCTCCCGCTGGGCCACTCAATACAACGCCCAACAATCCGCCCAAAACGCCAGAGCGACCAACAAATCCAACATGTGGGGTGCCGCTCTGGGAGCCGTAGGCTCCATCGCGGGAGCCTTCCTGATGTAATTCACCATTCTAAATTCCTAACTCACTATTTCCCATGCCCGCCTTCAACGCCCAATCTTTCTACCACCCATCCGTAGCCCCCGACACCGGAGAGGGCTGGGCGCGGGGCATTTCCACCTTCGGATCTGGCATCGCTAGCGGAATTTCTAAATATAAGGAAACCAAGCGGGACGATGCTCAACGTGCCGAGTCCCGCCAATGGCAACTCCAAGATCGCCAATCAGGCTACGACCACGAATCCACCGCCTATGAAAAGCGCCGCCGGGACGCCCTCTCAGACGACGACCGCCAACGATCACTAGAAGAAGACGCCATGAAAGATGACGTTTATGGCCACGCCGCCGCCATCAGAGCCACCTACGGAATGGATGATGCCACCACGGAAGCCCTCAAGGGAATGAAGCCACGCGCTGCCAAAGAGTTCCTCAATGAGTTTGGGAAAAAGAAATTCCAAGAGTTCAAAGATCAACATGAGATCGACCAAGCCATCAAAATGAAGCAAGCCGAGGATGATTACCGGAAAGCTCACCCTCAACAGCCGGGCATCATAGCCTACCCGCCAGACGCCTCTGGTCAATCCCCAGGCTGGATTCCCAGCTTGGATGGAAAACCCATGGGGGGATTCTACCCGACCAAACCCCAAGCCCCTCCAGGTCTAACAGACGATCAATTTGCCGCCGCCATCCAAAATGGTGGCACCGTAAGCCGGAAAGTAGGTGGAGATACTATTACCTATCGCCCCCCCGGAGTTCCCAAGCGCCCAAACGCCAAAGACCAGACCGAATACAACTTGCTATTTCCCACCAAGAAATAAATGGCTATCACCGTCCAAGGAATCTTAGACTACGGAGCGCAGAACGGATATTCCCCAGAGGACACGGCCGCAGCGCTCCAGCAACACCGCGCCAGCTACCTAACTAAAGCTGAGAGTGACTTTGGGTCATCTGATCCTGACACGTTTTACAAAGGTCAAGTCGCCATGGATCAAAAGCTCTTCGGACCCGCCCTCCAGAAGCTCCAAGGCCAAGTCCTAGACGCTAAACTCCACGAAGCCTACGCCGATCCTGCCGTAGTCAATCAAGTGAAAACGGACATGCGCCAGGGCTATGTCAACCCCGACCTGCCAAGCTGGGAGCCCATCGTCAAGGAAGTGGCCGCCAATGACATCTACCAACTCCCCGGACTGCGCACCAAGACGCTGGGCCGCCGAATCACCGCCGGACCAGATCAAACCACCTCCGATGGAACCGTCCTGCCCGCCCCCACCCTAGCCAGCTACACCCTCAACCGCAAAGGCGCTGATGACGTGGCTTACCTACGCCTCACGCAAGAAAGCGGAGAGGCTAGGGACAAGCAAACCCACGTCTTCAAGCTGCCAAAGTTCACCCAGGAGGATGTCAAAGCAGAGATCCAAAAATCTCAAACCGAAGCGGATCGCTTGGTAGTCAACCAATCTCAAATCATGAGCGGATTGGGAGATAATATGGATCCCTCCGCCACCATGCAAATGGATGCGGATGCCACCCTCCAAAAATCCGCAGAGCAACGCATCCAAGCCCTCCAAGAAGGTGGCGTCGCCTACCTTGCCCACGAAAAAATCATTGCCCAGGCCAAAGCCAACCCCAAGCTCAAATCCGCCATCGGAGATGACAGCTTCTGGGACCGCGTGGGCTGGGGTGGACTCCAAACCCTAGCCGGAATCAACCGGGCCATGGGGCCCGCCGCCCTGCACATGTCTGAATTCTTTGGAAAGTTCGACTACGACCAAGCCACCCACCAGGATCGCATGGCCGCTATCGAAGAATCCCGTGCCGCAGGCTACAACCTCCCGTCCCTGGAAGCCCTCCACGCCAGCTCCACCGCCTCCACAAACAAGAAATTTAACGGTGGCCTGTGGAATGACATCCTCATCGGAGCTGAGGAGAACATCCCCCAGATGGCCCTCGTTCTCCTAGGTGGTGCCGGGGCTACCTCTGCCGGACTCAAAGCCGGAAGCCTCGCCTGGGAAGCCGCTGCCACCGCCCCTATGTCCGTCTCTGCTGGGGGGAATAAATACGCCCAGAACCTCCAGGAAGCCAACTCCATCGAAGCCACCGACCCCGCCCGTGCGGCCAAGATGCGACAGCACGCCCTCGCCAATGCCGTCGCCACCGGAGTCATCGAAGGAGGCTCAGAACTCCTGTTCCCCACCGTGGGACACGCCGTCTCTCAAGGCTTCAAAGGAGGCTTCAAAGCTATCGTAAAAAACAGTGCAAAATCCGGGGGGAAAGAAGCCCTGGAAGAACTGCCCGCCCAGGTGGCTGAGAACCTCCTGGACAACGCCACCCTAGGAGCCAACAACGCAGCCCTGGACGGAACCCTCACCGCCATGGGCGCGGGTGGGCTTGCAGGGCTTGCCATGAGTGGGGCTGGTCACGTTTCCGCGCCTGCTAAACAATACCTTGCTAACAAAGCTAGCAACATCTTTGATGCGTGGAAGCAATCCAAGTTAGATCAATGGAAGATCCCAGAGCAAGGCGTTCCATTATCCAACCCCGGATTCCCCGCCCACGTCAATGTCCAGCGCACTGCTGAAGAGCAAGCCAAGCTGGACGCACTAACCGCTGAAGTCCACGCCTTCCACACCGCCCAGGGAGCCACCACCAACGACCCTGCCAACCCCACCCCGGAAGCCCTCTCCAGTGTTGCGCGCCAACACCAGCTCACCGTAGAAGGAAAGCGCGCTGCCACCCTGCTCCCAGGATTCACCGTTTCCCAAGTCCCCGCCAGCCTGCTGAGCCAACCCGCCCTCGATGATGAAGGTCACGCCGTCCCCGCCCCAGAGATCAAAGCCATCGACACCCCAGACGGTGCCTTGCTCTACAATTCCGCCCTGGTCGATGAGGAAACCGTCAAACAAACCATCTCCGAAAACAAGCTGGGAACCCTCCTAGGCTACGCCACCGAGGACCGCCCCGCCGCACCGGACCGCGCCATCACCATCCTCAACCAACACGGTGCCCCCGTGCTTAGTGTAGAAGCGGATGAAGCCACCGCCCCCGCCCAGCTAGCCGCCCTCACCAAGCTCGCCACCGACACCGATACCGTCATCACCGAAACCCGTGAGTCCGCCCTCACCCGCCGCGCCCAAGAACACACCACCGAAGCCGCCCTTGCCCACCCCAACGCCCCACGCACCATGCTGGACGTGGCCCAACGTGCCGGGAAACAAGACCGCCTCCAGTTTAGCCGCCGCTCAGACGCCAAACCAAGAAATAATGTTGCGCCCACCACAGATGCGCCTATATTACCAGATGCCAGCAACCAAAGAGCAACAAGCCCTCTTGGACAAGATCCACGCGGGACACAATGGGAGGATTCGAATCGGAACCCTCGAAGAGCGCTTGAATCCATCGCGCAGATCCACGCCGGAGGAGCAAGCAGCCCAGTGGGCAGCAGCTCAAACGGGGAACGAGGTTTGTCCTCTCCAGAAGGCGCTGGATTACCTCAAATCGATGGAGCGCGACTCCTAGCTGCCCACGCGGGAACTCACCTCACGTCAGGTGAGGAACACGATGTTTACCTAGACGCGCCAAATAACCGCGTCATCAAACTCACAAAACCGGGTCAATACGGAGCGCCTGGACGCGGTGGTCTCAGGGGCTACATTTCCCAGATGGCCGAGATCAACTCCAAATTCGGAGATCAACAAGCCATCGAAGGCTGGACTCAGTTGCCAGGGGAAACCGCCCCTCGCCTCGTCATCACCCAACCGAATTACCAGGGCCGTGCGTCCACCGACGCTGAAATCAACAACTACATGCGTCGTAAAGGCTACGATCACGTCTTTGATGGAGCTTGGTTGAACTCGGATGGATTGCTCGTCACGGACACTTTCCCCAGAAATTTCGTCACCACCCACGACGGGATTGCCCACCCCATCGACATCATCCTCTCACGTCCCAAAGGTGCCACCTTGGAACGCTACGAGCACATGGCCAACAGCCAGCCCCAACCCGCGCCCGCGCCAGATCCCGTAAAGCCCAAAGCAGCTACCACCCCGCTCAACCAAAAGGTCAAATCCCCCGTCGCCATCGTCAACCAAGCCATCCGACACCTCGAAGCCAACCTCCCCGGAATCGTCGGAACCAAAACCGTCGTCGTCGCCAACCCTACCGAGCTACTCCAGACCAGCTACGCCAACGAAAATTCCTTCACCCCAGAAGAAATTGCCGACATGCAGGACGCCGAAGCTTTCTACGACAACCTCACTGGACACACCATCATCTTCACAGATCAAATCGAAGTCCGCCCCGGAGAATCCGAACGCGCCGCCGTCGCCCGCGTCATCCTCCACGAGCGCGTAGGCCACAACGGAATGAACGCCATCCTAGTCGATGATGCCAGCCAGAAAACCTGGGAACGCCTCACCTCCCAGATCCCCACCGCAGAGCTGGAAAACCTCCGTGCCAACGGCTACGCCCAACTCACCGACGAGGAACTAAAGCTCGAATGGTTCGCCCGCCAAATCGATCAACGCACCCCTGCCGAGATCGCCAAAATGGGCGGCACCGTCGCCAAAATCTGGGACTACTTCCGGGGCCTCTACGCCCGCGCCTTCAAAGGCTTCAGCGCCTCCCTCCAAACCACCCTAGACCTCCGCGCCCTCATCCGCCAAGCCACCGCAGCCACCCGCAACGGAACCGCCATCCCCGTCACCGCCCACGGACTAAGCCAGAGAATCCAATTTTCCACCTGGGTCAAACACCAGGAAGGAACCCCCTTCACGGTCAAGAACTTGCTACTGCGCCAATTCCTCACGGGCTCCCCGCTTCCCAAATCCTTCCACGAAATCTCGTTAAATTCCGCCAACGAACGCCAAGCTATCCACGCCTCATTCGCTCGCACCGCATCTATGCTAGAACGCGGAGCCAAACAAGCAGCCAAGAAATCCGGCTTGCCGATTACTACCATTTACCAACACGTCAACAACGCCCTCGAAGGCACGCCCGGATCCATCGCCACCCTATCCACCCTCGACGAAGCCCTTGCCGAAGCCACCCGCCTAGGCCGCAACATGATCGATGACCTCTCCATGGTCATCGCTCGCACCCTGCCCAGTGGCTCCCTCCAAAACGCCATCGTTTCCAACCAAGGAAGCTGGATGCGCCGAAGCTATGCCGCTTTCGACGCCAGCGCCAACTGGACCTACGAGAACCTGCGCAAAGCCGCCGAATCCGGATCCCCCTACAACGGACAAGACGTGCGCACCATCATGCAGTCCGCCGCCAACTACCTCGTGGCCCAACCCAAATCCAACCGCCAAGGTCAGATCGACCGCAACGGACTCCCCAAGCCAGGCTCCGAACTCGAATCCGATTTCATCGACCTCCTCAATCGCGACACCTGGGGAAACGCCCTCGTCCCCAACTCCGCAAGCGCCCGCAAGAACGTCACCAGCCTCCAACAACGTGCGGACATCGCCCCAGAAATCCGCGCCCTCATGGGAGAGCACACCAACCCCATTACCAAATTCACAGCCAGCGCTAGCTTCCAAGCCCAGTTCGTCGCCAAGCACCATAGCCTAACCGCCATGCGCACCATCGGACTCGCCACCGGACTCTTCACCACCCAACGCGGAGGAAAATTCACCGAAGCCCTCCCCACCGACAACCCCGCCTGGAGCCCCCTAGCCGGGCTCTACACCACCAAAGCCCTCTGGTCTGCCCTCCAGAACGCCACCACCGCCGTCCCCCCAAAAGCCTGGAAACTCTTCAAAGCCCTCACTGCCAACGCCAAGCTCAACAACGTTGCGCTCAACCCGAAGTCGTTAGTCCCAAACATCCTAGGAGGCTTCGTTTCCGCAATCCAAGCCGGGGACATCTGGGCACCACATCTATTTGACCGCGTTGCCAAAGCCGCGGCCGCCGTCCAGAGCGGAAAAGCCCGCGCAAGTGAATTAGTGGACGCCACCACCATCGGCCTACGCGATGCCACCGCCGCCCTGCGCACCGAACTCATTGCCGCTGGAGTGCTCGACTCCAACATCACCCTGCGAGATTTCCAAGAAGGAAACGCCGCTGCCCTGCTAGAATTATTCCCCGCAGATCCTAAGCTGCAGAAACTCGGGAACCACGCCCTCGGTGCTCTCCACGGAGCCGCCATCGGCAATGCCCTAGGCCGCATCGGTGGAGCCGCCGGACAAGGAATCGGAATTGCCATCGGAAGCACAGCCGGAGCCGCCCTAGGAGGAAAACGAATCATCGACGTCAACCACGTCATTGCCGAATTCACGCAGAGCCGCCCCGACGCATTCTTCAAGATCCTGGGCTACCTCAACCAGCTCCGCTTAGCCCACCTCACAGGACAAGCCAACCCGCACCAATGGGCCGCTAACCGCACCAAGAACCTCTACCCAACCTACGAACGCGTGGTGGCTCCCCTCCGCGCCCTGTCTCTAACGCCATTGATTGGGAGCTTCGTTTCCTTCGCTGCCGAGGTCCCGCGCAACCTAGCCTGGAACATCCGCTACGCTAGCCAAGACATCCGCTCAAGCAACCCCCACCTCATTGCCGATGCCGCCCGCCGCCTTGCCGGAGTTGCCGCCATCACCGCAATCTCCTTCGCGCTTCCCTCCCTCGGAATGCTCTTCGGATACTCACCGCCTGACGACGACAAAAAGAAGAAATTCATGAAGTGGTTCGCTGCCGACTACGAGAAAGGAAAATCCCTTACCTTCACCCGCCTAGATGAAGACGGAGTCAGCTACTTCAACCACTCCTACATCGTCCCCCAAGCCGCCCTTGCGGACATCATCAAAGCCACCGCCACTGATGCTGTAGATGACAACATAGGAACGGCCGCCATCAACAGCGTCAAACGAGTCATGGACTACTTCGGCGTGGGACAAAACATGATCCAATCCGCCATCGAAGGCTACTCCAATCGTGACCACTTCGACCGCGCCCTCACCAACGAAGATGGGGTCAAAGGCACCCTCGCCAAACTCGACCACGTAGCCGAAACCTACACCGATCCAGGCTACGCCAAAAGCGCCACCAAGATCGCACGCACCCAACTCGTGCTTGACGATCCGAACGCCACCCCAGCCGCCAAGAAAACCGCCCAAGAGAACCAAGACAAAGAACTCTCCAGCCTCATGGGCAAACGCAGCTTCGTGCGCAGTTGGGACACCCTCACCAAGAGCACCTACTACAATTTTCAACGGGACATCCGCACCGTGCGCGACAACCTCCATCGGGATCTAGACCCGAAAAACCGCACCCTCACCACCGATCCCACCGCCAGCCTAGACAAAGCCAACACCGCCCTGTCCAAGATCCAAACCGACCTCCAACAATTCGAGTCCGACGCGCAAGCCCTAGGCATCCCCAAAGACACTCTTGCGAAATCCAGAAAAGACGCCAGCTTCCCAGCCTCCATCCACCAAATGGAGCTAACCCCAGAAGGCAAAGCCCAAGCCAAAAAGGAAAAATAGCATCCTGTATAGCGCCCAAGATTTCGCGCTCCATACCTGTAAAATCAAGCCTCACAACCTCAAAGCAATCCCCTCATAATCCCTTGGTCGTAGGTTCGAATCCTACTGGGGCTACCTGCCTGCACTGAGGGCGATCCGCTCTGCCTGTGTGGCCGTCGGGGCGGTCTTGGTGGGTTGATTCGCCTTCGGCACCGCATACATCACGAGGTTCGACATAATCTCGGTCATGTCATGGTTGAAAATTCCCTCCGACCCATTGCCGCTATGACCGTCCAGAATGGTCTTGGGCAGTTTCAGCACCCCGTAAGCATCGCTGTAGATCATAGTCTGCGCCTTCATTCCCCGGGGCTTTGCGGAGTTCCCAGTTGCCGCTGGTGAGAGGGATGGTGCGCACCACCTCGCCGAGGATGTTGCCCTGTTGGTTGATCTCTGCCACGCTCGGCTGGGCAGGGCAGATGCGGTGCGTGATCTGACGCGGATCTTGGCCCGTGGTCTTGGTGTAGTAAGTGCGTTGGGAATCATGATAGGGTTTCTCATGGATCGTCATTTCATACGGGCGCATCTTTCCCCCACCCCCAAACAAGCTAGGGATCCGCAGCCCGATGGGCCAGATGTTGGCGTTGGCGCTATCCGTCTCGGAGGACAAGGACACCACGGCGGGCGCGCTGTCCTTAGGCCAGTTCGTGAGGGCGATCTTTAACTGCCGGGCGGTGAGGGATTCGGAGGCTTGATTGATGAGGAAGATGAGGTCCGCAGGCATCTGCATGGGATGGCCAGGACTGCTGAGCGCGGACGTGGTGACGATGGCCTGGGACATGGCGTGCTCCACCACCCGCCCACCAAAGGAATGGCCGATGACCACCGCCTTGCCTTGATTCCGCTGACGCGGCAGTCTGCGTGAGCCTCAACAGCGCATCCGTTAAGGGAACCCGAGCAATGCGGTCCGTTTCGGAGCGTCGCCCAAAGAAGCTCGGCCAAGCTAGCACATCGTTGAGCCGCCCCAGGAGTTTGGATTCTTGCACGGAGCGCCCCGCCAGCCGATATACACGCCATGCACGGTAAAATTGACGCGTTGCTGGAGGCTGGCGATGAAGTTTTCAAACATCTCTAGATTCCCATCGCACGGCTCGGCATTCTGCCACCAGCCATGCACGAAGGTGACCACTAACGGCGTGCACGCAAAGTCGCTGATGCGTCCTCACCTTACCCCACCGTCGCAGGCACTTCTGGGATCACCACCCGGAGGGGCCGCCATTTTCGCGTGAACCTCAGCCGCAGGCCGTCGAGGAACAGGTAAACGATGGGCGTGGTGTAGAGCGTCAGTGCTTGACTGACGATGAGCCCGCCCACCACCGCCACGCCCAGCGGCTTCCGCAGTTCAGAGCCGGGGCCGCTGGCTAGCATGAGCGGCAGCGCGCCTAACAGCGCTGCGCAGGTCGTCATAAGAATGGGCCGCAGGCGCAGTTGGCAGGCCAGGAAAATGGCATCGCGCGAGCTAAGTCCATGCTCCCGCTCGGCTTGCAGGGCGAAGTCGATCATCATAATAGCGTTCTTTTTCACGATGCCGATGAGGAGGAAAACGCCGATCAAAGCCATCAGACTAAACTCCATGCCGAAAGCCCAAAGCGCAATCAACGCGCCCAAGCCCGCAGATGGCAGCGTGGATAAAATGGTCAGTGGATGGAGGAAACTTTCATAGAGAATCCCCAGCACCAGATAGATCACTAACAGCGCGGCCAGGATCAGCCACGGTTGGCTATCCAACGAGGCTTGGAACGCTCCGGCACTGCCCGCAAACGCACACTGCACGCCTTCAGGCACCCCCAGTTGCGCCACCGCGAGCTTGATCGCATCCGCCGCTTCACTGAACGCCACGCCCGGCAGCAGATTGAAAGAAATCGTGCTCGCGGCAAACTGCCCTTGGTGATTCACCGACAACGGAGCAGGCGCAGACTCCCAATGCGCCAGCATGTTCAGCGGGATCAGATTCCCCGCCGAGCCCCGACACATGACTTGTTCAAACGCGCTGGGATCTTCTGCCTGCGAGGCTTCCAGCACCACGCGGTATTGATTCAGCGGAGCATAGATGGTGGAAACAATGCGTTGGCCGAAGGCGGTGTTGAGCGCAGCATCAATAGCCGCCATGGTCACCCCCACTTTCGCAGCGGCATCCCGATCAATGATCAGCTTCGTCAGCGAGCCCTTGTCTTGGAAATCGCTATTTACATCTGCGATCTGCTTCACGCCCATCATCGCTTGGCGCACTTTCGGCTCCCACGTGCGCAGGTCCGTGAGGTCGCTAGATTGCAGCGTGTATTGATAGAGGGACTGGCTATTGCGCCCGCCGATCCGCAGTTCCTGCCCAGGCGAGAGATAGAGTCCAGCGCCAGGATTTTTGCCCAGCTTCTGGCGGAAGCGGGCCAGAATGACGTCCACGGAATCACGCTCCGAGGTAGGCTTTAGCGCCACGAAGACGCTGCCGCCATTCTTCGGCCCGCCCATGAAAGTGCCACCGCCCGTGCTGGCATTGACCGTGGCTACAGCCGGATCGTCCTGCACCACCTTAGCGATCTGCTCCACCTTATCCCGCATGGCTTGGAAGGAGATGCTCTGGTCCGCATTGATCCCCCCGTGCAACATGCCCGTATCCTGCTGGGGAAAGAAGCCCTTGGGCAATTCCACATACAGATAACAAGCCAGCGCCCCAGTGCTGAAAAACGCCACCAACGTCACCCAGCGCCACCGCAGCGCGATGCCTAACGTCTGACCATAAAAGCGCTGTAGCCAGTGGAAACCCTCGTCCGACCACCGCGCGAGGCGGTTCGGCGGGCGATCAGAATTCTTGTGCCCTAACATGCGGGCACACATCATCGGCGTGACCGTTAGTGATACCACCAACGATACCGCAATGGCGGACGTTAGCACTACCGCAAACTCCCGAAACAACCGCCCTAACAGCCCGCCCATGAAGAGAATCGGAATGAACACCGCCACCAGGGAAATGCTCATGGAGATGACCGTAAACGTGACTTCCCGCGTGCCGCGTCGCGCAGCTTCTTTGATCGGCATCCCGGCCTCCACGTGGCGGGTAATGTTCTCCAGCACCACCACCGCATCATCCACCACGAAGCCCGTGGAAATGGTCAGCGCCATGAGGGAAAGATTATCCAGACTATAACCGCAGAGATACATGATGCCGAACGTGCCTAACAACGACACCGGCACCGCCACCCCCGGGATCAACGTGGCGCGGAACCGCCGCAGGAACGCGAAGACCACCAGGATAACTAGCAACGTGGCGATGAGCAGGGAACGCTGCACATCCGCCACCGCCGCTTTGATGGTCACGGTGCGTTCCATGGTGATGGATAGATCCATGTTGGCAGGCGTCATCGCCTTCAAGCGTGGCATCATGGACCGGATTTTATCCACCACCTCAATGATGTTGGCCCCGGCTTGGCGGAAGACGATTAACGACACCGAGGTCTTCCCATTGGACGTGCCGTAATTAAAGGGATCCTGCACGCCGTCCGTCACCTCCCCCAGATCTCCCAGCCGCAGCGCTGCGCCATTTTTATAACTAACGATCACCTTTTGATAGTCGGCGGCTTTGGAGATTTGGTCACTGGCCACCACTTGCCAGCGTCGCGTGGCGTCTTCGATCACACCCTTAGGGCGATTCACATTGGCGTTGGTCACGCTCTGGCGCACATCCTCAATGGTCAGGCCCGCACGCGTTAGGGAGGGCAGATTCATGCTCGCACGCACGGCGGGCAGGGAGCTGCCCCCCACACTCACATTGCCCACACCATCCACTTGGGAAATTTTCTGGGCAATGATGGTGGACGCAGCATCATACATTTCACCCGGCGTGGCCACCTCAGAGGTCAGGGCCATGATGAGGATGGGAGAGTCCGCAGGGTTGGATTTGCGGTAGCTGGGATTGCTCGGCATCCCGCTGGGCAGAGAGCTATGCGCAGCATTGATGCCCGCCTGCACATCCCGCGCCGCGGCGTTCGTGTCCCGATCCATTTCAAATTGCAATGTCACCCGCGCGCTACCCGCAGACGAATAGGAGGTCATCTCCGTGACCCCCGCAATGCGCCCTAACGCCCGTTCCAACGGCGTGGCCACCGTGGCCGCCATCGTCTCTGGATTCGCCCCCGGCAAGGATGCGGACACGCTGATAGTGGGGAAATCCACCTGCGGCAAGGCAGCCACCGGCAACTGGAAATACGCTAGCGCCCCCGCCAACGCCACCGCCGCAGTCGCCAAAATAGTGGCGACCGGGCGAGCGATAAAGATGTCAGTGAAACGCATGAAGCCCCGAGCATGGGCCTGAGCCCGCGCGGAGCAACGCCCCAAATCCGTAGGCGCGCCCGGCCACGTCCGTGGCGCAACCTCAAATCCGAAGACATCTACCGGTGCTGGAAGCGGGTATCCGGAAGTGGCAGCACAACTATAACCTGTGGCCTCCCCATGCGGCCTTGGAGAATAACACGCGGATTTTAACGTATCGTCCCCAGGTCACCACCAAGCAACAAATCAAGCAGGAGGGAAAACCAACCGCATGAGAATCGAACGCAAAAATCGGAGGGGGCATTTTCCGCCGTTGTGGTTGGTTCTTGCGCTCCTGTTCCGCTTGGTCCAACCGATCGTTTCACAGAGAGCATGCATGAGGTGTGGATGGTTAGGGCTGTTTGGCTTCCTTTTCCACACCGATGATGATGCAGCGGATCTCTGCTAGCTCCGCAGCGGTGGCCTTTTTCTCGCTGAGGGCTTGGAGGACAAGCTGTGCAGGCGCTCCGCCAAAGGCGCGATGCAGTAGATCCCGCACGAGCTGGTGCGGGTGCGTTCAGCCTGCATGGCGGCGGCATAGACGTGGGAGCGGACGGCTTCGGTGGGCTTGGGCAAAGATTTTTTTCGACATGACCCGCCTTTCTACGACGCGGATAGTAGTTAGCGGCGCTAGTGGCGTGCCGGGGGTGCGCTAGTTTTCGGGTTGAATTCCACGCCAGCGTAGCCACTATCGCTCCTGCGTTCGCCAGATGGCGTGCCCACCTTTCCCTCCGCACCCTTATTTCCCTAACTACACACTCCCCTCACCTATGAATCTCACCACCACAGCCTACGGCACTTGGAGCGGCGGTAAATATATGCACTTTGGCGAAGCGCTCGAAGATGCGCGCTTTATCCAGGCCATCGAGTTGGCCTATCAATCTGGCATTCGCACGTTTATGACGGCGGATGTCTATGGCGTGGGCCGCGCGGATGAGCTGCTGGGCAAGGCCCTAGCGGGCGTGGCACGGGAGTCGTATTGTCTCACGGTGGGGTTAGGACATGATTTTTATGAAGGCATCCGCAATGGCTCGGCGGGCTATCCACGTTTTACAGATCCTGCGCTGCGGGGGCCGGAGCAGTATGCCAGTTTCTTGAAAATGGCCGCTGAGAAATGCCTGGAGCGTTGTGGCACAGACCACTTCGATCTGGTGATGCTGCATAATCCTGACGAACGCGGCTACACGAGCGAGGCCGTCTGGCAGGCCATGGCGGGACTGAAAACAGGCGGGCTGACTAAGCAGTTAGGGATTGCCCCAGGGCCAGCTAATGGCTTTACGCTTGATCTCGTGCAGTGCTTTGAAGAGTTCTGTGAGGTGATCGATTGGGCGATGATTATCCTCAATCCGCTGGAGCCTTGGCCGGGGCAACTGGTGCTGCCAGCGGCGGACCAATTTGGCATTAATGTGCTAACGCGCGTGGTGGATTACGGCGGGCTATTCTGGGATGATGTGAAGCCCGGCCACGTCTTCCGCCCAGGGGATCATCGCACCTATCGCCCTGCGGACTGGGTGGAGCATGGCACCGCCAAGCTGGAAAAGATGCGAGAAATAGCCGTTCGGCACAAGCTGACGCTGATGCAGTTTGCCAGCCTCTGGAACCTCGCGCAGGCCCCGGTGCAATGCGTGATCCCCACTTTTATCCAAGAAGCTGGCGAAGGTGCCCGCAGCATCGAATCCAAGATCAAAGAACTAGCCGCCCTACCCGCCGTGAATCCGCTAACCCCAGCGGAGGTGGAGGAGGTAGCGCGGATCGGCAACAACACGGGCTGCATGAAACTCAAGGGCGCTAGCCAACGTCACCTCACCAGCGAACGCCCAGACGAATGGGGCATGCGCGAGGATCTGGTGGGCGTGGCCCAGCGCTGGGAACTGGGGGCGGAGTGGTAGTGCGTCTGGGAGTTAGAGGGAGCGCAGTGCTCCCCACACGTTAGGCAGATGGCGGCGGGGGCTCGGGGACGGGCTTCCAGGCTTCGCCCCACTCGTCTTGCATCACGCGGATCTTTTTCTTGAGGGATAACTTGGAGGCTGGCGTGGTGCGATCAATAAACAGAATGCCATTTAAATGATCCGTCTCATGCTGAATCGCCCGACCAAAGAGACCGTCCGTTTCCAGCACGATGACGCGGCCATCCAGCATCGTTAAGGTGGCGCGCACGTCCTCTGGGCGCGTGACAGGGGCGCGCAGTTCTGGGAAGCTGAGGCAGCCTTCGTTCATAGAGCCCTTGGCCTTGCCAGGGAACTCTAGCCGGGGATTTAGAAAGATCAGCGGGCTCATCTCCGCTAGGGTTTTATCCACGCCATCCACCCGCAGGTAGGTCATGGGTTCCTCCGCCTCGGCCACATCCACTACCGCCAGTTGCCAGGCCACATCCACCTGCGGAGCGGCTAGGCCCACGCCATCTGCCGCCCGCATCGTATCCACGAGGTCCACGGCCAGCGCTTGCACCTCGGAGGTGACTTCTTTTACTAGCGCGCATTTCTCCCGCAGAGTGGCATTGCCAAAAATAACGATGTCGCGAATCATGTTGCTAGTGAGGGATGGTAGTGAGGAAAGAGGTAGAGAAAAGAAGCCCGCATCAAACGTCACATTGCCAGAGGCGAAACTGGAAATGCAGAGATTTTATGGAGCCGCTGGGGTCGGAAGAATCTCCTGCAGACGAGTTTTGAGCATGGTTCACGGGGCTGGCTTAGGCCTTGTGCGTCGTTCCCGCCATCGCTAGTAATTCACTCTCTCGTGAAACCCCGGCACGTTGACTTGCCGGGGTTTTCGTATTTTACGAGCATCCACTCCGACCCCGCGATTCCCCTCCCCCGCCCATGCATTGGCTCCAGCAAAACCACGTCCCGCTCTATCTCGCCCCCATGGCGGGAGTGACGGATTTTGTCTTTCGACAAATCTGTAAAGAGCTAGGCGCGGATGTGATGGTGACAGAGTTTGTGAGTGCCGAGGGCATCGTGCGGAGGGATGATCGGACGCGGAAATATACGGAATTCACTGACGAGCAACGTCCGTTAGGGGTGCAGCTCTTCGGGGCTAATCCCACTGCGCTAGCGGAGGCCGCCAAGAAAGTCATCGACTGGAAACAGCCGGACTTTATCGACATCAATTTCGGCTGCCCCGTGAACAAAGTCGTCTCCAAGAACGGCGGCTCCTCGCTGCTGCGGGACTGCCCTGCGCTAGCGGCTATCGCCCAGGCCTTAGTCAAAGCCGTGCCCATCCCCGTGACCGCTAAGATGCGCATCGGCTGGGATGCGCAGAGCATCAATGCGGTGGAGGTCTGCCATATTTTAGAAGACTGCGGCGTGGCCGCCCTGGCCATCCATGGCCGCACCAAGGCCCAAGGCTACACCGGGGAGGCGAACTGGGACGTGATCGGCCAGTGTGCGGAGCGGGTGCGCATCCCGGTCATTGGCAATGGCGATATTGCCAATGGCCAAGACGTGGCCCGGCGGCTGCGGGAAACGCGTGTGCGTGGGCTGATGATTGGCCGGGCGGCCATGCAGAACCCCTGGTTCTTCCAAGAAGCCCGCGCTTTCCTAACCACTGGCGTGCAGCCCCCACCCGTGCCCGTGGCCACCCGCTGGACCATGATCCGCCGCCATTGCCAGATGGCCCTAACCAGTGGCCGCTACGGAGAGGAACGCTACACCATGCAGACCATGCGCACGCGCCTGATGGCCTACACCAAGGGACTACCAGGCGGGAAACATCTGCGCAATCGCTTCTGCCATGTCAGCTCGCTCATGGAGTTAGAAGACATCGCTGCGGAGCACTTGCACAGTCTTACGCAAGCGGAGCCCGCAGTGGACGCGGCTTGAAAAGTCTGGCCCTCCCGCCATGATTCGTCGCTCCTAAATTCACCGGATCACAATCTCCTTCACCCGCTGCGGCTTCAACGGATGGCGGCCACCAGCGGCTCGGCGGAAGGGGGCGAAGACTTCCTCAGAGCCATCTCCTTTGATTTGGCAAACCAGCGCCAGCAGGCCTCCCAGCTTGCCCTTGGGGAAGCCTTTCTGTTTAAACCACAGCAGATATTCCAACGGCAGATCATAGAGCGGCACGCCGTGCGGCGGGAACTGCGCGGGGCCGTATTTACCGAAGGGCATGTGCTGTTTCCCGATCTCTGCGAGGCCAGCGGCTAGCTCTGCGGCTAGCTCCGCTAGGACCGATGGCGGCTCCGGGTGCTCTGCCACGGGATTACTTGATGCCCGTGTTGATCGTTAGACCATTGATCTTCCCTTGCAGCTTGCTGGCTCCCTGCGGCGTCACCATGCTTTGCCAGGCATAGATTTTTTGCAGCTTGCTCATGGCCTCCAGATTGCTGAGACCAGCATCCGTGACTTTGGTCTGGTAAATGTTCAGATACTCCAGTTCCGCCAGCCCTTTAAGATTGGCGAGGCCTGCATCCGTGATGTCCGTGCGGCCGAGCATGAGGCGGGCGAGGTGGGGCATGGCCGCTAGGTTCACGAGGTCCTTATCCGTGATCTTGGTGCGGCTGAGGTCGAGCACGCGAATGTTGTTACTGATAGGTTTTAAGCGCTCTAGTTTCAACACATCCGAGTGGGAGAAATCGACTTCGAGCACTTTCCCATCTTTGGAAATGGCGCGGATCAGCACGCCATCGTCCTTCAGTTCTTTGATTAAGGCAGCGGGCGGAGCCTGCAAGGCCGCGCCCAGCTTGTCTTCGGCAAAGGCCACCGCCCCGCCACTGCCCGCGCTGACGCCATCGCCAAAGTCCGCGCCATCTACGATCCATTTCTTAATCATGGCCGCATCCCCGGCGGAGATGCCATCGCCCTTGGGCGGCATCCGGTCATCATCCCCGAGGGGCTTGGTGATGGAGGCCAGCAGGCCGCTAGCATCCGGCTTGCCCGCCACGATGACAGGCTTCCCACGCACGCCAGTGCGAATGAAGTCGGTGGTGTCCAACCGCAGATCGCCCTTCTGTTTATCCGCGCCATGGCAGGTGATACAATGTTTCTGAATCAGCGGGCGGATCTTGGCTCCGAACTGACTGTTTTTAGAAATGGGCCGTTGTTCCGCAAGAACGCCAGCCGGGGCCACCGCAGCGGCAGGATCGGCGGGTTTAGTGGGATCGGCAGGTTTGGCAGGATCGGCAGGCATGGCGGGGTCCGCTGCTGGAGCGTCCGCAGGTTTGGCAGGATCGGTCGCATCCGCAGGCTTGGCGGGGTCATCCGCAGGTTTCGCAGGGGCCGCGTCTGGCATGGCGGGCTCCACTGCGGGAGTGGGGGCAGGAGCGGCGGGGTCTGGGGTGGGTGTAGGCTCTGGTGCTTTTGCGGGAGTAGGAGTAGGAGTAGGAGCAGGGGCGACGCTGGGAGCAGCCACGGGGGCTGGTTCCAGGCCGTCCGTTGGGGCGGGATGGAAGACTTTTCCGAAATGCAATCCTAGCAGCGTCAGGAGGATGCCACCGACTAAACAAATACGGTAGCCGAGGATGTGCAGCGTCTGCCCGGGCAGCTTCACGGCAGCATAGCTGCCTGTGGGATAGAAGCGATCTTTCAAACTAGCCACGCCCAGATTCCGCGCCTGACGCTTGAACCAAAAGCCCACTGCCGCCGCTGCGGAGGCTAGCCCGACCCACACGGCATAGTCCGTCTGCCCCCGCACTAACCAGTGGACGGCAGCGGCTAGGAGGCCTGCGCCCGTGGCGCAAAAGAGTAGCCAGAGCACTGCGGGCTCGGCATCCCGGCGGTCTTTAAATAATACGAAACACTCCACTAAACCTGCGGCAAACAGGATGCCGAGGGGGAGTTGGAAAAGAAGGATGAGCAAGGAGTCCAGCATGTGATGAATAGGAAAGTGAGGGAATTTGCGCGCAGCATAGCGAAGGAATTCATTTCGTCTATGTTTGGATTGATGGAATCTCAAGCGACGCCCCCGGCGAGTCCGGCTCAGACCCAGCGGGCGGGCCTAACCTGGCGGAGGGCAGTTGCAGGTAGAGCCGCTCCACTTTCGTGCGGGCCCAGGGCGTGGTGCGGAGGAATTTCAGGCTCGACTTAAACGAGGGATGGTCCTGGAAACAACGCACGTTGATGCGCAGGCCCAATTGCTCCCAGCCGTAGTAATCCACCAAGGCTTTGAGCATCATTTCTAACGTGATGCCATGCAGCGGATTATGTTCAGAGGCGGCGTGCATGGCTTGGCTAGTAGCGCGTGATAGTTTCGTGCAAATTCAGCACCACGCGGCAGGTGGCGGCCCAAGCGGCTAGCTCTGGGGTGGGCTGGGTGGCGCGGTGGTGGTCGGCTTTAAATAGCGCCACGGCCTCCGCAGGCTGGGCCGTGTAGAGGCTGCGCTGTTGCTCGTAGTAACGAGTCAGGCTAGCCAGTTCTGCGGGCAGCGGAGCGCGGGCTAGGGCGCGTTGGAACAGCGCGGGCACATCCCCCAGCGGCGTGCTGGTGGCGAAGGCGCAGGCGGCTTCGGTAAAGGTGGGATCGTTCAGCAGCGTCAGCGCTTGCTGCGGGGTGTTGCTGAGATTGCGATTGGCAATGCATTCATCCCTCATGGGGGCATCGAAGTTGGCCAGCATGGGATGGAGGAACGTGCGCTGCCAATGCATGTAAACACCCCGGCGGTATTGATCCGCATCAGTGCTGGCGGTGTAGTTGCGGTTGGGAAATTGGATCATGGCGTAGTAGCCGTCCGGCTGATAAGGCCGCACGCTGGGGCCGCCCAGGGTGGGATTCAGCAGCCCGGCAATGGCCAGCGCATTGTCCCGCACGAATTCGGCCTCCAGCCGACGCGGGTTCTGCGAGGCCAGCCAGCGGTTCTGTGGATCGCGGTCCCGCAGTTCCGGGCGCAGGCTGGAGCTTTGTTGGTAGGTGGCGCTCGTCACGAGGAGGCGACACATTTTCTTGAAATCCCATTGCGTTAGGGAAATCTGCATGGCCAGCCAGTCCAGCAGTTCCGGGTGGCTCGGCGGCTCGCCTTGCGCGCCTAGATCGTCCGGGGCTGCGGACAGGGCGTTGCCGAAAAATTGTTTCCACAGTCGGTTCGCCCAGGTGCGGCGGGTCAGCGGATTGGCATCCGAGCAAATCCAGTTAGCCAAATCCAGACGCGTGAGCCGACGCTGCTCTGGATTCTGAATCTGCGGCAGGAAATGAGGCGACTGCGGCTCCACGATGGCCCCGGTCTCATCCATCCAATTCCCCCGCCCTAGCACACGTACGATCAGCGGTTCTTGCGGCTGCGTGATGAGCGTGTAGGCCTTACCATTGCGGCACTCCAGCATCTCATGGAAAAGCCGCTGGAGCTGCTGGCGGGCCTCCGGCTGAGCGGTGGTGCTGGTAATAAATGTCTGCGTGAGCGTGGCCGCAATGAGCAGATCCGCCGCAGTTTGCGTCGGCTCCGTAAAGGCGAGTGGACTGAGACTAACGCGGAATTTACTGATCCCATTCTTGGCTAGGCTAACCACTAATTTACCCCCAGCCGCCACGGCCACTGGCTGACTGAGCAGGTAAATGGCGGTGTGCGGTCGCTTGGCGTCAGCGGCGTTAGTCTTCCACGCCTCCTGCACGCCGATGATCTCCGCGCCATTGGCATAGCGAGGCCCGGCGTGGTCCGCCGCGGCATGATGGAACGTGAGCACCTTCGAGCCTAACTTGGCCGTGAGGTTGATAGTATCCGCGTCTTCCTTGCCGCTGCGGAGGATGCTGGCGTGATGTTCCTCCGTGGGGAAAATTTCCAAACGCAACGCTGCAATCAGCCCCGGAGGCGGGCTGAGCGTGATGGTGGTATCCTCCGTTTCCTTGCTATGCCAACTCACGGACTGGTCTGCTTCTACCGTAAAGGCCTGGGCATTCTTACTCGTCGTCGTCACTGCGGGCACGGGTGCGAGCCACCCACTGGGGTCACTTTCCAAGAAGCTGCGCACGCCTAGATGCCACGTGGTCAGCGCAGCGGAGTCCACGGCGGTGCGCTGCAAGAGTTCGTCCGAAGTCTTCCGCAGAGCCTCCAGCTTACGTTGCAGCGCAGGACTGGCGACTTCTAGCTCCGGTGGAAACGGATGATCATTGCTGTAGCCACGCAGTTCCGGGTTCGGCGTGTATTGGTATTCGCTGTAAACGCCCCATTGCTTCACGTCCGCAAAGAACGCCTGGAGGCTGTAGAAATCTTTGGCAGAAATGGGATCGAATTTATGATCGTGACACTCCGCACAACCAAACGTGCTGCCGAGAAACGCCGTGCCCACGGTGCGCACGCGCTCTGCGCCATACTTGGCCAGATACTCCTTCGGCTGCGCGCCACCTTCCCGCGTGACCATATTTAAACGATTGAATCCACTAGCCGTCAGCGTCTCAGGGGTCGGCTGCGGGAGCAGGTCTCCGGCTAGTTGCTCACGCGTGAAGACA
>JAYVOP010000018.1:0-10330 GCA_043757865.1 Verrucomicrobiales bacterium | reverse complement strand
GCGTGGCGACCTCATGCGGCACGCGCCGCGCAACGTCACCTTACTCTGAGGAACGAGCTTTCCCCCACGCTCCACGTCCCCTCGGATGCCCAAGTGCTCGGCATCATTTTGGAAAATCTGCTGAGCAATAGCATCGCCCATGCGCCAGCGCACAGCGTCATCGTCTTGGGTGCGCGGGTGGAACTCGCCGCGGTGCGGCTCACGGTCACGAACGCGGCTCCTGACCTCACGTCCGTCGATCTCCCGCACCTCTGCGAGCGCTTTTGGCGCAAGGACCAAGCCCGCACGGAAGGTCCGCACCATGGCCTGGGATTAGCCCTGGCGGCGGAATGTGCCACTTTGCTTGGTGGCAGCCTAACGCCAACGCTAAGGGATGGGGCACTAAGCATGACCCTGGCCCTTCCTCAGGAGCGCTAGGCCGCGCGGCGGGGTCGCGGGTGACAGGATAAACATGAATTGGTGCTTGTCAGTTTCGCAGAAAGCAGGCAAAACTCCGGCCCGCTAATTCTCCACGGTCACTCTCCTATGAAAAAACTGCTCTCTCACTCCCTTCCCACGCTCTTAATCTTAGTCGTGGGCACTTCTGCATCGCAGGCTACGGCCTTGACGCTTTCGGGCGCGGCCCCGGCTTGGGCGACCGCAACCAACTGGGCTCCCGGCGGCGTGCTACCTGGGGTGAATGATAATGCGATCTTGGCCTCCACGGGTGTGGTGGATGTGCGGGGCTCCGCTGCGGCCTTTGGCGCAGGGACCTTTGGGATCACGGAAATCCAGGATCTGTCATTTAATAGCAGTGCGGCCACTTCTTTAGTGAATGCTAGCACCAGCAAAGCCATGGTGATCGTGCTCAATGGTGGCCGGGGGGCGGGCACGCCACTCATCTCCACGACAGGAAATTTCGCCTATGCGATCACGGGTCCAGGCACCGGGGCCACGACGCCACAGACGCTGAGTCTGCAACTCAAAGCCAGCGGGGACATCTCCGTGGCGGCCAATGTGCTGACGATCAGTGCAGTCATTGCTGAATCTGGCGGAGCCCGCAGCATTAATAAGACGGGAGTAGGTCGCCTGATCCTGAGTGGCGCGAATACCGTTACGGGCGGGGTTACGACCACGGCGGGGATCTTGGAAGCGGCTAACAACAGTGCTTTAGGCACGGGGGCTGCGGTGGTGAATAGCGGCGGCACGCTGGAGGTCAATGTGGCCAGCGCCACCCTCACTGCTTCCTCCATCACGGTGAATACGGGCGGTAAAATAGCAGTGCGGAACTTGACCCTGAATAACAACATCATCCTCGCAGGCGGCACCCTGGCCACGCGCACGGGAGATCTGGGAGTCTTTGCAGGTGGGGTCAATGTCACGGCGGATTCCATCGCCCACCTGATTAGTTACTCCACGCCAGCCACCGACCTAAGTTTGACCGTCTCCGGCCCTCTCAGTGGCGCGGGTGGCCTGACGGTGAATGGCAATGCCACCAATGCGGCCAAGGCGCTGATCCTCACGAATACCGCTAACACCTACAGCGGCATATTTACCGTCACAGCTAACCAACGGCTGCGCAGCGCTCCGGCCACCACAGGCAACACCTTGGGCACGGGCACGGTCAACCTGACCGGCGGCACGCTCCAACTGCGGGATGATGGCGCGGGCAACAACGGTATATTGGCTTATGGCAACAACGTCACGGTGGGCGCAGGCGGCGGCACCATCGACGCGGACCGCGTGGGAGCGGTGAACACCGGGAACAATTTCACGCTCGGCACCTTGAGCATCGGAGCGCAGACGCTCAACACCACGGGCGCGAATAGCTACGGGGTGAATTTTGCAGCCGCCACGCTCACGGGCAATGCGACGGTAAATCCGACCACGGCACCGCTGAATTTCAATGGCATCGTAGGGGGCGCGTTCTCCCTGACGAAGACGGGCGCGGGCAATTTGAAACTCGCAGGAGCCAATACCTACAGCGGGGCCACCAATGTGGATGTCGGCACGCTCGTGCTCACGGGGAGCATTGCCAATAGCTCCCGGATCGACGTAAAGGCGGGCGCGACTTTGGACGTGACCTCTGGCGGATTCACCGTCGCCAGCGCGCAGACGCTGGCTGGCACGGGTAATGTGAGTGGGGTGACCACCGTGGGTAACGGCGGTAAAGTGGACTCGGGCGATGCTGCAGGCACGGGCACCCTAACTGTGAGCGGCCTGATTCTGGGCACCGCGGCGGGGAATACCTCTACGCTGAATTTCACCAGCACTGCCCCCCTGGGCTTGCTGAACGTAACCAATACTAATGGCTTGGTGCCCAATGGTGGGGCGAATTCTGTGACCGTCAATGTAACGGGCGCATTGCCCATCGGAGCCCGTCCGTTAGTGGATTATGCCGGGACCATCGGCGGCACTGGGTTCGGTTCCTTTAAATTAGGCACCGTGCCCTCCCGCACCATCGCTAGCTTGGTAAATAATACTACGAACACCACCATCGACCTCAATGTCACGGGCGTGGACTCCCCACTCTGGAGCGGAGCGCAGAGCAGCGAGTGGAGCACCAACACCATTGCCGGAGCCAAGAACTGGGTGCTCAATTCTAACAACGCTACCACCACAGATTTCCTGGTGGCAGATAAAGTGGTCTTTTCTGACTTTGGCACCACCACCACACCAGACATCAGCGTGGCGGACGTGGCTCCATCGGATGTGAACTTTACAAACATCAACAAGAACTACACCCTCACTGGCTCCAAGGCCATCACCGGAGCTACCGGCATCACGAAGACGGGCACGGGCAGCGTGACGATCAGTAACACCAATAGCTTTACCGGACCTGTGGCGATCAATGGCGGCACCATTGCCGTAGCCTCCGTGGCCAATAACGGCACCAATAGTCCGCTGGGCGCAGGCACCGCACTGAGCCTGGACGGCGGCACGCTGGACTTCACGGGCCCGACCGCCTCCACCAACCGCGTGGTCACGGTCAACGCTGGCGGCGGCACGATCAATAGCGCCAACACTCTGACCGTGGCTGGCAACACCGCTGGTGCGGGAGTGCTGAAAAAGACGGGCCCGGGCACCTTGGTGCTGAGCGGCACGGCCAATGCTCATGCAGATACGCTCATTTCCGCAGGCACGCTTCAAGTAGGCGATGGCGCAGCCAATGCGGGCACTCTGGGCACAGGGACAGTGACGAATAACACTGCGCTGGTCTTCGATCATACGAACGCCGTCACCAACACCAGCACCCTCACAGGCGCGGGCACTCTGGAAAAGAAAGGCTCGGGAGCGCTGACCTTAGGCGGCACGACCGCTAACACCAACCTCGGTGTGACCACCGTGACCGCAGGCACCTTGATTGCAGGGAAAACGGTGGGCCTCAATGCCATCGGCGGAGACCTCATCATCAGCACCGGCGGCACGTTCCGCTATGCGGGTAACAATGTCAGCAATCAGATTCCTGATACGGCTAGCGTCACCCTCAACGGTGGCACCTTTGGTGATCCCGCCATTCTGGCTCCTACCAATCCTGGAGCCACGGACACCATTGCGAATCTCACCATCAATAGCGGCAGTTTCGGCTCGGGCCGGAACATTCCAGTGTCTCCATTTACCATCACGGGGGCCCTCCACGTCAACGGTGGCACCGCCCTGGCCCAACGCGGCGGGGCGATTGACGCCACCACCGTGGTGGTCAATGGCGGCACCATCAATCTCGATGGCGGGAGCACCACCGTGGGGCAGGAAAGCCGCTTAGATGTGGGCACCGGCGGCCTCACCCTCACCAGCAGCAGCATTGGTTTGAACGCCGCTGTGAGCGCTTTAACCGCCACTTCCGTCGGTAGCATCGTGAAACTCAATGGCAATGTCACCACCACTGGAGCCAGTGCCTTTACCCGCTCTAATACCGCCACGGTGGGGCCGAAGGCCATTATCGACATGATCGCCAGTGCCATCATCTACGACATCACGGGCACCTTGGACATCGGCACTACCGCGTCTCCCGTTTCTGTGCAAGGCACTGGCGGCCTCACCAAGTCAGGCGCGGGTGCTCTGAATCTCAGCGGCATCAACACCTACACCGGAGCCACCGTCATCAACGCAGGAACCCTCACCTTAGGAGCTAATGCCAGCATCCTCACCTCACCCAGCGTCCTCATCAAGGCTGGCTCCACGCTAGATGTCACCGCCGTGACCGGTGGCTATCAGCTAGGTGCGGCCCAAACCCTAGGGGGCAAAGGCACCCTGCTGGGCTCCCTGACCACCACTACGGGAGCGCATATTTCCCCAGGGGAAAGCCCCGGCACGCTGACGGTGAATGGCAATGTGGACCTCATCGGTTCCATCACTGGTGCGAACGCAGGGGTGATGATCTATGAACTCGCCAGCCCTGGTGCTAGCGATCTATTGCAACTCACCGCAGGCAATGCCCTCACCATCGGTTCCGGTTTGCTGGACTTTGGGGACTTCAACTTCAGCACCCTGGCAGGATTCGGCCAAGGAAACTACACCCTCATCGCCACCAACCAGCCCATCTCTGGAACGCTGGGAAATCCCTTTGGCACCGTGGGCGGCTTCCCTGCGGTCCTCGGCACGGATGGTCAGAACATCACCCTTTCTGTCATCCCCGAGCCTAGCAGCACGGCGGCCTTAACCCTAGCTGCGGCTTGCCTAGGCTTCCGCCGCCGCCGCGCCTAACCTGGGAGCGTGGACTTGCACCACCCGCTCACTCCACAAACTGCGCGCTCGGAAAGCCCGCCCCAGGGCACCCGCTGGCTCCACTTGGCAGCAGGGCATGAGTCGTGACCGGAATCTTGCCTAACTTCGCTTGCAGGTAATCAATGAGTTCATCTAAGGCCTCAATCTGGGCGAGCGTGGGCGCAGAGTGCGAAAAATTTCCGACCACACAAATCCCCAGCGCCACCTCATTCTGCGCGTCGTTACTCAGGTGCCCGCCGGCTTCCTGCTGGCTCCAGCGGGAGCCCACCGCCACCGCCCCATCCCCCGCGCCCCGGCCATTACCGATCACGAAATGATAGGCCAGTCCTGCGGCTAGGTGCTTCACCTCCCGGTGATAGTAATCTAACGCGCGGGCACTTCCACTAGCCGTAGCGCTACTGTGCAGGACGATCATTTTCCAATGCCCCACGCGCACCGCCGCCGCGTCGATCTGCGTGCGCACGTCGTGGGTGAGGAAATTCCAGCCACTTTTGGGAGCCTTCCGATCAAAGACCGGAGCGCTGGGGATGGGCCTCCTTGGCTGCGGGTGCGGCAGTGGAAAATTTCCCTCGCCCGCTGCGGCCCGTGGTGAATAGTGCCGACTGATGCCCCAGACACTAACTACCCCCAAGACGATCCCCGCGCCTATGAGCGCGAGGGGCTGGATTGTGAATGGGAAACGGCGCATGAAGCGTGAGGTAGTTGTTAGTTAGGAGCGCTGCTTACGATGATCCCGCCGACTCTGCAAGCTGCATCCCCTGCCCCCGCTGGTAATCTGCGGCCCACCGTGCTCGTCTTCAGCGCGGGCTTTGGGGATGGCCATAACTCCGCTGCGCGTAGCATCGTGGAGGCCATCCAACAGCTCTCGGAAGGCCGCGTGCAGGCCCGGTTGGTGGATCTCTTTCCCGTAGCCGTGCCGCGCATGGAGGTCTTTTTGAAATGGGGCTATGAATTCCTCACCACCCATTTCCCCAGCCTCTGGGGCGCGCTCTATCGCCTAGCAGAGAAAGATTCTGGCCAGGGGAATTTGGGCTGGAGGTTCTTTCCTGAGCTGCATCGGCAACTAAGCGTAACCTTAGCCCGGGATCAACCAGCCGCCGTGCTGTCCACCTTTCCGCTGTATCCCTATCTGTTAGCCGAGAAGCAAGACGGCCTGCCGTTCCCGCGCTTTTGTGGCACCGTCATCACGGATTCCATCTCCATTAACCACGTATGGACGAAGGCTCCCACGCAGCATTATTTCGTCACCGATGAATTTTCCACCGCCATCCTAACACAGCATGGAATTCCGGCGGCCATGATCTCTGCGCCCGGTTTTGCGGTGGCCCCCATCTTTCACACCCTTCCGCCACGTCCGCTGGAAGCCGCCACCCAGGCTGGATTCCGTGTGCTTTATAGCGCCACTTCCAGCCATCAACACGTGCGGGACACTTTGGAAAGTCTGCTGACCCGCACGCCGGATCACTGGCATTTAACCGTGCTGCTAGGGCGGCATGAAACCCGGCTCGGAGCCATGATCCGCCGCGTCGTCGCGCGCTACCCTGCGCGCTCCGTCACCGTGCTAGGGTGGAGCACGGCCGTGCCGCAACTCCTTACTGAGCATGATCTCATCATCACCAAGGGCGGCGGGGCCACGGTCCACGAATGCTTTGCCGCCGCCACTCCGGTGTTGGTAAACTATTTCATCCCTGGCCAAGAAGCGGGCAATGTGGAGCTGCTAGAGCGACGCGGTTGTGGCTGGCACGTGGCCGAAACAAAATTGCTCGGCCCGGCCCTCACGGACATCATTTCCTCAGGCCGCTGGGCCACCGCCAAGGCGCAGATGCTCCGGCATCGCAATGCCGAGGGGGCCCTGCGCATAGCCGCTCACACCCTAGCCGCCGCTGGACTTTAACCATGCCAAAATCTCGCCCCTCCCCATCCTCCGTCGCCCTCCTCCAATCCCTAGCGGAGGCCCCCGGAGCCTCAGGCTCAGAGGCTCCGGTGCGCGCCATTTTCGAGTCCCAACTAGCCGCGTGCGGCGTACTGCGGCGGGATAAACTAGGCAGCGCTATCTGCGCGCGGCCAGGCTCTGGGCCCCGCGTGATGCTGACTGCGCACCTGGATGAAGTGGGCTTTGCCGTGCAGCATATCACGAGCAAGGGCTATCTGAAGATCGTGGCCCTGGGCGGTTGGTGGACGCATAATTTACTAGCTCAACGGGTGCAGGTCATCAACGTGCGTGGCCAAGCGGTGCTAGGCATCATCGCCTCCACGCCGCCGCATTTCCTCAGTGAGGGGCAACGGGACAAGGTGCTGCCGCTGGAAAGCTTGTTCGTGGACATCGGGGCCAGCAGTGCGCAGCAGGCGATGGAGGAATTCGGCATCGCGTTAGGCGATCCCATCGTGCCAGTGTCGGAGTTCACGCACCTCGCCAATCCAGATCTGGTGGTGTGTAAGGCCTTCGATAATCGGATCGGCTGCGCAGTGATGATCGAAACGATGCTGCGGCTGCAAAAGGTAAAATTGTCCTGTGCCCTCACCGCCGTGGGCACCGTGCAAGAAGAAGTGGGCTGCCGTGGAGCCGTGACTGCCGCAGCCAGCGTGAAGCCGGACTTGGCGCTGATTCTGGAAGGCACGCCTGCGGATGACACCCCCGGTATGAACAGCGAGGAATCCCAAGGCAGCGTGGGCCGGGGGCCGCAGATCCGCTTGCTAGATCCCACCGCGTTGATGAATCGCCCGCTGGCGGCGTTTCTTCAAAAGATCGCCCAGCAAGTGAACGTGCCCGTGCAGCTTGCCGTCCGCCGCAGTGGCGGCACGGATGCTAAGAGCATCCACCTAGCAGGCGAGGGCGTGCCCTGCGTGGTCATCGGCGTGCCCGCCCGCTACATCCATTCGCATAACAGCATCGTCAGCCTCACGGACTACGGGCACACCATCCAACTGATGGTGGCCGCCATCTCCGCGCTGGATGCCAAGACCGTAGCGTCAATCCTCGCAACGTGACCCGACTTTGCCCACGATGCCCCGCGCCACTACGGCAGCAGATCCGCCTCTGGGCGGAAGTCCGCCGCGTGGTAGCTGCTGCGCACTAATGGGCCGGAGGCCACGTGCCGGAAGCCTTTGCGCTCGGCTATTTCTTTCAGCCAGTCGAAGCGCTCCGGCGTGATGTATTCCACCACGGGTAAATGTTTGGCGCTGGGGCGGAGGTATTGGCCCATGGTGAGGACGCTCACGCCCGCCTCCCGCAGATCATCCAGCGCTTGGAAAATTTCTGGCTCCGTTTCCCCTAACCCCAGCATGATGCCGCTCTTGGTGGCTACGCGTCCGGGGGACATTTCTCCAGCGCGTTTCAGCACGTGTAAGCTGCGATGATACACCGCCCGGCTGCGCACAAATGGAGTCAGCCGCTCCACGGTTTCTAGGTTGTGATTAAAGATATGTGGGCGGGCATCCATCACCACTTGGAGGGCATCGTCCTTGCCATTGAAGTCCGGCACCAAGATCTCGATGGTGATGCCGGGATTCGTCTGGCGCACGGCTTCGATGGTCTCTGCGAAATGCTGCGCTCCGCCATCCGGCAGGTCATCCCGCGCCACGGCGGTGATGACCACGTGGTTCAGTTTCATGCGTTGGGTGGCGATGGCCACGCGCTGCGGTTCGTCGATTTCCAGCGGAAAGGGCTTGGCGGTTTTCACGGCGCAGAAGCCGCACGCGCGCGTGCAGCGGTCCCCTGCGATCATGAACGTGGCGGTGCCTTGACTCCAACATTCCCAGCGGTTCGGGCATTGCGCTTCCTCGCAGACGGTGTGCAGCTTTAGATCGGCCACGAGGGATTTCGTGGACCAGAAAATGGGGTTGCTAGGCAGGCGGACCTTGATCCAGGGCGGCTTCTGGTCTTGGTGCAGGGCGGGGTCGAGCTTCGGCATGACGATTCGCAGGCAGTAAAATTTAGATCATCCCTAACTGCATTTTCCCAGCTTCGGAAATCATGTCCTGCTGCCAGCACGGCTCCCAGACGATCTCCACCAGCGCGTTCTCCACGCCGTTGAGCACCATGATTTTCGACTGCGCATCGGCGGCAATCGTCGGCCCCATGCCGCAGCCGGGAGCCGTTAGGGTCATCTTCACATTTACGATGGAGTCTCCGCCTTCCGCAGGCTCTACGCTGCAATCATAGACCAGACCCAAATCCACAATGTTGACGGGGATTTCGGGATCGAAGACTTGCTTTAGTTGCACCCAGATGGCGGCCTCGAGGGCGGCTCCGCTGAGTTTCTCGCCCGTTTGTTCTGGGCGGAGGGTGGCTTTGTCCATGCCCAGGGCATCAGCGTTCTTAGCAGAGATGCGGGCGAGGCCTTGCTCCGTGGCCACAGTGTAGCTGCCGCCGAGGCTTTGGGTGATGATCACCTTAGTGCCCAGGGGCAGGAGGACGGTATCCCCACTGGGGATCTGGATGGCTTCTACGTCGCGAGAGAGGGAAATGTCGTTTGTCATGGCCGGACCATGGCCGGGGTGAGGGGGCTGGCAAATGGGAAATGGCTGGCGCAGCGTTACCAGTTACCTCTACCCTGTCATTGGCGGTTCGGTGCCGGAGGGTAGATGCCGCAGGCATCCCCGATGCCCCCAGAAACCGTAAATGACAGAGTAGAGTTGCCCGTTACGCCCGCAGCGCCTCGGTGGCTGCACGGATGTGCTCTAACGTGATGTCCCGGCTCACGAAGGCTTCACCCACGTCCCGCAGGAGCACGAAACGGATCGCGCCTTGGGAGAACTTTTTGTCTCGGCTCATTTTCTCTAGCACGTCTGCGGTAGCGATCTGGTCCGGCAGTCGCGTGGGGAGATGGAAGGCGGAAATCAGCGCCTGCACTTTCCCCGCACCCCCTGCATCCAGCCCCGCATGGGCTACGGAGAGCGCCAGGGCGGCCTTCATCCCTAACGCGATGGCTTCCCCATGGAGCAGCTCGCCATAGCCTGCGCAGGCCTCAATGGCATGGCCAATGGTGTGGCCGAAATTCAACAACGCCCGCAGATCCTTGGTCTCGAATTCATCCGCCGCCACGATCGCGCCCTTGATGGCGACATTCCGCGCGATGAGTTCCGCCACGTCGCCCGTGCCCTCCGCCACGTCGGAAATGAGGTCGAGCATCCCGGCATCGCGAATGGCCGCGTGCTTGATGATCTCCGCAAAGCCCTCGTCCCAGGCCCGCTGCGGCAGGCTCTCCAGTGTGCGCACATCCGCCAGCACCAGCCGCGGTTGGTGGAAGGCTCCGATGAGGTTTTTCCCCTCCGGCGTATTGATCCCCGTCTTCCCACCCACAGAACTATCCACCTGCGCCAGCACCGTCGTGGGCACTTGGATATACGGGATGCCCCGGAAATGAATGGCGGCCGCAAAGCCCGCCAAGTCTCCTACCACGCCGCCGCCTAACGCTACGAGAAATCCTTTCCGATCCAGCCCTGCCCGGATCATTTCCCGCACGATCAGCTCCACCTGCGCAAAGCACTTGCTCGGCTCACCCGCTGGCACCGTGATCAGCGCGGGCGTAAATCCCGCCGCCGTTAGGCTGGCCACCGCGTCTGCCGCATACCGCGGCCCCACCTGTGAATCCGTGACGATGGCGCAGGCCCGGCCCGCCGGAAA
>JAYVOP010000017.1:0-10336 GCA_043757865.1 Verrucomicrobiales bacterium | reverse complement strand
ACGCTAACATACACGACGATTTCCACGTTAGAAGACTCACTGGCCTTTCCACACTGCTCATGCGTCTAGCTGTTGTCATTCCTTCTTATAATCACGCTCACTACATCCACCTAGCGCTGGATTCGGTGTTGGCGCAGACGCGTCCAGCGGACCGTATCATCGTCATTGATGACGGCTCTACCGACGCCTCGCTGCAAGTGCTAGAGCCTTACAAAGCTAAGGGCGTGGAGGTGCTGGCGCGGGAGAATCGAGGCGCGCATCACACGCTGAATCAAGCCATCGCCATGGCCGCAGCGGACTGTGAGTTCATTAGTATTTTAAATTCAGACGATCACTATCATCCCCAGCGTTTCGCGCAATGTCTGCCCCTGCTAGCCGCCGATGCCAGTAAGAGCGTGCTCGTCACGGGCTTACAGATTATTGGCTCTGATGATGAGCAGCTGCCGCTCACGGAGCCGCGCGCGCGTTGGTTCCGGGCCGTGTGGAGCTGGCAGCACCTTCCAGAGCTGGACTACTGCGCGTGGTTAGGGTTAGGGAATTTCCCTGCCACCACCAGTAACCTCATCGCCCGCCGGGAGTTCCTGCTGCGCTACCCCTTCCGCCCGTATCGTTATAACCACGATTACTATTTCCTGGCCCAAGCCGTACTGCGGCAGCAAATGATCGTGCATCCAGAGTTGCTGGTAAACTACCGCGTCCATGCCACTAACACCATGAACACCAAACCCGTGCTGCTGATGCGGGAAATGGTCCGCATGCACCTAGACCTGCTGCATGATCTAGCCCCCGAACTCCCGCATGATGCCGCGCTGCGTGCGCACCTAGCCACCTACCTCCGCCACACGTGGCAGAACATCAGCGCGCTGCCTGCCGGGCTGCTTCAAGTGCTGCTGGCCACCGCCGTGGGCCAATGGTCCGAGGATCAGATCCAAGCCGCCGTGGCGCAACTAGACGAAGCCACTTGGCCAGAGGTGCGGGAGTTCCCTAACAAGACACTAACAAACCTCCACGATGGCCTCACCCCCGTGGGCGAGCCCGCCGGACTGGCGGATAAATACAGCCAACTGCAAGCCGAGCGCAAAGCCACCAAGGCCGATGCCGACGCGTGGAAAGCCTTGGCCAAGCTGCGCGCCACCATGCAGGCGTCCAAGTGGCTCGCGCTCGGACGCCTGCTCGGAGTAAAATTTCCCGAGGCTGGCAAATCCCCCGCAGACAAGCTCCAAAGCCTGCAAACCACGTTAGGGAAATCCTGGTGGGCCCAGCGGGCCGGGCTGCGTTAGGATCTCTCAACTCGTGCGGCTGGTCCGCTGCTGCTTGGAGTCTCCAGCAAAAGCGCATTGCTAAAACCCAGCGGCATCGCTGTCGCTAGGGTCTTGTGAACATCAGCGCGCGCTCTGGATAGCGGAGTAGGGGGAGATGAAAGTGGAGGACTACTTAACGGCAGAAGTGGCAAATAGCGCTGGAACGTTTTTTCCTCAGCGAAAATCGCTACCCACAGACGGCCAGCGAACTGGTCCCCGCCCACTGCGCCCAGCTACCAGGAGACTCCACGGATCTCGGGCAGCCACTAGCCTATGAGCCGAACACCAACGACGACCGCTACCGCATCATCTCTCACGATCCCAAACAGCTGATCGCTTTTCCCAAAACCGCGCTGCGGTAACGCTCGGGGCCGCCTCACTGGGGCATGGGCAAGCTGTTCGGCAGCGCTGGATGCTCGGCTAGGTAGGCGTCCACGTCTGGGGTGACGATGAAACGGCCACCCATGACCACGCCATGGCCGGGGAAGCTGCAGAAGAATTCGTATTCCTGTGTCTCCGCGGCGGCTTGGTAAATGAGTCGCTCAGACTGGCCGGGCTCTAGCATCTTGGTGGCAGCTAGGACGCTCGGAGATTCCGGGATGCACGCGCGGCCTTTACCGTCCTTTTTCCGTGGGTCCATGGTCAATGCCGTAGCCGCTAGGGCATTCCGCGTGCCGGGGGCCACGAGCACGAAATTATGCGGCATGGCATCGTCATTGGCGAAGAGGATCTCTGTGGCTTTCCCGGCTTCTACCACGATGCGGGTGGTGTCGTAGCGGAGTTGCTCTGGCACTGTTTTCAGGGCCACTACGTTTACTTTCACGGCCTTCAAGGCGGTGCGCGCGGCGGCGGCGGCCTCCCTGGGGAGCAGGGCGGCTAGGGCTTGGCCTGCTTGCCACGTGGTTAGATAATCCGGCTGGTTCCGGGCCTCGGCGGCGGTGTGTTGCGTCCACGTTAGGATGGCCGCCAGCATAGCCGCAGCGCGTTCCTTTTTCCATGCGGTCTGGGGCAGCTTCATCAGTGCATCCGCAGCGGCGGGCAGGTCTATGGCCTTCTCAATCAACGTGGCTAGATCCGTAAAGGTAGCCGCAGCGTCACTGCCAGTGACTAGCACGGCACGCAGCGCAGCGCGTCGCACCACGGACTCGGGGTTTACGGCATTGATGGCGATGGTGGCGGAAACCGCAGGCGCGGGCTGGTCTGCGACTTTAAATATTTCCTGGCCCCGGCTGTCGCGCACGGTCAACGTGAAGCCGTGCAGGCGTTTGCCTAGCTGTTCGTCCGTGCGATTGAAAATGGTCACGGATTCGATCGGCTGATCGCTGCCCAGATCCACTTCCCACCACGGGTTCGGCTGATTTTCCACGGTATGCGTGCTGCTGCCCGCCCCGTAGCTGCCAGCGGTATTGCCATCGATGGCGCGCCCAGCGGCCCCGCTGTTACTCTCGGAGGACTGCTTGGCCTTGCCGTGGGGGGCAATGTTCACGCCGCCAGACATCACCTGCACTTCCGCTAGGGTAAGCGTGCCGGGGCGGGGCAACTCTAGTTTCACAAAGCGTCCGCCCGCAGACTGCGGCCCGGTCGATTGCAGCGCTGGGGGCAATCCTGTGAGCAACGGATGTACCTTAGCATGGGCGCTGGGGCGCAAGGCTGGGTCCATCATGGGCACGGCTTGCAGCCACGTGGCCAGCGCGGTGGCGGAAGCTTGTGCAGCCGTCCAGGCAGCGTCTATGGAGCCCGCCGCTGTCATGCTAGCGGCAATGGCCGCTGGAACGGCATCACCTTTGCCAGCGGCTAGGGTGGCCAACCGCGCCCGCAGCGGCTGCAATTCCGTCGCAGGCTGGCGTGCCAGCAAGCGACCGAGATCACGCGCTGGGCTCGTTGGGCGCTCCAGCGCGCTCAGCAGTTCGCCTGCTAGGGTGGTCTTCTTTTGTTCCGCTAGGAACAGTGCGGCCTCCAAGCGATTCGCCTCCGGGATGCCCGCATTGCTCAGCATGGCGGTGGAAGTGAGGGCGTTTTTCGGCAAGGTCAGCAGCTCCTGCGGATTGATCTTGGCCAGTAAATATTCCGTAGCCTCAGGCACGTCCGCCGCCAACGACGTGCCAGCGGAAATGGCTGCTTTTACCACGGGATCAAGCTGACGCATGGTTTCCGTGAGGCAGTAATCCAGATAGTAATCACGCGGTTTCCCTAACACCGTCAGCGCAGCATCCGCCGCTGCTGGAGTGTCAAAAAAACTAGCCGCGCGCACCGCATGGAGTCGCACGCGGGGATCTTCATCCGCCGCCGCTACTTTGATTAGCGCCAGCGCGTCCGGCACGCGATCCCGCCAGTAGCACAGCACACGCACCGCCTGCGCACGGGCCCGCGGCTCCGCTGAATGGAGCACTGCTTTCAGCAAATCTAGGTTTACAATGTTATGCCACTGATGCACCCAGAGCGCCTCTAGACGGTGGTGCTCATAGCCCGCCGCTGCCTTATCCAAGGCTGCTTCCCAGCGCTGCACGGCAGCAATCACCTGCGGGGTCTCATGCGTGTCTAACTCGATCTTGGCGCGCAACCGCACATTGTCTTCCGGCTCTTTCAATAACTCGACTAAGTGCTCAATGCTCTCTCCATAAATTTTCTTCGGCGTGAGCAGCGGACGCGAGGGATAGGTCAGGCGGTAAATGCCGCCGTGTTGATGATCCCGGTTAGGATCTCGCAAATGGTGCTGCAAATGACCAATCAACATCTGCGCCCAATCCATGACATAGATGGAGCCATCCGGGGCCACCGCCATGCCACTGGGGCGGAAGTTAGGGTTGCTGGCCACGTTCGTTTCTAGCAAGCCCGGCTCCAGCGTTTCACCTTTAATGCCGGAGCCCTCCGGCGTGATCTTGGCGCGGAAGATGCCTTGATAGCCGATCACATTGGCATTGAGAAATGTCCCTTGCCAGTCGTCGGGGAAATGGCGGCTGCTGAGGATGGCAGTGCCGGGACACGGCCTGGATGGCCGATTCCAGAACTCTTTCATCCCCGGATGCGTCCCCTGCGAGAGGTTGGCACTGAATGGCGTGCCGAAGTAGTTCGCATTGCCCGTGGCATCCGTGATCAGATCATTGCCCCAATAATCAAAGACGCGGCCATGAGGATTGGCAAAGTAGGAGGCAATGTAGCGCGTGAAGTTGCTCGTGCGCGGCTCATAGCGATAGATGGCTCCATCCGTATTGCGGACAGGACCAATGATGGTTTCCACATTGCTGCGATGGAACACGCCATCACTGAAATACACTGCTCCACCTGGCTCATAGCAAATGCTGTTCGTCTCGTGATGCGAGTCCGCTGCGTCCAGCCCATGGACGATGCGTTCTTTCCAGTCCGCCTTGCCATCACCATCGGTATCACGCACCCACCACATGTCAGGGGACTGCATCACCAGCACGCCATCTTTATAAAATTGGAAGCCTGTGGGGCAGTTCAGTCCGTCGATAAACGTCGTGCATTTGGTAAACTTTCCGGTGCTGGGATCAATGTCGAAGACCAGCAGCTTATCGTAGTTCGTGGTCGTGGGCGTGGTCTCTGGATAAGTCGGCCAAGCCGCCACCCATAAGCGTCCGCGCGTGTCGAAGTTCATCTGCACGGGGTTAATCAATTCGGGAAATTCCTTTTCCGAGGCGATGAATTCCACCTTTACCCCGGACGGCGTGGACAGGTGCTTCAAGGATTCCGCCCCGCTCAGATACGGCACGGGATCGGGCCGATTCGGCGGCGTACTCGTCACGGGCGGGAGGTTATCGTCTTTGATGGTAAAGGGTTTCCCCTGAGCCGCGGCCCAGATGGCGTGGTCTCGGTTCACCGTCTTCACATCTCGCTGGGCCATTTCTTCGCCTAACACCGTGGCATTATTCGGAGCATTTTGCGCGTCCTTGGCATCGGGATAAGCAATGCGGGAGCGCCCGCCGTAAATGTTAAATTGATCCACCGTGCGGTAACGATGATGCCACTGGAGGTTTTTCTCTAACACGGCCTCGCGGATTTTCGGTAGCGTGGGATCAGCCGTGGAGGCCGCATGGCCGAACAGACTCTGAAACTGGACCGGAGCCAAGAGCCGATCCCCCTCCTCCGTTAAATGGATGCCATTGATCGTCAGCGGATGCGCGGCGGCGGCATACAGTGCCTGCGAAGCATGGTAGAGATCTACAAATGGAACGTGCTGCGCAGCCGCCACTTCGGCCATGGCGGCGGTGTATTTTTCCAAGTTAGCGTTGTTGGCGGCCCCATCGGGATAGTTCACTGGATCATGCACATTTTCATGGGCAATGGGCGAGAGCAGCACTACCTGCGGAGGCCCTTGGCCATAGTCCGTGGTGGTCAGCTTCTTTAAATACTCGTCCACTGCGGACTTAAATTGCGAGAGCCCGGCCTCGCCTTTGAATGATTCATTGAAGCCCCAATACGCCAAGATCACACTGGCATGAAAGTCCGCCCCGGCGGTGTAAACAACCTCCGTCCCGCCTGCCTTGGTGGCTAGTTTTCCGGGTTTCATGTTCAGGAAATATTCCGTGTTAGGCGCTTCATCACTGCGGGGATGCACGTTCACTTCATCGGCGGCAAAGCCCAGATTCCGCACCGTCAGTTCCAGGCCAGGGTTCGCCTGATGGATCAGCGCCTCTAGCCACCCATGATGCTGCTGCCGATCCGCCAACCCACTGCCGACAATGGCAATATGATCCCCTTTCTTTAAGACCAAAGGCCCCTCCGCTGCCGCCCACTGGGCGAGCGTTAGGCAGGAGATGAGGAGAGCAGTGCAGAAGGATCGTTTCATAAAATAAATGGGGCAGGAGGAGCCCGTCGCATACCGTGCGGTGGGGCGGGCGACACGTGGGAAATCACACGTGTTTTGGGCGGGGTTAGTGAGCGCCTAGCAAAGGCGCCTCAGGGTTATCGGCAGGGCATGGCGCGGACACCCTTAGTTGAGCACACGATCAGCCCGGGGGATCAACGAGAGCTCAATTTCTTAAATGCTGGGAGCTTCATCCCGAGCACCTTGGCGGCGGCGGCCTCGTTCTCGGCGGCAGTTTCCAGGGCATGGCGGACCAGGGCGTGCTGCACGAAGCTGAGCGGTGGGGTGTCTGCGGCGGTGGCTTGGGCCAGGAGAAATGGCAGCACTGCGGCCATGGTTAGGCCGTCCGGGATTGCCTCGTCCGCGCGGGGGGCAGGGGTGTTGCCTAACGGGATGTCCCGGGGCAGCAGCACATCCGCATTCGCCAATGCGCAGGCGCGTTGGATGGTGTTCTCCAGTTCCCGCACGTTGCCCGGCCAGTTGTAACTTTCCAAGAGCTTATACGTGTCCTCTGCGATGCGCAGCCGCAGGTTCCCGCGCTTCTTGGCGAGGCGTTGGAGGAAGAATGAGGCCAGCAGACGGATGTCATCCGGCCGCTCCCGGAGTGGCGGGATGTGGATGCGGACGACGTTTAAACGATAGAATAGATCCTCCCGAAAAGTCCCCTGCTCCACTTCCTTTTCCAGATTCCGATTCGTGGCCGCAATGATGCGCACGTCGGCCTTCAGCGTTTGATTCCCGCCCACGCGGGAATACTCGCCCTCTTGCAGCACGCGGAGGATCTTGCTCTGGAGCGCCATCGGCATATCTCCGATTTCATCCAGAAACAGCGAGCCGCCATCACACTGCTCGAAGCGGCCCACGCGTTGCGTCTGGGCTCCCGTAAAGGAGCCCTTCTCATGGCCGAAGAGTTCGCTCTCGAGCAAGTTCTCAGGAATCGCTGCGCAGTTGATGGCCAGGAATTCTTTCTTAGCGCGTGGCGAGAATCGATGGATGGCCTTAGCCACGATCTCTTTCCCACTGCCGCTTTCCCCCGTGATGGTCACCACGGCATCCCCACGGGAGACGCGGCCCACTAACTTGAAGACTTCTTGCATGGCATTGGAACGGCCAATCATCGCTTGGTCACCCAAGTCGATCTCGCCCTCGGGCCCCACCGGCAGATCGTGCTGCGCCTTGACCTCATCCCCGGCCTTCAGCGCATTCTCCACCACATTGCGCAGATCATACGGCAGGGATTCTTTCCGCAGAAATTCGTAGGCCCCTAACTTCATGGCCTCAATGACCGCATTGGTGGGCGGGAAGCCCGCGGTCAGCACCACCATGGCGTTCGGGTTCTCCATCCGCAGCCGTTTCAGCACCTCCATGCCGCCCACCGGCTGGACGTGCAGTTCACAGATAACGAGATCTGGCTTCAGCGCGGCCACCAGCTTCAGACCTTCGTCAGAGCGGGCACAGGTCACGGCCTTCACGGTGGGATTCGTGAGGTAGCGTTCAGCCCATTCGAGAAAATCGACTTCGGGATCTATCAGGAGGACAGTTTGCATGAGCGGGCAGCCATACGGAGCCGCCGCCCGCACGCAACGCGATTTTACTTACGGCACATTCTGCGGAGCCACAGGTGCAGGCAGATCTCCCAGCACGAACTGGATGCCGGCTAGGTAATGTTGCATGATGGGCGTGTTCCAGTAGATCTCTTCCCGGTGCCCTAACGAGCAATAGAAACAACGCCCCGTGCCATAGTTCCGCGCCACGGAGATGGGGTAGAGTGCGTCTTTCCCATTGGTCCCATTCTTATCCATGTTGGTATGGGCATTGTCCATGGCTAGCAGCACGTGGTGATTAGCCGTGGAAAAGGAGCCGGGCTTCCATTGGTAGATCTCATCGGTAATCTCGAAATCTTTATTTTGAAACGACGCGTTCAGCACATTGCTGGGGTCCACATTTTTCACCCCGATCTTCTCATGCCAAGGATGCCCGCCGAAGACCCCGCCCATCATATCGTGGTATTCCTTCCAGCCGGGGAACGTATCTGTAGCCGAGTGCATGCCGATGACGCCCTTGCCGCCATTCACGAAGTCCAGCAGAGATTTTTTCAAGAGCACTTCACGGGCATCGATGGCCTTCTTTTCCTCATCCGTCTTGCCTGCCTCCTTGGGCCGGAAGAGCTCGCCCGTGGTATTGAGAAAGATCACCGCAGCATACTTTTTCAAGCTCTCTGGCTCGAAGGCGGCATCATCTTCCGTGGCCGTGACATGGAAAGCGCCCGTCTTTTCCCCCAGCAGCTTCATCGCCTCCACGCCTAATTCAATGCTGCTGTGGCGGAAGCCATTGGTCTTGGAGAAGACCAGCACCTCGTGCTTGGACTTGGGCGCAGCCGCGGGAGCCGCAGGCAGATTCGCTTTGACCTTTTCGATCTGGTCAGGCGCGGCCACCTTCTGAGACCACGCAGTGGAGAGGGTGAGAAAGGGGAGGGTCAGGAGTAGGGTAAATTTCATAGTGGGCGGAGGATGCGCAGCGGAGCCCATTTCACAAGGTCAGGATGTGCAGATTCCACCACGCAACTGCGGCGGAGAGTTGCGCGCCCCGCGCCCCGCGCTTATGGCCGCGCCCTATGAAATGCACTCTCCTTGCTACCCTCTGCCTCAGCGCGCCCTTACTGGCGCAAGATAAACCCCTCGATGGCCAATCCCCGCCGCCCTCCGCCCCGGCTGGGAAATGGGAGGCCTTGCTGGCGGGCAAACTCACAGACCACTGGACGGGCATGAGCATGGCCATTGATTCTCCCCTCATCAAGACCGCCCCTAACCCTGACAAAGAAGGGGAAATCATCCTCCACATCGACCGTGGACCCACCGGCCTCATCCGCTCCCTCCAGCCGTATGAAAATTTTATCCTGGAGCTAGACTGGCGACACCTCACGGCGGCTCCTAACGCAGGTGGCAGCAAGGATACCTCGGGGAATTCCGGCATCCTCATCGCCCACGGCCCCTTCCCCAAAGCGGGCGGCCCCTACCCGCCAGAAGGCCACGAGATCCAAGTCTGCAACCTCGGCAACAGCACGTGGTATACCAGCCATGGCGATCTCTTTTCCCTGCCCGGCACGGACAGCATGGCCATCCCCGATCCCCGCTTTGCCACCAACCATGCCTGCGGCCATCGGTCCATGCCCGTAGAGTTCCGCGCCAAGCCCACCGGGGAGTGGAACCACGTGCGCATCACCTGTGTGGACGGCACCCTGCAACAGGAAATGAATGGAGCGCTAGTCACCGCCCTCTATCGGCTTTCCCCCCGCAAAGGCTACCTCAGCTTTGAAAGCGAAGGCGGACCCGCCGAGTTCAAGAACATGCGCCTCCAACCTCTAGAGGCGGATCCCGACCTGGACCCCAAGCATGTGGCTCCTTTATTAAATCAGCCCATGGCCACCGCTTACCTCACCAATAAAAAGGCTACCGAGCTGCCCTCCGCAAATTTCTTCCTCATGGTGGACGTGAATGAGAGCGTGCCCCTGAACGAGTTCGTCACCGGCGTGACGCTGGCGGACACGGAGGTCAAAGGCCGCCTCCTGATCGGCATGAAGGACGGGAAACTGGACCTCATGCAGGACGACAAACCCCTCCAAGACACCGTGACCGTGCCCGCGAACACCGCCCTCACCCTCCATCTAGAACTCAAGCCCACCGGCCACACCCTCCTGATGACGCCCCTGCCGTAGTGGCAATGGTGACCGAGGCAGTCTGCACGGCTCCCGAAGCAGTCTGCACGGCTCCCGAAGGTGTCTGCACGCCTCCCGAGGCCGTCTGCACGGCTCCCGAAGGTGCCTGCACGGCTCCCGAAGGTGTCTGCACGGCTTCCGAGGCAGTCTGCACGGCTTCCGAGGCAGTCTGCACCATGCATTTAGGCTCGGAAGGAGTGCATTCAGGCTCGGAAGGAGTGCATTCAGGCTCGGAAGGAGTGCATTCAGGCTCGGAAACAGTGAATTTAAGTTAGGAATGGATAAACTCTTGCTCGGGAGCGCGTTTTCCCAGTGGAGGCCCACGATTTTGCCGGGGCTGCGAGACGCAGGACGCGCCGGGACTTCCTAGGGGGCCGAACCACAGCCCATCGCAGCGGCTGGACAGGCCGCCACCATGCCTGGAACTGCCAGTCCCGCGCTAGGAGGCGCTGGCTTCTGCGGGCTCCGCCTCGGCGGCGGGGGGCTCCGGGAGGG
>JAYVOP010000016.1:0-2792 GCA_043757865.1 Verrucomicrobiales bacterium | reverse complement strand
GGGTTCATCTCCTGCCCGTAGAAGTGGCCCACGTCCTCCACCTCCTTGGCCACGCGCAGCAGCAGGGAGCCGGAGCCGCAGGTGGGATCATAGACGCTGCGCAGGCTCTTCTTCCCGGTGGTGACGATCTTCGCGAGGATGGTGCTGACCTCCTGCGGCGTGTAGAACTCGCCAGCCTTCTTCCCCGCGCCGCTGGCGAACTGGCCGATGAGGTATTCATAGGCGTCGCCCAGCACGTCGGCCTCGGTATCCGCGAGACGGAAGTCGATGCCGTCGAGATGGACGAGCACTTTTGCAATGAGTTCGTTCTTCTGGTTCTCGGTCTTGCCGAGCTTTGACGAACCGAGATCGAGATCCTCGAACAGTCCCTCGAAGTCGTCCTCGCTGTCGTGGCCCATGGTGCTGGCCTCGATGTGCTTCAGGATGGCGGTGAGGTCTTCGAGGATGAAGTTGTCCGTCTTCCGCGCGCCTTTTTCGGCGACCTTATGGAAGAGTTCGGAGGGTTTCAGGAAGTAGCCGAGGCGTCCGACTGACTCTTCTTTGATGGCGTCGAGCATTTCCTTCCCCTCGGTGCTGGCCTCGTCGATGGCGTCGAACTGGATGCCGTCGTGCTTCAGGATGTCATCGGCGAAGAGGTGCATCCGCTCGGAGAGGTATTTGTAGAAGATGAAGCCGAGGATGTAGTCGCGGAACTCATCAGCGCCCATCTTCCCGCGCAGGGTATTGGCGATGTTCCAGAGCTGGTTTTGGAGGGTCTTTTTGGTGTCGTCGGACATATTTCCGAAGAGCTAGAGCAGGAGAACGCGTTCCGTGCAAGGCGGATAGTGGTAGGAACGCCACGCGCGCGCCCGCTAGGATGCGCTTGTCAGCGGAAGTTTCATGGTCACACTGCGCGCATGATTTCCTTTCTCCGTCTTTCCTTTCTCCCTGCCAGTGTGGATCTGGGGCTCTTGCTCTTACGGGTGTTAGCCGGGGGCTCCATGCTGTGGCTGCACGGGCGGGAGAAGCTGCACATGCTGCTGAACATGGAAGATAAGGGCGCTAAATTTTTTATGATCGTGGTCAGCGGGCGGGTGAGCTTGGGGCTCACGGTCTTTGCAGAGGTGGTGTGTGCGGGCTTGCTCATCGTGGGCTTGTTTGGGCGCTTTGCGGCGTTGGCGCTGACCATCACGATGGGCGTGGCGCTCTATAAAGTGCATCATTTACAGGTCACGGGGGCGAACTCTGGGGAGCTGGCGCTGGTTTATCTGATGGCGTTTACCACGTTATTCTGCACCGGGCCGGGGGCGTTTTCCTTGGACGGGAAAGGCCCTGGCGCGGCGTCACCTCGCAAGGGCCGGGGAGGTAAGGAGTAGCCGCCTGTGGACTTGCCGGATCTTAGTTATTGGCTGGCCCCAGAGCACCTGCTGCACACGAGTGGCGGGGGGATCATCGTGCTCTTTGTCTTGTTCGCGTTTGTGAAAGGGATCGCTAAGCAGTTGCTGAATATGCTCTGCCTAGCGCTCGGATTCGGAGTCGGGTATGGGGTGTTCCTGACGGCTCCCACGAGCCTGGGGAAATGGTTCGGCGTGCTGCCGCCGAATGCGTTGATGATTCTCAGCGTGGTGGCGGGCGGAGCCACGTATTGGCTCGCACGGGGATTCCTGCAGCGGCTGGTGACGCCGGGGCTGGGGGCTCCTCAGACGGGCGGGCATCGGCTGGGGAGTGCCGGGCTGAGCCTGATCCCCGCGTGCTTCCTGCTGTGGGTCGTGGCCATGGCCATCCGCTGGACGGGCGTCATGGCGCAGATGAAATTTCTGGATGAAGGATTACGCGCGGATAAACGCTCGTTGTTTGAAACCCTGCCGCTTTTTGCCCAACTGCAACACAGCCTCACGACCGGCACGGTGGGCGGGCTGCTCAATCACACGGACCCCATTGCCTCCACGGAGGCGGGGGCACTGTGCAGCCTATTGCTGATGCAACGGGATGCGGACTCCTGGCAGCGGCTGCACACGGACCCGGCGGCGGCGGCTATCCTGCGCCATCCCACGGTGCAACGGCTGATCCACGACAAGGACTGGACGAAGCCCGCCAGCTACCAAAGCTACGCCCAACTGCTGACCCTGCCAGAGCTGCATACCGCCCTGCAAGACGGCAAGTTAGCAGCGCAACTGCGCGCGCTCAACGTGGAGCAACAAGTGCGGGCCGCCACGGGCATGATCCCCGCAGCGTGATAATTATTCATTGCCACGGGAGGCTGGGCGGCTATGGACGGGGACTATGAATTTCCCTAACGTCACTGCCATCGCCAAAGCCAATCTCTATTTCGACGGTAAAGTCGTCTCCCACACCCTCATGCTTGAGGACGGGGGGCGCAAAACCCTGGGCCTGATCTATGCGGGGGAATACCACTTCGGCACGGAGGCCGCAGAGCGCATGGAGATCACGGATGGAGCCTGCACGGTGGTGCTGGACGGCACCAGCACGACCCAGAGCTATGCCGCCGGCACCTCCTTCGGGGTGCCTGCTAACTCCGGCTTCACGATCTGCGTGGAGAGCGGCATCTGCCAGTATGTGTGCTCGTTTCTGGGCTAGGCGAGCGACCGCACCAGCTCCGCTCCCGTGGATTCCGCACTTGCGCGGTTTGACGACGCCCAGGGCGCACGGCAACCATGCGGGCCTTCCATCCACACCCTGCCTCCACTCATGAAATTCTGCTCCCTCGGCCTCGCCACCCTCTGCCTGCTAGCCACCTTTGCCACTGCGCAAGAGGGCATTCACACCACCCGGAAGTCAGAGCGTCCGCTGCC
>JAYVOP010000015.1:0-2799 GCA_043757865.1 Verrucomicrobiales bacterium | reverse complement strand
GCACCAGCTTCCAACGCTTCCTTGGCCTCACCCACGAAGGCACCATCCCCGATGCCAAAACCATTTGGAAATTCCGCGAACGCCTCGGCCCCGAGGGCACCCACGCCCTATTTGAAGCCTTTGCAGGCGAACTGCGCGCCCACGCCCTCTACGTAGAGGGCGTGGTCACGAGACCCCATGCTTCGCCCCACGCCCCTCACAAAGCCCAACTGCCGTGCAATGACCTCATCGTGCCGCAGCAGGTGCGGGGATTTTTTTGAATTGCCGCGTCAGCTCCCGCAGGGAATCCTCCACGGCCATGCGTTCTAGGCTGCTGGCTCCTACGAAGCCCACCGCATCTGTATGCTCATTGATGTAGGCCGCGTCTTCAGGCGTTAGGATCGGGCCGCCGTGACTCAGATAAATGATGTCCTTACGGCCGGATTTGCGCCCGGCTTCGATCAGCCGCTGCGTCCACTGTGCGGCCTCCGCTAAGCCCACGGTGGCTCCGGTCACGCCGATACTGCCGCCAATCGTGGTGCCCACATGGGCGATGATCGCATCCGCGCCCGCCTCCGCCATGGCCTGCGCTTCCGCCTCGCTGCTGACATACACGATGGAAAACAAATCCATCTGGGTGGCCAGCCGCACCATTTCCACCTCCTTCTGCACGCTCATGCCCGTCTCTTCCAAGATCTGGCGGAACTTGCCGTCGATGATGCAATGCGTGGGGAAATTATTCACGCCACTGAAGCCCATGTCCTTCACCTTACCTAGCCAATGCCACATGCGACGACGCGGATCGGTGGCATGAACTCCGCAGATCACAGGGATCTCCTCCACGATGGGCAGCACTTCGTATTCACCTATTTCCATGGCGATCGCGTTCGCATCGCCATAACTCATGAGGCCTGCGGTGGAGCCATGGCCAGCCATGCGGAAGCGGCCAGAGTTATAAATGATAATCAGATCCGCCCCGCCTTGCTCAATGAATTTAGCAGAGATGCCCGTGCCCGCGCCTGCGGCAATGATCGGCTCGCCCTTCTTGAGGGTGGCGCGCAGGCGTTCGTTGACTTCGGCTTTGGTGTAGGGATTTCCTTTTCCAGTCCAGATGTTAGGCATAGTGCGATGGGGTTTGAGTTAGGGTGATTGAGGGATGGTTATTGCGTAGGCGTGCCCGCCGCCCATTGCACGGCATTTTGCAGCAGTCTCTGAAAGTTCGCATCTGCATGAGTGTCCCGAGGGGCCCCTCCTTGAGGCTTTCGTTTGCGTGGCTGTCGGTCAAGTTCCAATGAATCAGCCCTCATGTTTGCCAATATTGCTACCGCCGTTGTTCCCTCCGTCCCGCTTGGGATGGACATGGTGAGCCATGCCTTGGCGGTGAAGGAATTTGCGGGGCGGCTCGGGAAAATTTCTGCTCGCATTAAGGTGCCAGTTTACTTAGATCATGTGAGCCCGGCGGCGTTAGGGTTTGCGGTGGGGATGGTGTTAGCGCACGTGCGCGCCACGACTCCGCAGCGGCGGATCTGGGTGGTGGCGCATGATTTACGGACGCAGGAAAATTTAGGGCATGATCTGCTGACGTGGTTCGGGCAGACGATTTTCTTTCCGGAGCAAGAGCAGGATAAATCCATTGATGGCTTGCCGGATCAGGATGTGCAGGCGGAACGGTTGTCCATTCTCCAACGCCTGCATGGCGGGGAGCCCATGGTGCTCATTTTAAATGCAGCTAGCTTGGAGGAGGAAGTGCCGCTGCCCAGCGGGCTGCAACAACATCATTTGTCGTTTAAAAAAGGCGCGGAGATCCGGCTGGAGGACATCATTTCCACGTTGGAAGCGGCGGACTACGAACGCACGGCTCAGGTGGCGGAGCGCGGGCAGTTTGCGGTGCGCGGGGGGATTGTGGATGTGTTTTCTTGGCATGCGGAGTTACCAGTGAGGTTGGAATTGTTCGATCAGGAAATTGAGAGCATCCGCAGTTTTGATCCTGATAGTCAGATGTCCATCACCCGGCTGAATGATACTGCGGTGCTGCTCTCGCCCGGCCTCAGTGGCTCCACATGTGCGCTGAGCGAGTGCATCGATCCCACGGATTTGGTGATTGCCGTGGACCATTTAGCGTTGGCCAGGGCCACGGTGCAGGTGCTGCAAGGCGCAGGTCCAGGAAAGGTGGAGAAGTTCGCCACGGCGTGTTACGATCATCCGTTAGGGGATTTCCATGCGGGGGATTTTGTGTTGCAGGAGGCGCGGCGGACAGAGTTTTCTAAGCAGGTGGAACGCTGGCAGCAGGACGGTTGGCGCATGGAAATGTTCTTTAATACCGAGGGAGAAATGCAGCGTTTCCGGGAGTTAGTGCCCACAGAATCTGCGTGGATTCATGGACAGATCGGCTCGTTGCAGCGGGGATTCATCGTGCCCAGCGCGAAGTTAGTGGTGTTGTGCGATGCGGAAATATTTGGCCGCTATCAGACCACGCGTGCCCGACGTTTGTTCGGCCAGGACCGCCAATCCAAGGCGCGGCGGGCTCCGCTGGACTTGTCGGAAATGCAGTTAGGGGATCTGGTCGTGCATCTGGAACATGGCATTGGGAAATACCGTGGACTCATTTCCAAGGCCCGTCACGATGGGTTGGAGGAGGACGTGCTAGTGATTGAATATGCCAAGGATTCCAAGCTCTACGTGCCGTTGCAGCATGCTTATTTGGTATCGCGCTATGTGGGTGTGGGGCGGAAGAATCCGGAGCTGGCCACGTTAGGCGATGGCAAATGGGCGAAGGTGAAGAAGCAGGCGGAGAAGTCCATCATGGACTATGCGGCGGAG
>JAYVOP010000014.1:0-2799 GCA_043757865.1 Verrucomicrobiales bacterium | reverse complement strand
CCAGCAGGCCATCGATCAGGCGCAGCCTGGCGATGTCATCATGCTAGGTGACGGCCTCTATGAAACCAAGGGGCAAACCGCCACCTTCAAGCGCGGCGGGAGTCCCGCCGCCTGGATCACGCTGCGCAATGCTCCGGGCCAAAAGCCAATTATAAAATCCACCTCATGGAACACTGTGAAAGTAGGCGACGGCAATAAGGATCGGGCCTCCACTGGACCCACGGTAGGCTACATCGAACTGCGCGGACTGCGCGTGCAAGGCATCGCAGCAGAGGTGCAGGAAAAGCACGCTGAACTCATCGGCAAGCCCGCTCCCGAGACCAATGGCAACGGCATTTCCTTCGATGGCCGCTATGAAGTAAACAAGCCGCACCACCTCCGCATCGCTGATTGCGAGGTCTTCGATTGTCCCGGCGGCGGGATCAGTTGCATCCACTGCGACCGCATCAGCATCGAGGGGAATCATTGCCATGGGAACTGCCATTGGATGATCTACGCAGGCTCCGGCATCAGCGTTTTCCAGGGTTTTAACTGGGAAACGACCCCGGGAGAGTATCGCATCCTAGAGCGCAATAATCGCTGCCATGACAACTACTGCACGCAGCCGTGGGTCGCCACTGGCAAGCTTTCTGATGGCAATGGCATGATCGTGGATGACATGCGGAACACGCAGAACAAATCCCCTAACGGCGTGTATGCCGGGCGCATCCTGGTGCAAAATAACCTCAGCTATGCCAACGGCGGCAGCGGGATGCATGCCTTCTCCAGCGATCATGTGGACTTCATCAACAACACCGTGGTGGGCAACAACAGCGTGATGGATTACAGCCAACTAGGCATCACGCAATGCACGGATTGCCGCGTGCTGAATAACATCATCGTAGCCACGGACGACCAGAAGCCCGTGAACCGCGTGAACGGCACCCACAGTGATATTTTGGTCTCCCATAATCTCTTCTTTGGCGGCAACCAAGAGCACGTCTATGGCGAGCAATCCCTAGTCGCAGATCCGATGTTTGAAGATGCGGCCAAGGGCGATTTCCGCTTAAAGAAAGCCAGTCCCGCCCGGGCTGCCGGTGGGGCGTGGGAGATCCGGCCAGTGATCGATTTGGAAGGGCAAGAGCGCTCTGGCAATGCGCTGAGCGTTGGGGCGTTTGCGGACTGAGCCGCGGGCGGCATCCAGAATCACCCGCCGGATCCAGGTGATTTTCGCTTTTGTGTTTTGGGAAAGCCTCCCTAGAGTCCGCCCACTTATGTTTAATCAAGCTCGTTATCGTGATAAAAAAGTCTGCGTCGTCACTGGCGGAGCAGGCTTCCTCGGCTCCCATCTCACTGATCGTCTCCTCCAGGAGGGGTATCGGGTCATTTGTATTGATAACCTGCTCACGGGCTCCACGCGGAACATTGAGCACTTGGCTGGGAATGAGAACTACCGCTTCATCCACCATGATGTTTCGAACTACATCTTTGTCGATGGTCGCGTGGACTTTGTGTTCCATTTTGCGTCTCCGGCTAGCCCCATTGATTACCTGGAGTTGCCGATTCCGACGTTGAAAGTGGGCTCGTTAGGCACGCACAACGCCTTAGGATTGGCCAAGGCGAAAGGGGCCACATTCTTGCTGGCTTCTACGTCTGAAGTCTATGGCGATCCCCTGGTCCATCCGCAGACGGAAGACTACTGGGGCAATGTGAATCCGGTAGGCCCCCGGGGCGTGTATGACGAGGCCAAACGCTTTGCGGAGGCCATCACCATGGCCTATCACACCTACCATCGGCTGGATACCAAGATCATCCGCATCTTCAATACCTACGGCCCCCGCATGAGGCTAGCAGATGGCCGCGTGGTGCCAGCGTTCTGTGGCCAAGCCCTCAAAGGCGAGGCCCTCACCATCCAGGGGGATGGCTCGCAGACGCGCAGTTTCACGTATGTCTCGGATCTGATCGACGGCATTTTCCGGCTCGCACACAGTGACGAGCACCAGCCCACCAACATTGGCAACCCCCGGGAAATGACCATCAAGCAATTTGCCGATGCGGTGTTAGGGATCATTGATTCCCCGGCTGGCATCTGCTATAAGCCACTGCCAGCGGATGATCCTAAAGTGCGCCAGCCCAACATTGATAAGGCCAAGCGCGTGCTCGGTTGGGAGCCTAAAGTCCCCTTTGAAGAAGGCATCCAGCCCACCATCGCCTATTTCATTGAAGTGCTAGGCGACGCGGCTCAGTGCAAACTCAAGGTCTAGGAGAAAGGGAGCGCGGACTTGCCGTCCGCCCGGATGGCCGAGTTGGGAAAAATTCACGGTGCTCTGGCCCAGGATGCTGCTGCGGAGTGCCCCTCCGCACTCCATTCTAAGATGCCCACGTGGCGTCGATGAGTTGGGCGAACTCTGAGAAGAAATAGCGCGCATCATTAGGCCCGGGCGCGGCTTCTGGGTGGTATTGCACGCTGAAGACGGGCGCTTCCTTATGGCGCAAGCCTTCCACGGTATCATCGTTGAGGTTGAGGTGCGTGACCTCCACGTTGCTGGGCAGGGAATCTGGGTCCACCGCAAAGCCATGATTCTGACTCGTGATGGCCACCTTGCCACTGCGCAGGTCTTTGACGGGCTGATTCCCCCCCCGGTGACCGAACTTCAGCTTATACGTCTTGCCCCCAAAGGCATGACCCAGCATCTGGTGGCCTAGGCAAATGGCGAAGATGGGAGCCTTGCCCGTGAGCTTGCGCACCTCCCGATGCACGTAATCCAGCGCGGCGGGATCTCCCGGCCCGTTGGAAAGAAAGATGCCATCTGGTTTCAG
>JAYVOP010000013.1:0-10427 GCA_043757865.1 Verrucomicrobiales bacterium | reverse complement strand
ACACAACCCCCAAGCCTAAAACCACGCTCCTAAACTGGATCCATCAACGCCAGACTCCAGCACTCTCGTGATTATGGCTGTTCACCGGATAGACTCTTAAACGCTCAACCACGGGTGTCGTAGGCAAGCTGCGGCTGAGGGGCGGTCTGAGGGGTGCCAAGTGAGGAGGGGCCGCAGGAAAGCAGCGAGCGCCTCGGCGGCGGGAGACGGAAAATGAGCTTCCGTTAAACATTGCTCAAGTGAGACCAGGGCGCAGGGCTGCGGATCATGCTTGAGGTGGCCTGTCGGGTCGCAATACGTGTCCGCATAGCGGCCTTGGCTGGCCCAGCGGGTGGGCGGGGAGCCGAGGAGTTCTTGCATGAGGACGAGGTGTTCGTAATTGATCACCAGGTCGTGCAGGTCTTCGGCTCCACGGCGGGAGCGCCAAGCACTGGCAGAATTTGGGGTTGAAGGAGCTTCTGGGGAACCATTTGGTGCAAGGGTGGGCACGGCGGTCAGCGTTTCATAGCTGCCGTCGAGGGTGATCGGATGCTCTTCAATGGCGCGCCAGACGGTGGCAAACCGACCTTGCCCAAGGCGGGAAATGAGGCGGTATTTCCCTGCAATCAACGTGCCGGGCCGATATTGCTCGGCGGTTTCCGCAGCTGCGTCCGCATGGAAAGACGGATCAAAGGCACCGTCCGGGAGGGCCTCGTTGAGTTCCACATATTTTCGCTCGGCGGCCTCCCGTGGATGAAATAGCCGCTGGCCAGTAGCCGCTAGAAAGATCGTGCAGGCCAGCGCCCACAGGTCCACCGCAGGGCCTAGTTCCTGGCCTAGGATGGCCTCCGGCGGGAGGTAATCCCGGGTGCCGATGCTGGCCCCCCGAGAGAGTATGGCCCGCGCACTGCCGATGTCGCTGAGGCGCGCTGAGGGCTTAGGACTGCTGCGGTAGAGCACATTTTCTGGCTTCACATCCGCATGGATATAGCCGCTCGTGTGGAGATGGTCCAAGGCGCGGAGCAGTTGCCGCGTGAGGCCCTTCAGTGCGGCCTCAGGCAGTGGCCGGCGGGCGACGACGGTATCCAATGAGCGTCCGTGGAGTTCGTAGGCAGTGCAGAGATGGCCTTCATGCGCGAAGGCTTCGATGAAGCCGATGAGGTCTGGGCACGGGCCTTTTTCCCGTTGGAGAAAGTGATGCAGGCCGATCTCGCTGAGGGCCTCGGCGGGATAGCAGGTGCGCTGAATTTTCAACGCCACGGCGGGCCCCAGCGCGGCCTTACGGCGTGGTGCTTTGGTCAAAGGCTTGGCGGATTTCATAAAAGATGCGTCCGAGAACAGAGGTGTTTTCCGTGACGATGCTCCCCTCTCCAGCCATTTCCTGCTTGAAGTGGAGTTCCTTGTGATAGCTGGAAATGAGCGGGTAATCTAGGTCCACCAGCACTTGGTTAGCCCCCTCCCGCGCGACCAGAGAGACGGACTGCACGCGGCCAGTCACGATGCCGAAATCTTTGCTCGGGTAGTCATCAAATTTTATTCTCACGGGCTGCCCAGGCTTAATTTTCCCAGCCCCGCCTTGGCTAATGGTCAAGCGACCACGGAGGTTAGCGGTGGCGGGGATAATGAGGAAGACTTGGCGGCCAGCGGTCACGTATTGCTCGGCACTCCAGAAGTCGTAGAAGGCCACCATGCCTGCGCTTGGGGCTTTGAGCACGTAGTCGGATTCCCACAGATCGATCTCGCCATGGAGTTTTTGATAGGCGGTGCGGAAATGATCCCGCGCCACTTGCAGGGCTTCGGTGCGTTCGTGTTGGAGATCGCGCAGCTCTTTGTCTAGGCGGCTGGCGAGGATTTGCTCTTCGAGGAAACTTTTGCTGACGGTGGAGTGCTCGCGGGTTTGGATCAGGAGCTGCGTTTGATGTTCGTTGAGCTGGGAGGAACTAATGGTGCCGCGAGCGAAGAGGACTTTCATGCGGTCATATTTTTCCTGGGCCAGTTGGGCCTCCTGATCCATCAACTTGAGCTGCCCCTGCATGTTTTCCACTTGGGTGAGTTTATGGGTGAGTTGGGCGCTGAGCAGGGCGCTGGTGGTGGTGGCATGGTCGTCTTTCCAGACGGTTAGGAGTCGAGCATACGCGGCTAGGAACGTGGAGGCGGAATCTTGAAGACGTCCGAGCTTGGGGTCTTGTGGAAACGTCGTTTCGACAAACGCGGTATCGCTGACAAGCATCGTGGAAAGGTGCTCCAGCCCTTGGCGGAAGGCGAAGACGGTGGGGGGATCGCTAGGATTGTCGATGATGGCGAGGATCTCTCCTGAGGTGACCATTTGCTTTTCCTGCACGCGGAGGTTTTTCAAATGTCCCGCCTGCCGGGCCACCACTTCCACCACCGCATTCGTGCCCGTTACAGTGAGTCGGCTGGTGAGCATGTCAGGATAACTAATGAGCGCACTCAGCGCTAGAAGGAGCACCAAGGCGCAGCCTAAAATGGAGGCTCCCGAGCGCAGCAACCAATGGGGTGGCCGGGCCATGAGTTCCCGCATCGGCTCACTGAGGGAGCCAGTGCCGGGGCGGAACGCTAGCGCTGAACTAGCAGGAACGAGGCTATGCGGCATAGGCGAGGCTAGTTTCGAGTTCGAGTTGGTTATACACCAGTTGATAGTAGGCTCCGCGGCGGGCCACGAGGTCCGCGTGGTTGCCGATTTCCACGATCTGGCCAGCGTGCAGGACGACGATCTGGTCGGCATTTTTTACGGTGCTCAACCGATGCGCAATCACCACGACGGTGCGCCCGGAGGTGAACTGCCGGAGGTGATCTTGGATAGCGTGTTCGTTGTTCGCATCTAGCGCGCTGGTGGCTTCGTCGAGCAGGAGAAATTCTGGGTTGCGATAGCACGCCCGGGCAATCAGCAAACGCTGGCGTTGGCCTCCAGAAAGGCCCTGGCCGTCTGCCCCCAAGCGCGTTTCCACGCCCAGCGGCAACTCCCGCACGTAGTCCGTGAGGCAAGCAAACTGCACTGCATACTGGAGCAGCATAGGATCGATGGGAGCACTGCCAGGGGCGATATTTCGTGCCAGCGTGGCGGAGAAAATATGGCCATCCTGCATCACCACGCCACAGCGCTGACGCCACGCGTGGGCATCGAAGGTAGGCAGGGGCGTGTGGTCTAGGTAAATGGTGCCCCGGCTGGGTTGGTAGAGGCCTAGCAGCAGTTTGAGCAGCGTAGTTTTCCCACTGCCACTACTGCCGACAATTGCCGTCACGCGACCCTCAGGAATCTGCAAATTGAGATTGGTGAGCACGTCCGTTTGCCCGGCTCCGGGATAGCGAAAACTAATCCCCTGCAAGGTGAGGGTGCGCCCTGGCGGAAACGCGCAGGGCTTTTGCTCGTGGGCCTCCGGCTCCTCCGGCTGGCTATAGATTTCCTGCATCCGCTCCAAGCTCAGCCTGGCCTCTTGCGCAGAGTGCATGAACTCGATCAACCCTAGCACTGGCCCGTTGAGTTGCCCTGCGATGTATTGAGCCGCCAGCATCATGCCCAACGTCATGTCCCCCTGAATCACGGCCCGTGCGGAAATGAATGTCAGCAGAATATTGCGCAGATTATTCAGAAAAAACAGCCCGATGCGCTCCGCCTGACGCAGCGCCAGCGTGCGGGCTTCCAGCTTGTAGCCTTGGATGCTCAGATCCTCCCACTCCGCACGCTTGGGACGTTGGATGCCTTGAATCTTAATTTCCTGCATGGCGGAAACCATCTCATACAAGTTATCCCGCTCCCGCGCTTCTAAGGCAAACCGTTTCTGATCTAGCATCCGACGCTGTTTAAGAAACATCGCTAACCAGCCCACACTCAGCACCGCCAAGACCACAAACACCACAAGATTCACCCACGAATACACCGCCAGCACCACCCCGAAGACGAGAAAGCTCAGCAGGGAAAAAACAATATCCAGCGACGAGGACATCAGGAAATTTTTCACGCGTCGATGATCGCCAATCCGCTGCATGATGTCCCCCGCCGTCCGGCTATCAAAGAACGGCAGTGGCAAGCGCAGCAGCTTCGTCAGGAAATCCGCCACCATGGACACACTGATCCGGGCTCCCACATGGAGTAAAATCCAACTGCGCACCATGTCCCCCGCCATTTGACTGAGCGACAACACTAACTGAGCCGTCAGCAGCACATAGATGAATTTTAAATCCAGATTACCAATGCCATGATCCACCACCGCCTGCGCCAGAAACGGCAAGATCAACTCAATGAGCAACCCCACGCCCATGGCCATGAGGAGCTGCCGCACCAAGCGCTGATAGGGCCGCAGATACAACAGAAAGAACGACAGCCCACGGCTTGTTTCGCCCGCCAGCGTGCCTCCGGCTAGGGGGATTTCGTGGAAGGTGGGCGTCGTTTCTAGCAAGAGATATAACCCCTCGCCCCCGGTGTGTCCGGCGGCTCCGCTGACTCCTTGGAGGAATTCTTCCAGCGTATAGACCATCAGACCCACCGCTGGATCCGCGACATAGATGCGATTTTTCGTGATGCGATACACGACCACAAAATGCTCCTGATTCCAGTGCGCCACGCACGGCAGCGGTGCTTCCTCCGCCAGTTTCTTAAAAGCTAATTTCACTGGCAAGGAACGCAGGCCGATTTTCTCCGCCGCATCTGCGATCCCTAACATGGAAACCCCCGCCTTGCCAATCAGGCACATTTCCCGCAGGCGCGACTGACTAAATTCCCGCCCGTAGTGGGACGCGATCATTCGCAGACAAGCCGGACCACAGTCCATCGCGTCCAGTTGCGGATAATGAGGAAAACGCGCCATGAGTTAGAGGGAAATTTAAAGGATCATGCCGTGCGCCCCGGCCAACGAGCCATCCATCTGCCCAAGCGCGGCCTGATTCAGCAACAACTGTAGCCGCGCCTGTAATTCGCGCGCTTCCGCCGCATCCAGCTCCTCTTGCGCCAGACGGAGATCATGCGTGGACACGATGCCCTCCGCATGACGCAGAACTTGCTCGGCAAATTTCTTCTCATGCGCTGCCAGCGTCGCTTGGGCTACGCGGAGCGATTCCCGTCCAAAGATGATCGCCCGGCATAACTCGCTGATGCGTTGGCGCAGACGGAGTTCGGCTTGCTCCCGGCTCGCTTGGCTGCGCTCCAGTTCCGCCTTGGCTCTGGTTAATTCCGCCCGTTCCACCCGGAAAGTCAGCGGGACACTCACCCGGAGCAAAGCCACCGCATCAAACCCACTAGCCGTCCGTGTTCCCGTCGCTCCACTCGCACTGCTGCGCACATGATCTGCATCCAATTCCAAATCCACCTGCGGCAGCAGCCCATTCTTGGCACGGGACAGCTCTACCTCCCGCCGTTGCACCTCGTTTACTAGCAATACTGCGGCAGGCGACTGCCCCAAAGCGCGCTGCGTACTGGCCACCGGATCTGGACGCGTGGTCGTAAGCGCTTGCTGGCTGCGATCCTTGAAAGTGATGCTGGACGGACGCTGATCCACAGGCACCCCCAGCACAAACCACAGGTCATCTAGCCGATCCGCAACCGCACGATCGGCCGCCACCACGCGTTCCTGCGCTCCAGCTAGGGCCACATCCGCTTCCAGCATATCGAGTTGCGAAGCATCGCCCGCCTCCAAGCGCGCTTTAGCATCTGCGTGGAGTTTCGTCGCCCGTTCCAGGCTCCCCCGTTGCCGCTCTGCCAGATCTGTCGTCACCGCTGCGGCCCAATAGGACGACTCCGACGACCGTAGCATTTCCAAGACCTCCGCCGTCTTCTCCGCGGTAGCCGCCTCCTTCAGCAGCTCCGCCAATTTGATGCCACTGCCACTCACGCCCCACCCGCCCCGCAGCAACGGTTGGCGCACGCCCACTGTAAAGTCCGACGTGGATTTAGCGCCCAAATAGTCATTCCGAAAATTTCCCGTCCGATGATACACATCGCCCGCCTCGGCACTCACCTCCGTGCCCGTGACAAATTTTTTCGAGAAGCCACCGCTCGCAGTTGGCCCTCCCCACCCCAATGCCGCATCGCGACTGTTCACCACTGTGCCTCCCAAAACCGGGTCAAACTGCCCCTCCGCCTGCTGGACCCCTGCGGCTGCGGCCTTTTCTCGCGCTGCCGCCATGCGGATGGAGAAATTATTTTCTAACGCAAATTCCACACACTGCGCCAAAGCCATTTCCCCGTCCTGCCCTGGCACCACCAAACCCGGTCCTAGAATACCAAGCCCTGGATTTTTCCCGCTAACCCTGGCACCCGCTGCCCCGTGAGGTCGCACCGCTTGCAGCTTCTCCTCGGTTAGGGCACACGCCCCTAAAAAGAAAGGCAATGCCAAAACCAGGCCGCGAGAGATTAATTGATTGAGTATCATGGATATAATTATTGATACAGGCATTAAAATCCATAATTTCCGCTCCGCAAGCATTTTATTTTTGAAATTTACGAAAATTACTATTTGTGCGAATCAACTTTCGTTATTCCGGAAATCCCTGCTACAAAAGAAAACAGGGAAGAGAGTTTCCCCTCTTCCCTGTAATCCATCGATGCCTATGGTATTTACCACTTGCAAGGAGGTGGCACGGAACAGGCGTTGCCGCCATTGCTCTTGCCTTTGTTGCTCTTGCCTTTGTTGCTTCCAGCCTTGCAGCCTTTACCACCAGTCACAAGGGCCGGGGCATTGATAGTGTCTTGGGCGAATTTTTCAGTGATGCTTGTTTTGCTCATAATTTTGATTTTTCTTTTTATTGTTGAAATGCTGACAGCAATGAATTTTGCAGCCTGCGGACACACTATATCCATTACGATAATATTATCAAGAATTATTTTCACCTTTGATAAAATGGATATTATCAAGAATAGTTAAATAGTATTCAGAATTTCCAGATTCTGAATGCAAGCCCCCGCCTCCTGACTACCGCTCCAGCTTCCCTTTCAAATGCCGTCCCGTGTAACTCCTCGCGCAGGCAGCTACGACCTCTGGCGGGCCTTGGGCTACGATTTCTCCTCCAGCGGCTCCGCCTTCCGGCCCCAGGTCGATGACCCAGTCCGCGCATTTGATCACATCTAAATTATGCTCGATGACGATCAGCGTATTCCCCTGATCCCGCAGGCCGAACAGGACGCGGAGCAACGTGTCGATGTCTGCGAAATGCAGTCCCGTGGTGGGCTCGTCCAGCAGGTAAATGGTGTTGCCCGTGCTGCGTTTCGCCAGCTCGGCAGAGAGTTTGATCCGCTGGGCTTCGCCTCCGCTGAGGGTATTGGCAGCTTGGCCTAACTTTAAATATCCGAGGCCCACTTGGCAGAGCGTGCGCAGTTTATCCGCTAGGCCGGGGATGGTGCGGAAGAAGTCGGCGGCTTGGTCCAAGTTCATTTCTAACACGTCCGCGATGCTCTTGCCTTTGTAGAGCACCTCCAGCACGTCCGGTTTGTAACGATGGCCGGAACAGGCATCGCAGGTGACATAGACATCGGTCATGAAATGCATGTCGATTTGGATCAAGCCATCGCCCTCACACACTTCACAGCGGCCGCCCTTGGTGTTGAAGGAAAAGGTGCCCGCGCTGTAGCCCCGCACTTTAGCGGATGGCAGCATGGCGTAGAGATCCCGAATAGCCGTGAAGGCCCCCACGAAGGTGGCGGGATTCGAGCGTGGATTCCGCCCGATGGGTGACTGGTCGATGACGATGGCTTTGTCGATTTTCTCCAACCCCGTGAGGCCTCGGTGTTTCCCCGGTGCATCCTTGGCATGGTAAAATTTCCGAAAGAGTTCCCGCCGCAGCACGTCATCGACTAACGTGGATTTCCCACTGCCGCTCACGCCCGTGACGCAGATGAAACAGCCGAGCGGAAACGCCACCTCAATGTCCTTCAACGTATGCTCCGTGGCTCCGTGCACGGTCAGCCAATGCTGCGGCGTCACGCGTGGACCGGGCGGCTTGATTTGGATCTGGCCGCTGAGGTATTGGCCCGTGAGGGATTGGGGATTGGAAATAATTTCCGCTGGCGTGCCCGCCGCCATCAGCAGCCCGCCCTTCGGCCCCGCGCCTGGGCCTAGGTCTAGCACGTAATCCGCAGCGCGGATGGTGTCCTCATCATGCTCCACCACGATGACCGAATTCCCCCGATCTCGCAGATCTTGCAGCGTGGCAATGAGCCGATCATTGTCCCGCTGGTGCAGGCCGATGCTGGGCTCGTCCAGCACGTAAAGCACGCCGCTGAGCCTGGATCCAAGCTGACTGGCCAGCCGAATGCGCTGCGCCTCCCCACCGCTCAGCGTGCTGTTAGCGCGGTCCAGCGTGAGGTAGCCCAGGCCCACATTTCCCAGGAACCCCAGCCGCTCGTCCAACTCCCGCAGCACGTCCGGGGCGATCTTTTTTTGCTGCGCACTCAGCGTGATTTTCTTCAGCCATGCCTTGGCCTCGCTGATGGAAAGCGCCGTGAAATCAATGATGGAGCGCTGCTGCTTGGCCGAGGTTAGAGTCACGGCCAGAATCTCCCGCTTGAGGCGCTTCCCAGCGCAGAGCGTGCAGGGCGTGGGGTTCATGTAGCGACGCACATTCAGCTTCATAAACTCGCTTTCGCTGTCGGCTAGCAGCCGCTGCGCCTGTGGCAGCAAGCCCTCCCAAGGCTTAGCCGCAGCCTTGCCAGCCACCTTCAGCGCCTCCGCCGTGCCGTGAAACAGCGCGTGCTTGAAGTCCTCCGGCAGTTCCGCAAAGGGCAACTTGTCCTCGATGCGGAAATGATTCGCCAGCGCGGTGAGTTGACGATCATGCAGCCCCTTCAGCTTCGGATTCTTGCTCCACCACGTTTTCAGCGCCCCGTCTGCCAACGTCTTCTGCGGGTCCGGCACCAGCAGCGCAGGGTCCGCGTGCATTTCCACGCCCAGGCCCTGACAGCGCTCGCAGGCTCCGTGGTGGCTGTTGAAGGAGAAATGTTTGGGCGTCAGCGGCGGCATGCGGAAGCCCGTCACCGGGTTCATGTAGAGCGTGGTGAATTTCTCCTCCACCCAGCCCGCCTCAGTCTGCCGCAGCACCAGCACGGAACTATGCACGCCGCTCCAACGCAGCGCCACCGTCACACTCTCCACCAGCCGCGTCTGCGCATCCGCCCGCGTGACTAGCCGGTCGATCACGATGTCCACCACACCACCGTCAGGCACCTTCGGCTGATCCTCGATCTCCTGCACCTCCCCGCCCACCCGCACCCGCACGAAGCCCTGCCGCGCCAGCTTTTCCCAGAGCTTCTTCGGCTGGATCACCTCACTGGCAGGCAGCGGGGCCAGGATCATAATGCGGGAGTTCTCGGGATACTTTTGGATCGTTTCCACGATGCTAGTCGTCGTATGCCTCTGCACGGGCTGACCCGTGTTAGGATCATGCGGTTGGCCACAGGTGGCATAGAGCACCCGCAGGTAATCATAAATTTCCGTGGCCGTGGCAATCGTGCTGCGCGGGTTCTGCTGTGCGGTTAGCTGCTCAATGGCAATGGCGGGCGAGAGCCCATCAATGAAGTCCACATCCGGCTTCTCCATCTTTTCTAAATACTGCTGCGCCCGCGCGCTGAGACTCTCCACATACCGCCGCTGTCCCTCTGCATACAACGTATTGAACGCCAACGAGGACTTCCCGCTGCCGCTCACCCCCGTGACCACCACCAACTGATTCCGCGGTATTTCCACGCTGAGGTTCTGTAAATTATGCTGCCGCGCGCCCACGATCTTGATCTGAGATTCCATGCCCACAGCCTGTGCCGCAGCGCGCCCGGCTGGCAACTCAGAAATGTGACGCGCAGGGCGGCTCCGTCTGGAAACTTCTTGGTGCGGTTCAGGCGGGAGAGCGTTTGCACGCAGGCCACGCCGCTGAGCTTCTTGTCAACAGACATCGCCACCAGCCTCGGTTGATCGACCCCTCTGGAACTCGCTCGCCACGATCAGTAACCGGTAGTCATCGCCCTCGAAGCGATCCCCCGTCGCGGCCTCGGGGAAGCCGTTCATCTTGGCTTCCATGTATTCCTGGCCGTCCTTCGCGTCTTTCACCACATCGGTAAAAGCCACCAGCGCCTTGGAGGGGCTGCCCATCGCGTTCAAAGAGGCATCCACCACGGAGGGCCGGGGTGAGGGTGCGCAGCTTGCTCATAGTTTCGGTTTCTTCGGTTTCGGAAGCTTGTTCACTTCGGCATCAAGCAGGCGGAGAAAATCCGCTTCCCCTTGGGCTTCGAGTGCTTCCCGGCGTCGGGCGGCAAAGCGTTCGTATTCCTGCTCGGCCAGAGCCTGGGCCTCCTGGCGGCTCACTTTCCCGGCGTCGGGCAAAATGGCGCGTTCGTTCAGATTCAGGAAATCATGGAGCCGCGTCACCCAGTTCTGGAGGAAGATTTGCTTCTTCCGCCGAGCCTGATCTTCCGCGAAATCCAGGAACATCACCACGATGCGGTTCAG
>JAYVOP010000012.1:0-10444 GCA_043757865.1 Verrucomicrobiales bacterium | reverse complement strand
AGCACGGCCTTGGTCAGCGCATCCGCCTCCATGCAGGTGGGGGCGAAGACAGAGACGCTATCATTCGTGCGCAGCATTTTCCCGGTGCGGGGATGGATGATGTGGTTCGCCTTAGCCACGCCAATGCGTTGGCGCACGAAGTAGGCTCCGCTGGTGGCCACCGCTGGCCGCAGCATGACGGTGGGGATGGTGTCCGCGTGGGGCATGGCAGGGTGGCGGATGGCTATTACTAACTCGTTAGTGCCATGCACTCGCAGATCTCCGCCAGCATTCACAATGGCGCGGCTCACGCCATGCGCAGCTAGGAAATCGATCGCCTTATCCACTGCAAATCCTTTGGCAATGCCACCCAGTTCCACTTTCATCGGCTGACGGAAGAAGATCCTCGCATCTTCCAGGAACTCTATTTCCGCCCAGCGGCCCGCCTCGCTGAGCACCTGCCCACGGCCATGGCGGGGCAGCAGACCAGCCGCTACGAGGCGCGGGACGAGCGTGATGTCGAACACCCCGTCAGTCGCTTGGCTAAGGTCTGTGGCCTGGCGCAGGACTTTATAGGTCCACGGATGCACCGTGAGCGGCGTCACGTGGCCGCATTGATTCAGGCGGGAAATATCGCTCTCTGCGCTATGGAAGCTCATCAGCGTTTGCACGCTCTCAATCATTTGAAAGGCCTTGCTAGCGGCCGCTTGTAGCCATTCCTCACTGCGTTGGTCCTCCAGCGTAATCTCTACAAAAGTGCCCAGCAGCGGGCGGCAGCGTTTGATGCGGTTCATGGCTTTAGCGCGATGCTCCACGTATGCACGAGCCGTCGCACGCCCTCCGTTAGGTGAACGCTAGACAGCGTGGCCCCGGAGATGTTCTTGATGTCCGCATCGATCTTCAAAGGGGAGGCCGCGGTCTTGTTTTTAAACTGCGCACGCCATTTTTCCTGGCGCACCTCGCCCCCGTAAGTCTCGCGGTAGGTGAGGATTTCCACGCCCTGCACGGCCCCCTGAGCATCCAGCGCTAACGCGAAATCAATGAATTCATGTTTGCCGATGACATTGTCCACGATCAGCCACCCACCGCCGCTGCCGCGCCAAGCCTTCACGTCCAACGAGCGCACCCGCACGCCGGAAGCCTTGGCAATGGCATCTTTCTGTGCAGCCGTTAGGGTGATATTAGCGGGCGTGAGTTTCTGCCCCGCTAGTAACTGCGCGGCGGCTTGCTCTGAAGTCAGATACGTCTCCGCATAGAGCACGCGGGGCAGTGCTAGGGCGGGGATGAGGCGGAGGAGGAAATGGCGCTTTTTCATGTGAGGATATTTATTGAGTTAGAAGCTGAAGCCTAATTTCAGCCGTAGTTCGTGGCGGGATTCTTCGGCAAAGGTGTGACCGCTCGCCTCGTCCACTCCGTTTCCCCACACTTGATAGCCATACTGCAATGTAGCCCACCAAGCCTGGGAGGCGTAATGGAGCGCAGGCCCCACGAAGACCACGGTGTGCTCATGGTTCCCTAAATCAAAGTCCGGAAACTCCGAACGCCCCCGCGCTTCCACGCCCGCAAACCAGTTAGGCGCAAACCGATACGTGAGCCCCAGCCCGCCCTCGAAGCTCACCTCATGGTCATATTCCTCCGCAGGTTTCTTCCCCCACGCGAACTCCACGCCCGCATTGGCCGCAAAGATCAGCGTGTCATCCAAGAAATTTTTCTGATAGATCAGGCTCGTGGCTACGAAGATTTCCTGCTGGATAATGCCGCCCACATCATCATACCGCAGCCAGCCGACCTCTGGGCGCAGCGTGAGGCCATAACCATCTTTGAAGACGCTATTGAAACGATATTTTCCCGCGAACTCCAAGCCCCCGAAACGATAAAAATCATCATTCCGCAGCTCCTCATTGCCACTGATGGAGAAGGCATGTTGCTTTACCTCCAAGCTCATCTGGAAGGTGTCCGAGACCCCATACTCCACCTCGGTATCAAAGTCCCAACCTGCATAGTGGCCCCCGTCTTTGCCCGTGCGCAGCGTAGTCGTTTGGTAAAGATCCACATGCCCACTAGGCAGCGTTTCCGAGCCCCGGACAGTGCCGAAAAGGTTTTCGTCCGCATGGGCGAGCAACGGGAGCATGGTGGTGAGGAGGCCAGAGCAAAGAAAGGAGGGCGAATGGGAGGATATTTTCATGTTTTGGAGGTCAGGGGCAGCTATGAGTAAATGGGATTGATTCCCAGGTAGCCTTTGAATCACCGCCAGGATGCGGTCAAGCTGTTTTTGAGACAGAATCTCAGTATCAATATCCATTTCTCAAGGCTTACACCCATTCCATCATTTTCCTTGCCTACCTCGGTGGAATCAGACTTTTGAGGCCCCCCCGATGCATGAGCGAAAGCTACGCCAAGTGACGCTGCTGGCGAGCCGGGCCCGTCTTGGGCGCAGTTCGATGATGGTTCGTAATTTTGCTAGAAAGATGAGCAGCCAGCCATGCCGGCGGGGCATCGGCGGTGCGCCCACGGGTATAATCCGCCCAGATCCCAGCGGCTACGGTGGCGGCGGGTAACTGCGCGTGCTCCGTTAGGAATGTGAACAGCAGGTGGCTCAGCCGCGGCAGCGCGATGCCATCACTAGCCCCCAAGGCCGCGTAGAGCCAAGCACACAATGCCCGGAGCGCCTCGAAAGCCGAGTCCTGTGCGTCCAACCACAGCGGCAGCGTGCTGTGGAAATTCCCACTATTTCCTAGCAGATCCCAGTATTTAGCAAACCGCCGCAGCTCCTGCATTTCGGCAAAGGAGATCACACTCGTTTGCAGCACCTCGTAAGGCGGATGCGCGGCATAGACCATCGCATACTCTGCATCGTGCCGGATGATCGGCGTGCCGCGCAGCCGCTTGAGGATGCCCACCTGGATCTCTTGAGGGCGCATGGCGTAAAGCCGATCAAACCCAGCTCCAAAGCTCTCCACTGGCTCTCCCGGCAGCCCCACGATGAGGTCCGCATGGATATGCACGCCCGTCTGCTGACGCAGAAAAGCAAAATTCTCCATGGTCTTCTCATGGTTATTCCGCCGGGAAATGTTCCGTGAGGCCAACTCCTGAAACGTCTGGATCCCCACTTCAAATTGCAACGCGCCCGCTGGAAACTGCGTAATGAGCGCCCGCAGCCCGGCGGGCAAACGATCCGGGATCATTTCAAAATGCAGGAACATCCCATCCTGCCAATGATCTAGGAAAAATTGCAACAGTCGTTGACTCGTGGGGAGATGTAAATTGAACGTGCGATCCACAAATTTAAACTGCCGCAACCCCCGTGAAATCAAGGTTTCCAGCTCTGGCAGCAGTCGTTCCAGAGGCACCGCCCGCACCGGGATGTCCAGCGAGCTAAGACAGAATTCACAAGTGAACGGGCATCCGCGTGAGGCCTCCACATACACGACCCGCTGCGCCAGATCCGCTGCGGTATAGAGCTGATAGGGTAACTCCAACTGCGCAAAGTGCGGCAAGCCCGCAGCGATGATCTTCCCCCTCGGCGGATCCCCCGCGAGCACCTGCCCACACAACTCCGCAAACGCCAGATCCGCCTCCCCAGTGATGGTGTAATCCGCCAACTGCACGATTTCCTGCTCCGCCGTCTCATAGCTCACCTCCGGCCCTCCGAGCACGATCACCAACTCTGGCCGCAGTCGTTTCAAGGCCGCCACGATGGCCAGTGACTCCCGCGCATTCCAAATATACACGCCGATGCCCACAATACGCGGCTGCCGTGCTAGCAGGGCCTCCACCATGTCCAGCGGACGTTGTTTAATCGTAAACTCCAAAATCTCCGCCTGCTCCGCCAGCGGCCCCAGATTCGCCAATAAATACCGCAAGCCGAAAGCCGCATGGCTGTAGCTAGCATTCAGCGTCGTCAGGAGAATGGGCGTGGCCGTGGGCATGACGTTTACTCCGCAGCCTCATGGATGGCCCACAGCACCGCTTCCACATCTTCGGTGGTGCCGGGACGGCGGAGGAGATAACTGAGAGATTTTTCCATGACGGTTACAAGAGCATGAGGTCGGCTTTGGCCTTGGTCAGTTCATTTTCAATAAACCCTTTTCCCCCTTCTCCGAGGCGTTGCTCTACCATTGGGGCTTGGCGGATGACCACGGTTTTGTTGAGGCCTAGCTTCAAGGACAGTTCTTCGAGCGCATTCATTTCTGCGTCGGTTAAATTGAGGGTCATGGTGCGTTTTTCGGCCATTGGAGGTGGATTCTTTTGTCCATCTAATCTACACGCCACGCTGCTTTTGTTCACTATTTTTAGCTTTTTTTAGCTGCCTCCGCAATTTATGGATCGGTTTTTTTCGTGGAGATGACCTCTACTTTGCTGCCGTCGCGCATTCGATCCACGCCTTGGGTCACGACTTTTTCTCCCGGCTCCAGGCCTTCTTTCACCAGCAGGCGCTCGCCATGAATGGCCCCGGTGGTGACTAACCGCAGGGCCACGGTGTTGTCATCTTTGAGCACGTAGGCATAGGCTCCCTTGTCTCCGCGCAGCACCGCGCTAGCAGCTACCACCGTGGCGGCGGCTTGCGTATTGACTAACAGGCGGGTGATGACGAATTGATTGGGAAACAGCGCTCCCTCCGTATTCGGTAGCTCCGCCTTGAGCTTCAAGGTGCCAGACGTGAGATCAATCTGGTTGTCCATGGTCAGCAGTTTCCCCTTAGCTAGGGTGATGTTCATTTCCTTATCCACGGCTTCTACGGGCACGTCTGCCGTAGCGGCTAGCCGCTGGCGCACTGCCGCCACGCGTTCTTGGGGGATGCTGAAGACGAGGCCCATGGGGTCCATCTGGGTGATGATGATCAGGCCAGTAGCATCCCCGGGATGGATCATGTTACCGACATCAATCTGGCGCAGTCCCACGCGGCCCGTGCTGGGGGCGGTGATTTTAGCGTAGCTGAGCTGGAGTTCCGCGCTCGCCATGGCCGCACGGTCAGCGGTGAGGGCGGCCTCCGATTGGCGGACCAGGGAGGCCTGGGTATCGACTTGCTGTTTGGCAATGGAGTCTTGTTTGAGCAGCGCCTCATAGCGCGCCAGATCCGCCTGGGCGTTGGCCAGCAACGCTTGATCCTTGGTCAGTTGGCCCTGCACTTGATCCAGGGCTACTTGAAAGGGCCGGGGGTCTAACTCGGCTAGTAAATCCCCCGTCTGTACCAACTGACCTTCTTTAAAATGCACCTTTTGCAATTCCCCATCCACGCGGCTGCGCACCGTCACCACACTGAGCGGAGTCGCGGTTCCAGACACATTCATCCACTCTTCGAAGTCCTCAGATTTCACCTCCTCCACGATCACTGGCACGGGCAACCCGAAGCCATTTCTTTTCCCAAACCCCGGTGCCATAGACGCATCGGCAGGCACGCGATGCAGCCACCACCAAGTTCCTGCGCAGACTAACGCAACGATAAACAACAAGCAACCCACACGCCCTTTGGCGGTGGTGAGCACGGGCTCTAACGGGATTTCATTCATGGGGAAAGGTGGCCCCGCAGCCAGCCGACCGGGAGTTCCAGGCTATCCAGTGCAGGCTCCACAACGTCAACTTGAAAGGAGCCCGCAGCTAGGGGGACTCGAATGCGCACTGCCAGCGCGGCTCTCAAATACAGGTTTTTCTAGCCGATCAAGCGGCGGCTAGGCCCGGTATCCCCTGGCCCCTGATTTCCAGCGCTAGGCCGGGCCGATCAACGCTAGGCGGATCTTCTCCGGCTTCGCGTGTCCAGGGCCCAACCTGCTCGGCAGCAGCCTCGCACCAAAGCTCAGCCCGGATCGCCCACCCGCTGGGCACATTGACGATCTGCGTAAATACAGCGCAAAATGCGTTAAGACCTATCCCCCGCCGCATCCGTTCCAGCCGAATTTTGCAGATTATGACCGCCAAGCGGTGGCCTTGTGGAACACTTGCCGGGAAACGCAGACGCACTCCCCAGCGCCCTTCCGCGGCACGCTCCGCAGGCTCTGGCTGGATCTCTGGGCAGATATTCACTTCAACGCAATGCCCCCGCACGTCCAGCACCTCCTGATGCAGAACCAAAATTTCCGCAAGGTGCTCGAACAAGGCCGGAAGCTGAATTTTAGCGGAGTGAACTGGCCGCTGCACCTGGGACGGCTGCAAGAGCTGAAGCGGCTGGCGATCCAGGACACGCCGCAGAGTAAAGCCAAAGCGCTCGCGCTGAATGAGGATTTCATGCTCGAAATGAATGCGGAGATGACGGAGGCCGTGTCAAAATGCGCGGAGCGGTTGGGCTGGCTCGCCCCGGGGAGCACGGGAGAAATCACTCCCTTCCCCCTAATCCGCACGCTACTGGCAGAATTGGAGGAGCTGGACGCGCTGGGCCTGGGCTTAGCAGACCCCCAATTAGCACCCCTGCGCCAAGTGCTCTGGCCCAAAATGAAACTGATGCGCGCCCGGGCACGCATCGCCCGGTTGATCCAGGAGAATGAACTGCTGGAAACATTCGTGAACTGGCGGCTCTCAGAAGATGGCGTGGCCGCCGCCCGGCGGGTGCAGGCCACGCTACAGACCTTACCCCCAGAAGCCTTGCCGGAGGTGGAGGAGCTGATGCGCAGTCAGGGGATCGACCCCGCGCAGCGCACGCAGACGTTTCTGAAGCTGCTGGCATACGCGGAGGGCCAGGAGGAGCAATATCAACGCACTTACAAAAATTTCGTCCGGGAATGGCCAGAAGCGGACCCCGCAGCGCGGATCGCCAGCATCGAGGCCCAGGACCGGGCGGGATTCAGCCCCTGGTATGCCGCCAATGCCCAGGAGCTAACGGAGCTGGCCAAGCTCTTCCCAGAGCCCCCCGCTGCGGAGACCTGAGCGGAGGCGGTGCCGGGGCTGAGGGTTGCGCGGGGCGAAGGTGGTGCGAGGCTGCTGCCGAGCACTCCGTGTCTCTGCGCGCGAGAATTCGGCAAAGATCCTCCTAGCACAAATCTACCCAGCGCTCGGCAGCAGCCTCGCACCACCTGGGCCTCCCACCGCATTCATGGCGGGGGTGTAACTTTCCTTTCGCCACTTCCGCCCTTCTTTACCCGCATGTCCCCCACCCGCTTCCCCATCCTCCGCTTTCCCCTAGCGCTCCTCTGTTTGGGCCTCTGCCTTCCGTCCCCCTCTTGGGCGGGACCGAAAGAGGCCACCACCAAAGCGCGCTCCCTAGCCGTGTATCCAGAGGCCGTAGTGCTGGAAACGAAGCGGGATTTCCACCAGCTCATTGCCGTGGCCACCTTCGAGGACGACGTCACAGATGAGGTCACCGCCCGGGCGAAATTTACCATTGCCGATGCCAGCATCGCTAAGCTGGACGGCCAGCGCCTCACGCCGCTCAAAGAGGGAGCCACCACCGTGGCCGTGGAATGGAACGGTCAGAAAGTGGACGTGCCCGTGACCGTCAAAGGAGCCACCACGGATCGTCCGATCAGTTTCAACCTCGATGTCATGCCCCTCTTCATGCGCTCTGGTTGTAACACTGGCTCCTGCCACGGAGCCGCGCGCGGGCAGGATGGATTCCGCATTTCCCTCTTCGGATTCGATCCTAAGGGCGATCACTACCGCCTCACGGAAGACCTAGCCGGGCGGCGCATTAATTACGCCGTGCCCAGCGAAAGCCTGCTCATCACCAAGGCCATCAACGAGGTGCCGCACACCGGCGGTAAGAAGATCGAGAAAGACAGCCCCGCGTATCACACCCTGATGGAATGGATCGCCACGGGCGCAGGCTACGATGGCGCAGACCTCGCTAAGCCGACCAAAGTGGAGATCTTTCCCCGTTCCGCCGTGTTAGAAGGCACCGCCGCCAAACTCCAGTTCACCGTGCGCGCCACTTACTCGGATGGCCATGACCGCGATGTGACCCCCCTAGCCGTCTTCCGCAGCAACAACGATCCCACCGCCAGCGTGGACCCTAACGGCCTCGTCTCCACCCACAAGCGCGGGGAATCGTTCATCATGGCCCGCTTCGAGACCTTCACCGTGGGCAGCCAAGTCATCGTCATTCCTGACAAGCTGGACTATACGAAGCCAGAAATTAAGCCGAACAACTACGTGGATGATCTCGTATTAGCGAAATTGCACAAGCTCCGCATCATTCCCAGCGAGCTGTGCGATGACGCCACATTTCTCCGCCGTGCCTTCATCGACATCGTGGGCCAACTCCCGCCAGAACCGCGCCTCGCAGCCTTCCTGGCGGAGGCCGCGCCTGATAAGCGGGACAAGCTGGTGGATGAGCTGCTAGGGCGGAAGGAGTTCATTGAAATGTGGGTGATGAAATGGGCGGAGTTACTGCAAATCAAAACCAATCCCACCACCCAGGTCAGCTACAAAAACTCCCTGCTCTATTTCAATTGGCTAAAGGACAAAATTGCCGACAACGTGCCGATCAATAAGATCGTGCAGGAAATTCTTTGCAGCACGGGCGGCACCTTTACCAGCCCGGCTACGAATTATTATCAGATCGAGCGCGAGACGCTGAAAGTGGCCGAAAACGTCGCCCAAGTCTTCATGGGCATGAGGCTCCAGTGCGCCCAGTGCCACAATCATCCGTTCGACCGCTGGACGATGAATGACTACTACGGCTTCGCCAGTTTCTTCACGCAGATAGGCCGGAAGCAGGCAGAAGACCCCCGGGAAACCGTCGTCTTCAACAGCGGCGGCGGGGAAACCAACCACCCCGTCACCAAGGCCCCTGCTCCGCCAAAGTTCCTGGGCGGAGAGGTGCCTAACGTGGCCGGCCTGGACCGCCGCAAGGTGCTGGCCGAGTGGCTGGCCAGTCCGCAGAATCCCTATTTCGCCAACAACCTCGCCAACATCGTGTGGTCCCATTTCTTTGGCGTCGGCATCATTGACCCGGTGGACGACGTGCGCGTTTCCAATCCCGCTACCAACCCAGAATTGTTGGCGGAACTGGGCAAGAAATTCACGGAATATAACTATGATTTCAAACGCCTCGTCCGCGACATTTGCACCAGCCGCACCTACTCCATGGCCACCCATGTGAATGCGACGAACGCGGAGGACGACCGGAATTTCAGCCACAGCTACATCCGCCGCCAACGCGCAGAGGTCATGCTGGACACGCTCAGCCAAGTCACCGAGACGCCCAATAAATTCCAAGGCCTGCCATTAGGCGCGCGGGCCGTGCAGATAGCCGATGGCAATGTGAGCAACTATTTCCTTAAAACTTTCGGACGCGCAGAACGTGCCAGCGTCTGCTCTTGTGAAGTGAAGATGGCCCCCAGCCTCAGCCAAGCGCTGCATCTTTTAAATGGGGATGTGACCCACGTCCGCATCGGCCAAGGTGCAGCGGTAAAGAAGCTGCTGGATGAGAAAAAGCCCGTGCCGGACATTGTCAGCACCTTGTATCTCCGCTGCTTTAGCCGGAAGCCCAGTGATGCCGAAGTGGCTCCGGTGGTGGCCGCCATCACCCAAGAGCCCGCAGAGCAACAAGCCATCTTGGAAGATCTCTTCTGGGCGCTCTTGAACTCCAAAGAGTTCATGTTTAATCACTAGCCCTCCTCCAAGGAGTCGGGGCGTCCCGCCCCGCCATCATTCGAGAGCCAAGCACCATTCACATGAACCTCCCCCAGCGCCCGCGTCGCAATCGCCAGTCCGCCACCATCCGCGCCCTAGTGCAGGAAACTTCCCTCACGCCAGCGCATCTCGTCCTCCCCCTCTTCATCCAAGAAGGCACCGCCAACGACCCCATCCCCTCCATGCCCGACTGCCAGCGGTGGTGCCTGGACGGCATGTTAGAAGAAATCGCCTCCGCTCGTGCCGTCGGCGTCAATGCCTTCGTGCTCTTTCCTAAAATAGCCGAGGCCCTCAAAACTCCCGGAGCCGAGGAATGCTCCAACGCTCAAGGCTTAGTCCCCCGCGCCATCCAAGCCATCAAAGCAAAATTTCCCGATGCCTGCGTCATCACCGACGTAGCCCTGGACCCGTATAACAGTGATGGCCACGACGGCCTCGTAGCCCCCGATGGCCGCATCCTCAATGACGAGACCGTCAACCTCCTGGTGCAACAAGCCCTCTGCCACGCCGCTGCCGGAGCAGACATCATTTCCCCCAGCGACATGATGGATGGCCGCGTGGGAGCCATCCGCCAAGCCTTGGATGACCATGGCTCTGCGGACGTCTCCCTCCTCAGCTACACCGCCAAGTATGCTAGCGCCTACTACGGCCCCTTCCGCGGAGCCCTCGATTCCGCCCCCAAGTCAGGGGATAAAAAGACCTACCAAATGGACCCCGCCAACGCCCGTGAAGCCCTGCGGGAGGCCGCGCTGGACACCGCCGAAGGCGCAGACATGCTCATGGTCAAACCCGCCGGCCCCTACCTAGACATCATTTACCGCCTCCGCCAGCAAAGCACCCTGCCCATAGCCGCCTACCAAGTCAGCGGAGAATACCTCATGATCAAATCCGCCGCTGCCGC
>JAYVOP010000011.1:0-10449 GCA_043757865.1 Verrucomicrobiales bacterium | reverse complement strand
CTACGAGATGAAGTGACTATTGAAAATCTTGATCTTTCCATGTTGGCCGATCACACGCTGATCGAAGTGGCGAATGACAATTGCATTATTTGGGCCTGTGATTTGGATGGGTCTTTACTTCCGGCGCTGCTACCGCAGGCATTGGCATTCAGATGTTTATCATTCCCTTTCCCTCCAATAAGCCCTGCACGAGCGATTCGTGCCGGGTCGCTAATACCTTGATTGCTGGCTGCTATTTTACGCGCCTCAGAATCGCCACTCGCTGCCTCCTGCGTGGTCACTAATGAGGGAAACAATTCATAGTTCCTCTCGCAGCGCAGCAAGAGCGACCCGGGCTTTGAATTCTGAATTATGATTGCGGCGTTTCCCCCCTTGGTTTGTTAGTCGTTTTAGGAGATACTTACTGACTTAAACTAGCTTAGGCACTTGTCCAGTTTTTGGGGCGTAGCTCTATTGGACTAGAAGCCGCAGATGTTAGGGGAGCCCGCCCGCGCGAATCCAAAATCTAAATATCTCTTGCACAGCTATAAGAGTCACACTAGTCTCGCGCCCCTTTGCCGGGGACTGTCTGGAAACGTCCGATCAACTAGTTCCAGCTTCCCCCTCCAACTCCTTACCCTCCACTGATTCATGGCCAAGCCAGCGAACAAGACCAAAGCGAAGCCCGCCGCAAAACCTGCTGCGAAGTCAAAATCTGCGCCCAAAGCGAAAGCGAAGCCCGTGGTTAAAGCTAGCAAGCCTGCTCCGAAAAAAGCGGTTAAGCCAGCCTCCAAGCCCAGTGCCCAAAAGGCTCCGGTCAAGAAGGCGGCTAAAGCACCTGCTAAGGCCCCGACTAAAGCCGCAGCCAAAGCGCCAGCTAAGGCTGTGAAAGCACCCGCTAAGCCTGCGCCTAAAGTCTCTAAGCCGCCGACAGCCGTGAAATCAGCGACCAAACCATCGTCTGTGAAATCCAAAAAACCTGTTCCTCCTCCCGTTCCTGTTAAGAAAACCGTTGCTAAAACTTTAGTCAAAAAAGCCCCCTCCGCGCCAGTCAAGGCCGACAAAGTGGTCTCCGTCCGCACCACTCGTGGTAAGACGGCTCCTGCTACGACCAAGAAGGCGGCCCCCAGAGAGATCATCCCCACCGTCGTCTTTCCTACCAAAAATCCGCATAGCAAAATTTTCCTCAGCCTCCAGAAGCAGCGCTTGCTGGAGCTTAAAGATGAACTAGTGGACTCCATGACCGGGATGGCTAGTGAGACGCTGCGTTCCCGCGCTCAGGACAGTGAGGCTTCCGCTTTTGGGATGCATCAAGCGGATGCGGGGAGCGATGCTTATGATCGCGACTTCACGTTAAGCTTGCTTTCCCAAGAGCAGGACGCCCTCTACGAAATCGAAGAAGCTCTCAAGCGCATCGACGCGGGCACCTACGGTATTTGTGAGATGAGTGGCAAAACAATTATTGTTGACCGTCTGGAAGTTCGCCCCTATGCACGATTCACCGTCGAGTGTCAGGAAATGGTGGACAAAGAATATGGCCCCAACAGCCTTCGTCGTGGCATTCGTAGTCTCTTTGGTCTTGGCACTGATGAAGACGATGAAGATGGTGACGAGGACTCCGCTGACGAAAAAGATAGCTAACCCTCTGAGCCCTCACCCCCTAAGGCCCTATTTCTAATTACCTCCCTACCCTACCTAACTTATGCCCCGCGAAATTATTACCCTCGAATGCACTGAAGCGAAAGCCGAAGGCCGCCCTACGTCCCGTTACGTCACCACCCGCAATAAGAAGAGCATCCGCACCCCGGGCCGCTTGGAAAAGGTGAAATACAACCCGTTCCTCAAACGCCGCACCCTGCATCGGGAACTCCGCTAACGCATTTCTTACCCCCCATTTACCTACATTATGGAACCCAAGACCCAACAACGCCTCATCAATTTCCGCAAGGCTAACCGCAAGCTTCCCCGCCGCCGGTATGACATCCAAGTGGATAAGATTGTTTACACGAATCCCGATTACCTTGCCAAATTCACCACTGAAACTGGCAAGATCCTCCCCCGTCGTATTACGGGTGTCTCCGCTTGGCTGCACCGCCGCGTGACCAAGGAAATCAAGCGCGCCCGGGCCGTCAATCTGATCGCCTAAGTCCGCTGGCTCCTGGCCCACTAACTCACCTTCAGGGGCGGCTCATACCCGCCCCTGTTTGCATTTTCCCCACTGCTATCCTCGCCCAGTTTATGGAACTGAAGGACACTCAGAGCGAAACCGACACCCGTGGGTGGCGCATTAATCGCGTCGGCATCAAGAACCTCCTCTACCCTGTGGTCATCCAGGGGACGAGCACTCCGGCCCGCTTCACGCTCACCGCGGACCTAGCGGCAGATCAGAGGGGCACGCACATGAGCCGCTTCGTCAGCTTCCTCCAAGAGTATCGGACGGATCTGACTCCTGTTCGACTAGCAGCTATGTTACGGAAGATCCAGGCCTCCTTGGGCAGCTCAGAAGCACATTTGGAAATGACGTTTCCCTTCTTCCTAGAGAAGGCGGCTCCCGTGTCTGGGGCGTTAGGATTCCTGGCTTATGAGGCTACGTGGGAAATGAGTCTGCGGGGCCGTCTCCTGGCGCAGCGTTGTACGGTGCGCATCCCCATAGGCACACTTTGCCCTTGTTCCAAGGCGATCAGCGAGCGTGGCGCGCATAACCAACGCGGCCTTGTCACCCTAACCGTGTGTGCGAAGCTCCTCCCTGCTGTACAGGTGTTAGCCAAGCTCGTGGAAGCTGCTGCCAGTTGTGAACTTTACTCAGTCCTCAAACGCCCCGACGAAAAAGCCGTGACTGAGCGCGCCTACGATAACCCCACCTTCGTGGAAGATGTGGCCCGCAACGTCGCCCTGCGTGTCGTCAAACTCAAGGGAGCCCAGCACTTCTGCGTGGAGGTAGAGAACTACGAGAGTATCCACCAGCACGATGCCTACGCCTGCATCGAGGCGGATGTCTAACATGGGGCTGCCTGGGCTGCCTGTGCGCATTTTGGTGATAGCGGTTGATTCTGCGCGGGCTCTCGCCCAGCATCGGGCTCATTTTATTTCTTATGTCTGCTGCTCCTGCTCTTGCTTCTGTTGATCCTCCTGCCGAGTCCCTTGATTTCATTCATGAAATCGTCCGGGACGACCTTGCCTCCGGGAAACACCCGTTCGTGGTGACCCGTTTTCCGCCTGAGCCTAACGGCTATTTACACATCGGTCATGCCAAGAGCATCTGCTTAAACTTTGGCCTCGCGCAGGAGCATCCGGGCTCGCGCTGCCACTTGCGCTTTGATGACACGAACCCCGTGAAGGAAGACCTAGAGTATGTAGAGAGCATCATGGCGGACGTGCGATGGTTAGGCTTTGATTGGGGGGAGAACTTATTCCATGCCTCAGATTACTTCGAGCAGATCCACGCCTGGGGCTTGGAACTGATTGAAAAAGGTCTCGCCTATGTCTGCGATCTGACCGCAGAGGAGACTCGCGCGATGCGGGGCAACCTCACGGAACCCGGGAAAAATAGCCCGCATCGGGATCGTAGCGTGGCGGAAAATTTAGACCTCTTTGCCCGCATGAGAGCCGGGGAATTCCCCGATGGCGCGCGCACGTTGCGGGCGAAAATCGACATGGCTAGTGCGAACATCAACCTGCGGGACCCGGTGCTTTATCGCATCAAAAAAGTGCCGCATGATCGCACGGGAGACACTTGGTGCATCTATCCCACGTATGACATGGCGCATGGATTCTCGGATGCCATTGAGGGCATCACGCATTCGCTTTGCACGCTAGAGTTCGAGGACAAGCGGCCCATTTACCATTGGCTCATTGAGCACGTCAGCACGCCCAGCCATCCGCGCCAGATCGAGTTTTCCCGCCTGCACCTAACCTACACCGCCATGTCCAAGCGGAAGCTCCTGCAAATGGTCGAGCAGGGGCTCGTGGATGGTTGGGATGATCCTCGGATGCCGACCATCTGTGGCCTCCGACGGCGGGGTTATACACCGGAGGGGATCCGCGCGTTCTGTAAAAAGATCGGCCTCACCAAGTTCAACAGCCAGACGGATGTGGCCGTGCTGGAGTTCTGCATCCGCGAGCATTTAAATAAGGTGGCACCGCGTTACCTAGCCGTGTTGCGGCCATTAAAAGTTGTCATTACAAACTATCCCGAGGGCCAAGTGGAGCAGCTAGAGGCCGTGAATAATCCCGAAGATCCCGCCGCTGGCCAGCGCCAGATTCCTTTTAGCCGGGAGCTTTACATTGAGCAAGACGACTTCATGGAAACGCCGCCGCCCAAGTATTTCCGCCTCAGCGTGGGCAAGTCTGTAAAGCTGCGCTACGCCTATACCATCACCTGTGATGAGGTCGTGAAAGATGCCGCTGGGCAGATCACGGAACTGCGTTGCACGTATGATCCTAGCAGCCACAACCAAGCGCCTAAGAAAGGCACTGCCGTCATTCATTGGCTCAGCGCAGCCCAGGCAGGCGAGGCGGAAGTGCGGCTCTATGATCGCCAGTTTACCTTGCCAGACCTAGCTGAGATCCCCGATGGACAGGACTATGCGGACTATTTGAATCCTGATTCGCTGGAAATTTTGCCCCACGCCAAGGTGGAGTCCACCGTGCTAGAGCAGCCGCCGGGCACCCGTTTCCAGTTCGAGCGCACAGGCTATTTTTGCGTGGATACCAAGGACTCCCGGCCTGGAGCCATCGTGATTAACCGCACGGTAACCCTCAAAGACACGTGGGCGAAGATCGCACAGAAAAGCTAGGCCTAGCTGAAGCTCTAGCTCACCAGCGCCTGAAAGATCTGCCCAAGGACGATCTTCCACGCGAGCGTTTCCTGAAGTTAGGCGAGCAAGCGCTCTCCGATGCGGAGCTGCTAGCGCTCTTCTTCGGCACCGGAGCCGTGGGGCTCAATGTCATGGAAATGAGTAAACTCCTGCTCGCCCGCTACGGTGGGAGCTTGAATCAACTGAGCCGTGCGCCCGTGCCTGAGTTGATGCGGCAGCACGGGGTGGGGGAGGCCAAGGCCATCCACCTAGCCGCAGCGTTAGCCATCGGGCGACGCATGGCCGCAGAGCAGTTCGTTGATCAGCCTATGAGCAACGCTCAAGACGTGGCCACGCTGTTAGGACCGCAACTCCGTCGCCTATCCCAAGAGTCCCTGCGCGTGGTGCTTTTGACGGCACGGCTCACCCTCCTTTCCGTGCAGGAAATCCATCTCGGTAGCATCAGTGAAGTCACCGCCGACGTGCGGGATGTCTTGCGTCCCGTCATCGTCCACGGAGCGTATGCCTTCACGGTCGTGCATAATCATCCCAGCGGAGACGTCACTCCCAGCACCGCGGACCGAGCCTTCACCCGTCGTATGAATGACGTGGCCGGGCTCATGCAAACGCAGCTCCTGGATCACATCATCATCGGCCAACCCAGCCCTGCGTTTCCCAATGGCTACTTCAGTTTTCGCGAGCATGGGCTGCTGCGTTAGGCTGGTGGGATTATTTCCTCACGTTGTCGCCCTCTCTCCCTTATTAGATGATCAACGGGCCAACTTTCGTCAGGCGGCGCGCACGTAGCGGCGGGACGATACGTAACTCCAGGAAAACCTGCGCGCCCAGATCAAGCTGGAGCGTGGATTCCGCCGCAGTGCCTAGGGAAGCGGGGAAAGTAGAGCGAGGGAGCGGAGCAGATTCATGCGGGGAGTTTACCGCCCACCGCGTCCGCCGAAGCCACCGAAACCGCCGCCCGGAGGACCTCCACCGAAGCCACCAGGGCCACGGCCGCGGTCGGGCTCTACTTTCACCGCCGTTTGTTGCTCGGCGGTCCATTGGTTGTTATTCATGTAGGCGAGCACAGAGTCAGGATCTTTGCGGTAGTTGCGTTGCAGCACCTCGGTTAGACTTTCCTGTTTCAGATCTACGTTCCGAATGGATTCCGCCCAAGCAATGGCGGCTGCGGCATCATCCCGCACGACGGCACGCGCGAGCCCGCTGGCGGCAGAATCACGGTCCGCACCTTGGGGCAGATTATTGAGTGCGGTGCTGGCCTCCGTGGGGTTGTTCGCGGCCCATTCCCGGAAACTGTTCTTATAAGCGTCTTGGCGCGCATTGCCCTGCGGCAGACTGCTGGCGAACTCAATCCCTTGCGCAGGATCTTTCTGGCTGAGACGGCGGGCTAGATCGCCCACGGCCCCTTGGCTAAAGGACTCGCTGGCGTTGGCTTTGACATACTCCATGGCCTTCTGCGGATCATTGCGGAAGAGCAGATCCGCCACGGATTCGAAGGCGCCTTTCTTCATTTCTGGATCAGTTAGGGTGGCCGCATACGCAGCGGCGGAGTCCGTGCCTTGCTTGAGTTTCTCTTCCATGATGACCTGCATCAGGCGGGAGCGTTCGCCCTTATCCTCAATGCTTGAAACATACTTTTGCGCAGCGGCGGCATCACTGCGGGCTAGTCCACTTACTAGGCCACGTTGCATTGCACCTTTTTCCCAGTCATTGGTGCTGGGGTTATCCGTCAGCCATTGCAGCGCGGCGGCGGGATCCTTGGCGGCCCAGCCTGCGACGGAGGCGGCACTACTCATCATCCGGCCTGGTCCTTCTTGTTTACTAGCCTCCGCCATGGCTCCGGCTCCATCTACCGATCCCCATTTATAAGCCAGCAAGCCTAAGTAACGCATCCCTTCAAAGCCCGTGGCGCGGGAGCGGATCTGCGCGGCCACACTAGCGGCATTAACCGGCGTGAGTTCATCTAGGATCAGCGCAAACATCAGACTGCTTTTCACGGGATCAGACTCCGTTAGCACGTCCTTCATGGCGGCTTCCATCTGGTCTGCGGTCAGCGGGGAACCGTCGGCGTGCTTGTATTTATTAAGGAACTCCGCAATGCCTTCGATGGCCGCGGGCAACTTCATTTTGCCATTGCTCGCAGCGTCCAGGCCTCTGCTCACTAGGCGTCCGGCTACGTTGGAGCGGACGGCATTCGCATCCTGGTCACCAACGGGGCCTTGAGACTTCTGATAAAAGATGCCGCCCGCAAAAGCCCCGGCGGCGGCTACGGTCCAGATGACGTGAGTAAGTGGGGAGTTTTTCATGGGTGTGCGTTAGCTAAGTGTGGATAATCGAAAATTATGGTTTGGCAGATGCCGGTAGGGCAGGCGGGGCCGGGGACTTGTCCTTGTCTTTCTCCTTGTCCTTGTCACGAAGTTTTTTCACGGCCTCAAGCATGGCTTTCTTTTCGGTGTCGTCCAGTTTGCCATTACCGTCTTTATCATAGCGTTTAGTTAGTTCAGCTCGCAGCTTGATTTCCAGCGCGCTGTCTTTGCCATCTGGGTCGTCTTTATTCAGCTTGGATTTCGCCTCTGCTTTGGCTTTGGCCTTTTCCTCGTCGGAAAGTTTACCATCGTGGTCCGCATCATAGCGCTCGAGTAGGCCCTTCTTGACCTTGCCGTGCAGGGCTTCTTTCTCGGCATCACTTAGTTTGCCATCACCATCTTGGTCGATCTTTTTGAGCAGGCCGCTCAGTGCGCCTAGCTTACTCTTGGAGGGTGGCTCCTTGTCTGAGGAGGCTGGCACGGGCTTGGGCTCCTCTGCGTGGAGGAACAGGGAGGTGGCTAAAAAGATAATAAGGAGGGCTTTCATAAGCTAGGGAAAAGGGAACGAGTGGGGCGCAGTATAGGCCAGAATTAGCCTGCGACTATTCATAAATATACGAGTTCCCGGCTCCTGAACTATCCAGAGGCTGTGGAGTTGCAAAGAAATTTAACCGCATCCGCAGACGGCGGACCGCTGTGCCGCAGTGAGTTCTAACCATGTGCCTGCCGCTAAGATGCCCAGGGAAAATTGGCCAATCTGCGCCCGCAGCAGACGCAGCGTGGGATGCCCCACAGCGGCGGTCATGCGACGGACTTGGCGGTTCCGCCCCTCGGTTAGGGTGAGGCTCAGCCACGTGTCCGGCACGCTCAGCCGCACGCGCACCGGCGGGACGCGCGGCGGGTAAGTGGGCGGCGGGACCAGCGCGCTGGCGAGGCAAGGGAGCGTGCGGCGGCCTTGCACCAGCACGCCGGAACGCAGGATCCGCAGCGTTTCCTCTGTGGGCAGGCCCTCCACTTGCACATGGTAGATGCGGGGGTGAGCGCGGCGGGGATTCAGCAGTTGATCCACCAAAGATTTCTCGTCCGTTAGTAAAATGAGCCCCTCAGAATCTTGATCCAAACGCCCGATGGGATACACCTGCGGCGGGAACCCAAACTCCGCCAAGGTGCGCTGCCCCGGCAGCTCTGGGGTAAACTGACTCAGCACGCTGTAAGGCTTATGGAAGGCGAGAAGCACGCTGCCTACAGCTTGTAGTATTGCTCCCAGCCCACGCGCGGCGGCGGGCCGACGAGCAACTGATTCGCCCGCGGATTATTCGTGATCTGCTGTGTGGCGCGGTCGAAGACTAACTCTCCGCCGAGCCGTTGGGCGAGCACGCCCAGGCAGAACACCTGCGTGAGCGGTCCACTGATGGCAAAGGGTGAGCGCGTTTCCTCCGTGCCTTTCACGCTCAGCAAGAAGTTCGCATAGTGATCAGAATTCTTGCCCGTGATCCGCGGCAGCTTGTCGCCTAGATCCTTCATTTTCTGGTCCGGGATGATGCGCAGGGTATCGCTGTGGGTGCCGCCTTTGAAGACGAGTTCTTTGCTATAAATGATCTTGCCGTTCTTCTCGATCTTAGCCTCTGGGGCTAGTTCGTCCGGGCGCGGCGGCAGATTATCCACGCCATCATACCAAGAAATGGCCACGGGAGGCATGGCGGCCCGGGCTGGGAAATCAAAGCGGATGGTGGATGCCTGCGGGAAAATAAACTCACTAGCACCCTCCCGTTTTACCGCCGTAATCTTCTCCGGCATCCCGAGATCCAGAAACTGATGGATGGTATCCAGAATGTGCGGCCCCCAATCCCCAAAGGCTCCATCGCCATAATCGAACCAACTGCGCCAGTCCCCAGGGTGTAATTTCACATCATAAGGATGGGCTGGGGCGGTGCCGATCCACGTATCCCAGTCCAGCCCCTCTGGCTGGGGCGTGCCTTTGGGATAGCCATCCACTTTCCACCCATGCCAACGTCGGGCGCTATTCATATAAGCATCCACGCGGGTCACGTCTTTGATGATGCCCGCCTCTTTCCAAGCCTTGAATTGGAAATAGTTCGCACCGGAGTGACCTTGATTACCCATCTGCGTCACCACTTTATATTTGGCCGCAGCAGCCATCATCAGGCGACATTCGTTGAACGTATGCGCCAGCGGTTTCTCTACATAGACCGCTTTACCCAGAGACATCGCTAACATAGCGATGGGGAAATGAGAGTGGTCCGGCACCGCCACCGTGCAGGCATCAATCTCTTTGCCCATTTTGTCGAACAACTTGCGGAAATCGGTAAATTTAGGCACGTTAGGAAATTCTTTTTCCACCTTAGCCGTGTGCTTCGTGCCGAATTGCACATCACAGAGCGCCACCACATTGAGCAGATCCTTATTCTTGATGAGGTTAAAAATATCGCTCTCGCCCTGCCCGCCGCAGCCGATGAAGGCAATGTTGATTTTCTCATTAGCCGCATAAGCACGGCTAGAGATCAGGTTAGAAATAGTGCCAGCGGCGGCTAGTTGGCTAAATTGACGACGGGTAAATGAACTCATAAGAATAAGGAAAAAGAAACCACCGTCCAGCCCGCATGGCTAGACGTGGTACGGAGTTTAGGTAGATCCCCAACCCTGCCAAGCGCCACGGTCATACTCGTCTATGGAGCCCCGCCAGGGATGAGCATGAGCAGTAGGAGCCGACTTTGGAGGCCACACCAGACCAGGGCCTTGTTGAGTAAGCCTCGGAACTCCGCTGCTACGGTGCGGCAGATCATGGCCCCATTTCCTAGATGAAATGCGCCCAAAGCGTGCCACGGATCAGCCCTGAAACCACAGGCTAGCCTTTTATGAAATACCTTCTTTTCCTTACCGTCCTCCACGTCGCCCCTGCCTGTGCAGAGCGAGTCTTCACCTTTGGCATGGGCCCTGGCCAAGTGGACCCCGCCGCCGCCTACAGTGCTGAGCGCGGCTCCGGTGCGGAGCCGGAGAGCCGCGTGGATGGGCCGTGGCGCTTCTCTGTGAAGCTGGAGCCAGGAGTGTATCGCGTGCAGATCACGTTAGGAAGTGATGCCGCCGCCACGCTCACCACCGTGCGCTCAGAGGAACGTCGGCTCATGTGCGAGCAAGTGCCAGTGGCGGCGGGCAAGGTTTCCCAGCAGGAATGCATCGTCCATGTGCGGGTGCCAGAGATCAGCCCCGGCGTGGCTGTGAAGCTCAAGGACCGAGAGCGCACCAGCGAATGGGTGGCCTGGGATGATAAGCTGACGCTGGAACTCACAGGCGATCATCCTCATGCCCGGGAAATCAAAATCACGCCCGCG
>JAYVOP010000010.1:0-10491 GCA_043757865.1 Verrucomicrobiales bacterium | reverse complement strand
ATCTGGGAATGAAGAATCGGGGCTTTCTCTCCAAGGCGCTGGGCATTGATGCACATTGCGTTTACGAACACGGGATCGGCTGCTATGCGTTAGGCGAGACGTATTCTTTTAGTAAATTGGGCACTAAGGAACTGCCCGGGCTGCGGGAGATCTTTGAGAAAGGCGTGAAGATCATCGTCGATAACCAGATCCCCAATGGCAGTTGGGCCTATGGACAAAACGTAAATAGTTATGTGCGGGAAGGTGGTGGAGATCTCTCTGTGACGGGTTGGCAATTCCAAGCGCTCAAAGCCGCGAAGCATACGAATCTGAAGATCGACGGGCTGGCCACCGCCCTGAAAAAAACGGCGGACTATCTGCAAAAAATGCAGACGCCAGACGGCGGCTTTGGTTCGCAAGCCCCGCGTGGCACGGAACCTTACACGCAATATACCATGACGGGCATCGGCGTGCTAGGGCTCCAGACGTTAGGTAATGGCAACACTGGGAGCGCGAATAAGGGGCTGCGTTTCTTGGAAAATGATTTATCCAGAGATCCGTTAGATTGGCGCAAAAATGCCAACCTTTACTGCTGGTATTACAACACCCAAGCCTTCTTCCAAAAGGGCGGGAAGGAATGGGAGCGATGGAACGCGCAGTGCCGGACGCAGATCTTGAACAATCAAAACCCCGCAGGCGATTACCGCCCAGAGGTGGGCACAGAGCCCGCTGCGACTACGAGCGTGGCGGGAGGGGACGCGGATCTGTATCGGACCTGCATGTGTACCTTGATGCTAGAGGTTTACTATCGCTACTTGAAGGTAGGCAATGGACTGGACTAGCAAGGCCGCAGCCAGAAGGTGAGCCGCTTGGGTGTCTCCGCAGCCTCACCGATTTCTTTCCAGTGAAACGTGGTGTGTAACTGCGGCTGCCGCACGAATCCCTGCGCCTGCCAAAAGCCGTCCAAGGGCTGATACATGGCGGGGCGCAGCGGATGATCGGTGGCCCGATCCACTGCGCAGAACGTGCTCCATTGCACGCTTGGTAAACTTGCCGCATGGGCGATCCGACGTCGCATGAACTCCTTGCCCACGCCTTGGCCACGGTATTCCGGCAGCAGCACGCTTTCCCCAAAATAGCAGATCTGTGTGAGGTCATAGCCCGCTGCCAGAAACGCCTCTTGGAATTCTGGGCCCTCATCTACCATCGGCAGACACGTGCTAGCGCCCACAATGCGGTCTCCATCATAGGCCAGCACCACGAGACTCCGAGGGCTCTGAACATACGTTTGCAGATACTGCCGCTCAGATTCTAACGAGCCTGCATAGAGATATGGGAACTCTCGGAAGACGGTGATACGCAACCCGCCCAGCGCATCGAGATGCGGCGTGAGTTCCTTTCCAGAACTATTGAAAAATGTGATCATAGCCGTCGGCAGCGTAGCTCGTGCCAGTAAATTTGATCCCGCCGATGCGGCCACAGGTATTGGTAAGGCTGGAGGCGCGCGGGTGCGGCTAACGTGCTACCACCCACCAGCGTCTCATTTAAACTGTGCTGTGGCGCGATGCTGCGGACGACGGGAAACGTGGCCTGAAAGAAGCGGCGGAAGGCTCCCTGCATCCCTCGATGACCTGCTCCCGTTACTAAGTTAGCGGCAAAGATGCCCTCTGGCGCGAGGCTGCGCAACAATGCTGTAGCCAGCTCTGGCGTATAAACGGTGGGCCGCGCTACATCCAGCGCGCCACTGCCATAGACATCATCCACAATGACATCGAAGCGGTGGTGATTCTCCCGCAGCCAAGCGTAGGCATCGCCATGGATCACCTCGACACCCAGCGCGTCGAGGTGCATAAATTTCCGTGCGAGGGAGATCATGCCGCCATCTAATTCCAACGCAGTGATCTGCAGCCGAGGGATGACATGCCGGAGCTGCCGCAAGGCCGTGCCGCCGCCCAGCCCTAGCATCAGCAACCGCTGCGGTGGTCCCGCCGCTCGCAGCAATACCCCCGCTGTGATGGCATCCCAGGCCATGCCCGTGAGGAAACGCTGCTCATGCCACGTGGCGTGAATCGCACCCGCCACGCGGAATTCAATCTCCTGCGCAGAGCCCCAGACCTCGATGCGTTGGTAATCCGTCTGCTCCGTGGTGATGCGTTTCATGGGGCGCTGGGGAGGGGGTTCGTTTGTTCATACACCGTGGGATCAGCCACCCCGGCTAATTGGAAGGCCTCCCGTCGCTCCACGCAGGTGCCGCAACTGCCGCAGTGCCGCAAGCGTCCTTTATAGCACGACCACGTCTGCGCATAGTCCACGCCTAGGCGCGTGCCAGTGCGCACGATAGAGGATTTATCGACATTTATAAATGGCGTTAGGATTTCCAGACGCGCATAAGTTCCCTCGCGGATTGCACGAGCCATCGCCCCCATGAACGGTGCGCGGCAGTCAGGGTAAATGGCGTGATCTCCGCTGTGCGCAGCGATGACTAACGCCTCCGCGCCTGTGCTCTCGGCATAGCCTGCGGCAATTGCTAGCATGATGCCATTGCGAAAGGGCACCACCGTTTGCTGCATACTTTGCTCGGCATAGTGGCCATCAGGAATCGCCCCGCCGCTCTGGAGCAGGTCTGACGTAAAATGTTCATTGATAAAAGGCAGCGCTAACGTGCGATGCGTCACGCCGAGCCGCTGACAATGAGCGACCGCAAAAGGGATCTCCCGCGGGTTATGCTTCGCACCATAATCAAAGCTCAGCGCACTGCCCACCACATGCTCCGCCGCCACCGCATAGAGCGCAGTAACACTATCCATCCCCCCAGAAAGTAAGACACAGACTTTCATAAAATAGCGGCTAGAGGGGCAATAAGCCTAACCCCGCATCCGCCCCATCCGGCAGACTAGCCTGACAGGTGAGTTGGATGCCTCCACGGGATCCAAACGTCCCCCGCACCACCATCCTCCGTGGGCTACAACCCGTGCTGAGATCGGTCAGAATACGATTCACAATGTCCTCATTAAAGCTGGGTAAATTCCGAAACGCGGCCAGATAAAATTTTAGCGATTTCGTTTCAATACAGAGTTGATCCGGCACATAACGGATCTGTAAACGCGCCATATCCGGCTGGCCCGTGACCGGACAAAGGCTGGAGAACTCTGGGCAATCCAGGTGGATCCAGTAGTCCCGTTGCGGGTGGCGGTTTTGGAAAAACTCCAGTTGCGCCTCCTCTGGTGAAGTGGGGAGGCGGGTCTCGGAGCGGCCTAGGAGGCTAAGTTGAGAGGTATCAGAAGCGGACATGCGCGGAACCTAGCGGGGAATGAAGCGAAGGAAAGACGCAAATGCCGCAATGTGCAGGGAGTAATCTTTCTGCTTGTCTGCGGGCTGATGCATGGGAGGATAGCCACCGTTTACGCTGCTTAACTGCACGGTTCGTGCGCGCCCTGCTCCCCTGGCCCCCTCCTGCGAACCATACTAGTTTATTACTATTAGCCTCGTCGTTTCATCTCCATCCACCCATGCCTGCCCCCAATCGCCCCTCCCATAACCGTGGTAAATCCAACGGCCCTAATCGCCCCGCTAACCGTCCCAGCGGCGGTGGCCGACCTGCGTTCAAACGCGCTCCTCTCAAGGAGCCGGAGAACAGTGAGGGGGCCATCGAAGTGGACGGCACCATCACATCCGTGCTCGCGGGGACCATGTTCCGCGTCAAGTTAGGCAATGGCTCTAACCACGAGGTGCTCGCGCACATTTCTGGCAAGATGCGCAAGCGCTTCATCCGCCTCGTCGTCGGAGATCGTGTGAAAATGGAGATGTCTCCGTATGATCTGAGCAAGGCGCGAATCACTTATCGAATGTAGTTTCGCAGATGCTTACCCTCCTCGCCAAGATCACCCTCGCCCTCGCCGCTGGCTTGGGCATCATGCTGGCACTGTGAACGGGCGGCCATTTGGCTATCTCCTGGATCCTTTATGTTTGGCTGCCTGCGTGGCTTATGCGGTCATTCGTTGGGTCGTGCGTCCACACGTTGCGCAGGGCTTTTGGCATGACCAGGCCACGGATGTGCTCCTAATTCCTGCCGCCTTGCCGCTGCTGCTCTGGGGGCAACGTCGGCTTCGTTTACGTCACCACGACCGCCCCCCAGAGGCTGGGGAAATCCTGCTGCATCTCGTAGTGTGGTCCGTGCTCTGTGAAGTCATCGGCCCTCGGTTTTGGCCCGTTATCGGTGACTGGAAAGATGTGGTGGCCTACAGCGTGGGAGCCACCTTCGCATGGTGGTGGTGGGGCGAGTGGGAAAGAGTGGTAAACCGCCGTGACCATTAGGATTAACCGACTCGGGCCAGACCCCGATTTCGAGCCTATGAATCCAGAGCAGACGTTTTGTAATACTAGCCCATTTCATGTGTAAGCCGCCGCGCCCGCAACCGCAGCCACCAATACGGGACGTTCACAGCGAAGATCAGCACCAGCAACTCGAACTCTGGAAAATAGAGCTGCATGATGATGCCGATGCCCACGTGCATGAGCACTAACGCGAGGCCTAATCCAGCCGCCCAGGCCCGATTCCACAGCATGAGGAAAGCCAGCAGCTCGAGGAAAAAGCCTGGGGCAAACAACGCCCGCGTGGCCATGGGATGAGCCGCTAACCAAGTCGCCCACGGGCTGGTGCCGCTAAATTTATCCAACGAAGGATTATCCAATGCCAACTGCCGCCAGACCTTCTGAACACTCTTGGCGAAGTAGCGGCTATCCCACAACCAACGCCCGTGGGATTTGAAAATTTTCGTAATTGCCGAGGTGACATAGACCCCAGCGATAGCGCATTGAGAAACGTAGAGCAGCACACCGTCAAGCTGCGGCCAAGCCGCTGTGGGCGGGCATTGGCGGACTGCCCGCAGCCGCATGATGGCCCAACCAGCGCACTGCGCTAGCAAGACGAACGTCGTCATTTGCGAACCATGAAAGGTATTCCCCTGACTATTCGCTAACGTCCAATAGGACAAATGCAGCCAGGTCATCCCCGCCAGTCCTAACGGCGTAAGCCACCGCGGCCATCGCACCCCTAGCACGTAAATCGTCCCGGCTAGGCCCACGCCGACTAGGAACCACGGATGCACGCCCGACTGGCCGATCCACGTCACGGGCAGCCCCCACGAGGCTAGGCCGGAGGCGTCCTCTAGCCGCGTGTATTTCGAGGGTGTCCAGAGCGAGTAGAGCACTGCTAGCACCAGGAAGAGTCGCAGGTAAAGCGCCTCCGTGCGACTGATCACGCTGGGGTAAAATTTCATGGCCGCGTTTCCTTTACTAACGTGGCCACGCCGATGTCCTGGACCTCTTCCCGGAAGCCAGCATCGTCTTGGTAAATGAGCCCCACCTGCATCTGGATTTGGTCTGGGAGCACGCGCTTCCGCCGCTGCGCCAGCCGTTGCAGCCGCCCTGCAATGTCCCGCCATGCCTGCGCGCGGAGGGCTGGGGTAGCCTCATCCGCTTTCTCAATGCCAGCCGCTGTCGCTAGCTCATTGCGGCGGTCGATGTATTTTTTCTTTACCTTGGCGGACGTTTCTCCCGTCAGCATTTGAATGTCCACGAGTACCCCCGCACCATCCCGCAGCACCACATATTCTGAGGGCTCTGGGCCGGGATCGGCATACATGGGGAAACTATTCAGTGGATAGAAATCATGCACCGCGCGACAGCCGAGCACCACCACTACCAGAACCATGATAGGGTGCCGCAGCCAGTGAGAAGGTTGAAACGTCATGGGCGCAGCTAGCGGCTGCGCTCCAGAGCCGCAAGACAAAATCGTGCGCACTTGAAGGCCGCTCCCAGTGGCTGGCCTGCGCGCCTCTGGCGCTATTTTCAGAGGCAATTTTTGCTGGGAAAATCCTCAGATTACTTTTGGCCCGCAGCCCCGACTCCTTGGCGAATGAGGGCTCCTTCCCGCACGGTGTAGATCAGGTCAGGGCGCAGGGCTGCATCCATCCATTCCAGATGCGTGGTGGTAATGAGGCGCTGGGAGTCGGCGGGCAAGGCGTGCAATAGCGCATTTCGACGTGGCGGATCTAACTCGCCAAAAATATCGTCTAGCAACAAGAGTGGAGCCATCTCACGTTGCGCTTTGAGTAGGGTGGCTTGGGCTAATTTCAAGGCTAGGGCGATGGTCCGTTGCTGGCCTTCCGAGGCGTAGGTGCCAGCGGGGCGGTCGTCGATGGTGAGGAGTAAATCATCCCGATGCGGCCCTACGAGCGTCATCCGGCGGGCGGCTTCTTGCTCCCGGCGGCCGCGTAAGGTCTGGCGAAAATCTTCTCCACTCGCACTTTGATAGCTGAGGGCCAGTGTTTCCACGCCGCCGCTGATAGCCTGATGGGCGGCGGCGGCGTGCGGCTGCAAGGCTTGCACTAAGCGGCTCCGCAGCTCTGTGAGCACCTCTCCATGCTCCACGAGGATGGAGGTGAAGGCCTCAATCTGGGACCAGTTAGGCTGGGCGTCCCGCTTGAGGAGAAAGTTGCGGGTCTTGAGGGCTTTTTCGTAGCGGGAGAGCGCCACCCGATAATCGGGAAACAGTTGAACGCCCAGGAAATCGAGATACCGCCGCCGGGGTTCACCAGAGCCAGTGACGAGTTCCAAGTCGCCATTGCCCATCCACACCACGAGGCCACTAGCTTCGAGATACTGCGCAGGCTTGCTAGTGGCCACGCCATCGACCCAGAGTTCCCGCACTCCATTGGTTTGCGTGTGCTTCAATTCCTGCTCACCCCATGTGCCCGCCACGCCAAATTCCTGCCCCCCAAATTTCACTAACTCCGCAGGCCGCGTGGTGCGTGGGCTCTGGAGCCGCAGGAGCAAGCACACTGCCTCTAACACGGAGGTTTTCCCCTGCGCGTTTTCTCCGATGAAGACGCTAGTTCCCGCCGCCAGTGGGCAATGCAGGGTGGCGAAGCAGCGGAAATTTCGTAAGCGGAGGGAGGATAACATCGGGCGACATCCTGCCCTGGACGAGCGGTGAAAAGATTAGTGATGCGCCTCTGCTGCCGGGGCTGCCGCTGGTGCGGCGGTGGGCTGCGGGGTGCTGCCGAAGGTGTTTTGTTCCTTGGTCCAATCAGCATATTCTTTGTCCGTCACGATCTTGAGCGTGCCTTTCATGCTGCCGTGGCCGGGGCCGCAGAGCTGGCCGCAGATGATCTCGGAGGTGTCCAGCATGGTGGGGATGAACCAGATGCGGTTGATCTGACCAGGCACGGCATCAGTGGCTTGGCGAGCACGCACTAACGCTAAGTTGTGGATCACGTCTTTGCTGGTGACTCCGACGACGACTTTGGCTTTCAGCGGGACGACCATTTCACTAGCCGTGATGTCGTCTTTACCGTTAGGGTCATCAGGATCAATGCCTGCGGCATTGGTGGTGCTGTAGAAGTAAGGGCTGGTGTTGCCGAATTTGCCATCGGCACCGGGGTAATGGAATGTCCAGGCATACTGCTGGGCGATGGCGCGGATATTGATCACATCAGCATCGGTGGGGATGTCGTCCGTGCGCTGACCCCAGAGGGGAAAGGCAAAGCCGAGGAGAAGGATGATCTCCGTAATGATGACACCAACCTCAATGTGGCTGGAGGCGTGGCTGGTGACGCCAGAGTAGCTGGCCTTGGGGTTGTTGTGCTTGTTATACCGCCAGAGGGTATAGGCGATGAAGATCGTCCAGCCCACGCCCAGCAGGACCATGAACCAATGCACGAGTTCGAGCAAATTATCGACGAGTTCACCGTGGACGGAGCCGCACTGCGTGATACCAAGAAGTTTATTGAGGATTCCCATAAATGACGTTTTAAAAAGGAGTTAGGCGGAGGGCGCGGTGCGGCGTCCGCGGCGGGCGAAGTTAAAGGCGGTAACCGCCAGACAAGAAAAGATGAGCACCAGCACGCCGAGCATGGCGAAGATGCCGAGGTTAGCGGCTTTCTGGTTCACGCCACCTTTATCCGCCATGCACGTGGCGCAGGCGATGAGGTGGAGGCTGGAGGTGAGGAGGCTCATGGTGAAAGTTAGGCGACGATGATGGTGGGAGCTTTCTTCTTCACAAACCAGATGCCGTAAACCAGTAAACAGGCTCCCACGCTGGCGGTGATGATCCCAGGCAACTGCATGTCCTTGCTCAAATTTCCCGCACCCAAAAACGCCCACGCACTGAAGCCCAGACAAAAGAGCACTGCGATGGTGATGAAGAAGATGTGGAAGCCTTTGAGGGACATGGTGGGGGCTGGTTAGGGATGGAAGGGCGTATGATGAACCATATTGCCAGATTTATCCGCTGGCAATGGATCGCTCTGGGCTTCGAGGAAGAGGAACATCATCACGCCGAAGAAGATGACCGTGAAGAGCAGGAACTTAAAGATGAGTTTTTTCTCGTCCTTCAAGTGCATGAAGATCAGGGCCACGAGCGAGCATTTGATCGTGGCGATGGACAGGCCGAGAATCAGATTCCCCGCGCGATTATGGAGGTCGATATGATAGGCGGCAAATACCGTGAGGGCTGTGCCCAGAAAGAGGACGGCACCGACCTTCATGTAGGTGCGGATGTGGGCGGCCCAATCGTGGTCGTGGTGATGATCGTCGTGGCCAGTGGTGACGGGTGCGTGAGAGGTAGGTTCGGACATAATGGAAAGCAGGTTTACATCAAGTAGTAGAGCGGGAAGAGGAAGATCCAGACCAAGTCCACGAAGTGCCAGAAGAGGCCGCCGACTTCGATCCGGTTCTCTAGTTGTTCGGGGTTGGTCTCATACATTTTCCGGCCCGTGAAGAGGAACCACGCCAGCACTAAGGCCCCGCCGATGACGTGCAAGCCGTGCAGGCCAGTCATCACGAAGTAGATGCCGTAGTAGTTGTTATAACGCGGGGTGAAGTTGGAGAAGAAGCGTTTATCTGCGCGCGCGAATTGGACGTGCTTGCTGTGCTCATGGCTGTCCGCCCACTTGGCGGCTTCCTCGCCAGACTCGTTGTTGTAGCGGTCGCTATAACGCGTCACGTCGTCATCACCCGTGGATTTCACATGGTCAGCAGCATCCACTTTGATGTCGTTGAAAAGCCAAGGTTTGTCCTTCTGGAGTTCGGCAATCTTGCTCGCGCGTTGGGCAAAGAACTTCTCTTTGAAGCTGGGAAAATATTTCCAGGCCAGGGACTTCTCCATGTTCTCGCAACGGCGGAGATCAAGGCAATCTGGGTTGAAGTCGATGGCGTCGTTGATGAGCTTGCCAGTGAGCTTGGTGTCGTCCCGGAAAGTCAGGCTTTCCTTGTCGTAGCCTAGCAGCTCGCGCTCGCCCACTTTGAGGAGCAGGGGCTCGGCAAAGGTGACGGTGATTTTCTGCGGCACGCTAAGTTCGGGGCGCTTGTAGTCAGTGTTGCCAGCATCGAGTGCGGCCCGTTCTAGCTTATTGGCGGCGTTGAAGGCATCGTTAAATTTCGCTTTCTCGGCGGCTAACCAGCTCTTGGTGAGTTCCACTTCTTGGCCGTCAGCAGTCTTGGCTTTCACAGGCGTATGCACGGCTTCATACATTTCTTGGCCTTCCTTGGGCTCGTGTTCGTTGAAGTCCTTGGTCTTCTCCGCGCGGTAGTCTAACAAGCGCAGATCGCTGCTGCGGCTCTTCACATCGAAGGTGGCGGTCTTCACTTCACCAAAGATAATCTTGTCCGCTTGTTTCTCCTCCGGCAGGTGACCTTCGATGATGGTGCCGTCGGTTAGGGTAATGCCGTAGTGATGGAACTTGCCGTAGTATTCGTAAGATTTCAGGCCCATGAAGAGCAAGGCGCAGAAGATGGTGATGGCCAGATAGATTTGGTAGTGGCCATACTTTTTCATTTTCAACGAAACCCAGGCCATGACCACCGTGACGGACGAGGCGATGAGCACGAAGGTGTTCGTGAGGCCGGGCCAAACCTTGAGATCATGGAACGGCCAAGCGTAATCCGCGCCTACGCGCAGGAAGATATACGAGCTGAAGAGCCCACCGAAGAGCATGACTTCAGAGGCCAGGAAGAGCCAGATCCCGAGCTTGGGGTTAGCGAGTCCGGTATCAGGACGGGGTTTAACGGTGTAGGGAATCTCCATGCGGGGATGTGGTAAAATTTAGAATCAGAAGGTGTTAATGAGCGTGGGACCCGGCAGGCGGAGTGGGCGGTAACTCCACGGCTCCGTGAGCTTTTTCGTAGTCATTGAGCGGAGCCCATTGCGGGATGAAATCATCCGTGGTGCCAGGGGCGGCATATTCATACGGCCCACGGTTAGCGACGGGCTCAATGAGGAAGTTCCCGTGCGGCGGCGGCGTGGGCGTGGCCCACTCTAACGTGGTGGCCCGCCATGGATTGTCGTCGTTGATCTTCTTTCCAAAGAAGATGGTGTAGAAGAAATTAATGATGAAGGGTAACTGCGCCAGAGCCATGCAGAAGGCCGCGCTGGACATCAGGCCATTGAGCCAGAGATACTTCGCAGAGGTAGCTGGGAAGCTGGCCCCACCGTTATACCAACGGCGGTGG
>JAYVOP010000009.1:0-2836 GCA_043757865.1 Verrucomicrobiales bacterium | reverse complement strand
CGGCGTGCGGCCCCGCCCTGCAGCATGGGGTGGCGGGGGTTTACGTGACGGTGTTATTTCTCAGCGTGTGTCTGTCCCTGCGGCGGCACCATGGCTGGATCTGGGCCGTGGCGGTCACGCTCTTCATGCTGGTGATGCCGGATCTGGATGATGAGAATCGGATCTTTGGGGAGGCCAATAACGTGGGTTATTTCAGCGCGCTGACAGTGTTGTTTGTTTACTATGATTGCTGGTTAGCGGAAACGATGTCCACCCGGCGGCTGGCCTGGGCCATGCTATGGGTGACGTTCCATCTGCTGACCTCCCCCATGGCCGCGCTAGTCAGCGGGGGCTGTGGCGCGCTGCTCTTACTGCGCGCGGCATTCCGCAAGGGCGCGCTGAGCAAACCAGCCTGGGCGCTGCATCTGGCCGTGGTGGCTCTGGCGGCAGCCATCGTGATCTATGCCAAGCTCCACAGCATGTATGAACCGGAGGGCGCAGAGGTGGTGGCCACGGGGGTCACGGGCACCACGTTAGGGGAGCGCTTTGTGGAATTAGTCTTAGGGCGGCAGGTGCTCTTTCCCATCACGGCGGCGTGGCATTTGGGGTCATCGGATCGGGGGACTTTAGTGCTGCTAATGCTGTGGCTGGGCGGCGTGGTGCTGGTGGTGCGCAGCCGCTGGGCCGGCGTGGAGGCGCGGCGGGAGCTGACCGGTTGGCTCCTGCTAGCACTGGTGGGCATGGGCATGGCGGTGGCCACGCTGCTCTCTCGGAAATATATTTTAAACTCCGGCAAGCCCTACCAGACGCTGTGGCCTGCCCGCTACTATCTGGCGCAGACGATGATCTTTGCGGCGTTTCTGGCGTTGGGCTTGCGACAGTTAGCCGTGCGTTGGCCCGCGTTCCGCGCCTCGGCAGGGTGGATCCTCTGCGTGCTAGGGGCCCTCTGCCTGGGGCCGCAGCGGGAGCACCTGCAACTGTGCCTAACGCAAGATAGCCCGCGCCTAGCCGCCCGTTATTGGGACGCACAGCTCACCCGCGCAGTGGCCGTGCAAGAGCTAGTGGGGGATGCCGCCGTGGCCCGGCAACCGGGGCGGGCGGCGGTGGATTATACCGCGGAAATGTTTATCGACCGGCATGTCGTCCAGGTGCCGCTGCGCATGGTGGCAGGCGTGGTGCCTAGCAAGACCCTCTGCCCCATCGCGCTCGTGCCAGCGGAGCAACTGCACCTGCGAGAGAATGCGCCCAAGGCCGAGTTCTCCATGCCCCAGGTGCAGATCATCCCCCGGGCGCAGGGCGTGCTGGTGTCCGTGGAAGTGGAGTTGTTAAACATCGCTTACTTTGCCGAGAGCCGACGGAAACTTTGGGTCAGTGGCCTGCCAGGACAGCCGCAGAGCCAGGCGTTTGCCTATCACCTGGAGAATACCACCGTCCAGCGTAAGGACGGGAAAGCGAATGTGAATTGGCTGCTCCAGGCGGACTTCTTTTACCCGCATCCAGTCCATCTAGCCAAGCTGCAAGGCGCGCTAGAGAAGCTGACCCTAGCCCTGGGCGATGAGCCTGGTAGCTGCCTAGCCATCACCCACACCACCAGTCAGCCGAGCTTTTCCAGCCTGCTAGGCGATGACTCTTTTGACGCGCGACTCTACCCCACGCCGACGGTATTTCGCTGGGAGCCGGGGCCGGGGTCGGTAAAATTACGCGGCCAGAACCTCCGCGTGCAAGGCGGCAGCCTCACCCTAGAGGAAACGGGGCCGTTCGACGAGGCCGCTTATCTAGAGCAAAATGCCGATGTGGCGGCAGCCGTGCGGCAGCAGCAGGTGGCTAGTGGGCTGGCGCATTACACCGCCTTTGGGAAGGCAGAGGGGCGGCCCTGTTGTCATCGGGCCATCACCTTAGACCTTCCGGCGGGCGTGGACGCGGCTCAGCTAGACAGCGTGCAGATCACCCTCGCCCTGCCGAAAAAAGGCGCGCCTCCGCAGCGGCTCATCGCCACCCTCCACGGCCCGGCGGGGGAAACATTGCGGCTCCCGCTCACCCTAGCTGCGGGGGAGAGCACCTACCGCGCCAGTCATTTACAAGCCGTGTTAGGCGCAGCGGCGTTTCCCGTGCGGCAGTTAGCAGTGGCGTTCCACGGCGTGAGCGGCCACATGGTCACGGTGAAACGCATCGAACTCCGCTGAGGGCACCCCACAGACGTCTCAGATGCTCCTGAGGCCTCACTCGCATTCCCTTTCCCACGCTCCAGCACCGCACAGCCAAGCGGACTCACCCCGGCCCCCGCCCCCCACCGAAATCAAATAGAGTAATGCAAAAATCCGTTGGGATTTTTATAAAACCCGATCGGATTTTTATAAAACCCGATCAGATATTTTTAATACCCGATGAGATGCGGCCAAAATCCGATGAGATAGTGCTAAAATCAGATAGGATATTTTCAAAACCCGAGGGGATATGATCAAAACCAAAGAGGATATTTTTAAAACCCGAAGGCATGCTGTCAAAATCCGATGAGATACTTCTAAAATCCGATGAGATACTTCTAAAATCCGATGGGATATTTTTAAAACCCGATCGGATATTGGCGAAATCTCATAAGAAATTACCGATTCCCCCCCCCCAAAGAGCGCCTCAGCCCGGTCATATTCCCCCATCCCCGTGCCCCGCCAACGCTTCCTACCCCGGGAAATACCCCTGCCACCCCACTGACAGTGGTCAGGAAAGAGCGGGCAATCGTAGTCTTCAGAGAAAAGATCTGTGCAGAGCGGCCAAGCGCCATTCGCCCACCCGCCCATCAAAAAGTTCGCCCCCATCCGAGAGCTTTTTTAAGAGATTTTGGTCCCAGCAGCAGGCTTCG
>JAYVOP010000008.1:0-10528 GCA_043757865.1 Verrucomicrobiales bacterium | reverse complement strand
TCACGCCCTCCGGCACGATGGACGCCTTGGCGGAAAATCTCGACCGGCGCGCCCGTGATCCAGAAGCACGCCGCAAGATGTTCGCCCAGATGAAAACCGGGCTGGAGCGCTTGAAGCGCAACTGGACCACGGCCCGCGAAACTTGGAAGGGTGACGCCATCCGGCAGCAGCGTGATTCATTGGCATCTAAGGTGCGCGCATCCTCCATTTCTGCAAGTGTCCTCAACACCGAGGCTAACGCAGGATCGTGAAGCGGGACTCTTGCAGCTTGGTAATGCGGTTGCTGGCCTCCCGCAGGTGGGCGCGGCTGTAGGGGTCCAGATTTGGGAGGTTGGCCACGTTGCCGAGCTTGCCTTTGAGCCCGTCCAGTTGGGCGAGGGAAAGATCGCTGATGGGCTTGGCCGCAGAGCCAGTCATGGCGTTGCGGGCTAGATCCATGAGGCGCTCTAGGTGCTCCCGTTGGAGGTTCCGCCGCAGGCTGCTGATGAGCGGCTGGCGGGCGGTGTAGTTCTTGGCGGCATCCACTTTCTCTAACTCATTCCAAATATGATCGCGCACATTGTCCAGCACCTCTGGCAGGGTGAGCGCGTCCTTGTCCCCGGCGGTCGCGAACTCGTTATCGTAGATTTTCGTGAGCGTGCTGGGGTTCAAGACGCCCGTGAGCACGGAGGCTTGGATGCCCAGGATCTTATCATGCACGCCCCAGGTGGAGTCATCGAACATGTTTTCCATATCGAACCATTTATCCACGGAGAGGTGCGCGAGCATGTCCGGCGTGAGGCCGTAGGCTTCGTCGGCAAAGGTGTTCTCGGTGATGAATTTGAGAGCCGCGCGTTGTTGGTCCACGGGGATGATTTCGATGGGGGCACGGCCATTCGGATCGCCCTTGCGATCACGGTTCAGGTTGCTGCCGCCCAGCCAGGCTTGCATCATCATGATGGCGCGGACTTGGGTGGTTAGGGTGAGCTGATACCCCCGGCGGGCCTTGGACCAGCTATCGCCATCTTTGACAAATTTATCCAAGATCTTGGCGCGGTGGTCTCTGGCTAGGGTGAGTTGGTTCTGGGCGTAGGCCAGTGGGTCTTTGGCGAAGTCATAGCGACGTGCGAGAGGGTCCGGGCCCCAGGTGTCTTCGTCCGTGGCATATTGGAGTTGGGGCTCGGCCACACGGTCCAGGATGGGCTTGAGGTCTTTGTCGAAAGTATAACCATACTGGATCGCCCACTCATCATACGGCCCCACGGCGTTCATACCGTAGTCCCCTTGGGGCGCTTTGCCAGCCACGATGTTGATGGGGATGTAGTCCATGACGGAGCCTGCAAAGGGTTTCTTGCCCTTCACTTCATCACTGTTGATCTGGGCGTAAGTGTAGATGCTAGAGCCTTTGAAATTATGCCGCAGACCCAGGGTATGACCGACTTCATGCACGGTGAGGCCCATGAGCAGAGGCCCCAAGAAATTTTCTGGAATGCCGTCCACCATCTGATCTGTGGCCGCTGCGGGATGCCCCTCGGCAGCGAGGATCTCCATGGCCATGCTCATGTTAGCGAGGCCTTCCACCTGCGCATTGGCAAAGGCACAGAAGCCATTCTGTTGGCTGAAGCGGCCCACCAATCCATCGTATTCTCCCGAGCCTTGCATTGCTTTGCCAGCCATGGCCATGGGGTGTCCGCCTAGCTCGGGCATGGGCTCCCGGCTGCGGCTATCCAGCAGCTTCGCGCGTTTCTCTGGGGCGCAGAGGCGCACGCGGGGATCCCATTGCGGGTTGTTGTAGAGCCATTCCATCGTGTCGGGCGTCATACCTTCCATGGCCAGTTGGGGAATGATGTCGTTATAGTTCGTCCACCAATGCCGAATCCACCCATCCGTGAGGATGATGTCCGCATCAAGGATCTGCCCGGTGAGCGGATGCGTGCGGCTAGGCCCGATGGCAGTGCCCGCGCCATTGCTGAGCCAACGGATGAAATTATACCGCACGTCTTCCGGGTTCTTCTCCATGTTCTCGCCCGTGACCGCATCTTGGAAACGCACCTCGATCGCATTGACCAACCCCACCTTTTCAAACGCCTTATTCCACATCAGGACGCCGTCCTTGACCCAGCGACGATAGCGGATCGGCGTGCTGTGCTCGATGTAGAAAATGATCGGATTTTTCGGCGGGCTGAGTTGCAGACTCGGATCCGCCTTTTCCAGGAACCACCGATTCACATAACGCATCCGGGTCTTATCCACTTCAAATTTCCCGAAGTCCGTGTAATGCGTAGTAAAGAAGCCGATGCGTTCATCCGCCGCGCGGGGCGTGTAGCCAGTGCTGTCAGGAATAAGGCTGAAGCTGTAGTGGAACGTCTTCAGTTGGCCATTGCCCGTGGGAGCCTCGAAGCCCAGTTCCACGTTATTCGGAAACGCCTTGGCGGTCTTGATGGTGGCCAGCGCGCGATTCAACCCGCCCGCGTGGCTCTCGAAAAATTTCCCCGCCATGCCCACGCAAAGTTCGTCCATATCAATGATCGGCCCGCCGTTAGCGCCAAAGCCCAGAATCGGCAGATCCAGCAATACGCGGTCGGTAAAGAGACGTTTCACTGATCCCTGGCTCTCCTGATCGCCCGTGCTGCGGACGTCCAGATTCGGCACCACTAACGCCAGCCGTTTGCCAAATTGTTTCCAGTAGAAATACAGATCACCCGCTTGCAGGCCCGCATAAGTTTCCCCGCTGGCCACCGTGAGCGCCACGAAATGTTTCTGCGCAGCAAAGGCCTTGGGCAACTCCGCTAGCACCTGTTGATCCTTGGCACGTTGATAGACGGTGTAGAATGATTTGGCTCCATCCGCCGTGGAAATGACCTTCTCATAACCGTCCAGCGTCTTCTCCACGGGCGGGTATTCGGGCTCGGCGGGCGGCGTCTTAGCACCCGCATTTTGCACGGCAGGAGCGGCGGCAGGAGCGGGTGTACCCTCGGCTTCGGCCTGGGCGGTGGCATTTAAAAGGCCAATGGAAAAGGCCAGCGAAGTGGCAAAACGGGACGTAAGGCGAGCAGTCATGGGATGAAGCAGGATGTATTTTCTATAATTAAAGATAGTAACTAGATGTTAAATTTCCAGTAATTCTAGTCAATTCCCCGGATCTGGCAACTTAAAACCGTTCTCATTTTTGAAAAATCCGCCCCGCAAGCGCGGCCCTGCTCCCGAGCTTCCTCCTAATTGATCCTACTTAGCGCGCCAACGCGCCAGCATCTCTGCCACCGCCTGCGGGCGAGATCGGCAGACGGATAGGCCTGTGAGCAGCGCTACCGCCCCGCAGAACCAGAAGATCTGCCCATAGTCCAGATGCGCGTTTTTGGCTAGCACCGTCTGCATGATCGATGCAAGGGCGATCCCTACCCAGGATAACCAACTGGCCGCGCCTTGCACCGCCCCCTTCGTTTCCGCCGAGGGCCGATGCTGAAGCACGGACACGACGGGCACGATAAATAATCCCCCCCCGAGCCCTAGCAGCGCCAGCCCAGCCGCAAAACTGGCCTCACTTATTTCTGGCCAACCTAACAGCCCCCCCGCTATCGCCATCAGCACTGCGCCCACAGGCACTAACCCATATTCGATGATCCCCCGTGAGAGCTTGCCTGCCAGCATACTTCCGACTCCGATGCCCAGGCTCAACGCCGCCTGTAACCAGGCCTGCTGCGTGGGCTGGAGGGCGAATTTGTCCTGCGCGTAGAGCGCGAGATTGAGCTGCACTAACGTAGCGATGAAGAAGAACCCCGTGTTCCCCCAGTTGGCCCGCCAGAGATCCCGATCCGCCTTCATAATCCGCAAATGGTGCCAAATCTCCCCAGGGATATTCCAATTGAATTTCTTGCTAGGATCCGCCGCCGCCACGTTCGGCACCCCCAAACTCGTCACCAGCCCCCCCACGGCCAACCCCATCAGCGCCACGCCCGCCCAATACCCCAGGCCCCGCTCCGCCAGCCAACCACCGGCAAACGTCCCCAAAATGATGCCGATAAACGTCAGCAACTCCAGAATGCCATTGCCCCCGGACAGCCGCGCCACGGGCAACACCTCTGGCATGATACCGTATTTAGCCGGAGCAAAAAAAGTGCTATGCACCCCCATGAGACAGATCGCCATCAGTTGCATTCCAGGATGCTGCCAAGCCAGTGCCCAGGTGGCAAAGAGCATGATGCCGATCTCCCCTAACTTCACGCCGATCATTACCGTGCGTTTGCTATACCGATCCGCAAACCAGCCCCCCATCGTCGAAAACAGCAGAAATGGCACGGCAAAAATCACCCCGGCCTGCGAGGCAAAGGCCTCCTTCCCCGCTTTATCCATCACGCTGGAAGCCAGCACGGGGAAAATCACTAACCACCTCAGAGCATTGTCAGAGAATGCGCCTTGGAACTGAGTAAACATCAGGTGCCAAAAGCCGCGGGGCCATGCTGCGGAAGCAGAGGAGGGAGTGGGGTGTTTCATCGGGAACCATCTGAGCATCGCTTGCACAATACGCCACGGGAATTCCCCGCGAACCTCATTTACGCGCCGCGCTGCGCTCCAGGACCGACTCACGGCGGCTCCTGCGCGGAGTTTCTAGCCACTCCGACGTAGCCACGAGCGCGTTTTGTGAGTCAGTCTCGACACATGTTGCGGTGCCACGACAATCCGATGCGATTTTAGAAAAAAAATCTGGTCATCCTAGCAAGCGGTGATACGATGCGTTCGCGTTTCTAAATTAACCCATTCCCCAGTTCACAAGTACATCATGTAACCCGAAATCCATTTTTCTTACATAACTTTGCGACCACTCAAAGGGCTCTGGGGTCACCTACAAATCCAGAAAATTTCAAATGCCTCCGAAAGAATCAAAACCGTCGCGCCGGAAAGGCGCGGTCTGGCCGCGCTTCTTTCGGATGGCGCTTCCTGGGGCCAGTAAGTGAGGCGCGAAATCCAGGTTGCACCGCTTGTTGTAAAGGTATGTCCAGAACTCTCTGAGTGTTCGTAAAGCATCGTGAGAAAACTCAACCCACGAACCGCACTGAACCTTATGAAAATGCACCCATGGCTTCTCTTCCAACTCATCCTTATGTTGAATCTGCTTTGGTTTACCCCTCCGCCCGTCCTGGGCAGACCTACAGTGGCCCTGCTAGTCCGCCATTGCCAGTGGTCAGTTTATTGAGAAATGCAGACAACCATGCCTTCCTCGAATGGCCCACAACTCGAGGCTTCAAGTATGTGCTAGAGCGCAGTTCAGACCTCAACACCTGGACCACGACCAACACGTTTTACGGCGGCGGACAGACGATCTCCACTCGCATCTACACCGCTCCGCCAGCCACGCCGCAGACTCCAGTGCCTCCTCCGCCATTTCCTGTTTATGATTTCTTTGTGATGCGCTTGGAGGGCACGAGCCCCGTGCAGAGCCTCGTTTCCTGGACCCACAACCAGCAAAATTATAAAGTGATTGTTCAGCACGATTTTGAGATCCCAGGCATGCCGATCCTGCTCTGGAGCGCCATTGTGGATACAGATCCAGCAAATAAAAATATCCTCTAGTTCGATCACTGGAGCTGCGGTTACGGTCCCAGTACCGTGCCCGGCATTGCCCCCACTTCCAGCTTGCCTCAAGTGGAGCAGGACTACCTAGCCAAGCTCACGGGTGCATACGCTTACATCGCATCTCATCTCAATAATCCTAGCAGCGAGCCGGCCGTGGCCGCAGTGCCTGGGGCCAAATATTTCTTCCACGTCAAAGCATGCTCCCTAGATTCAGATGGAGATGGCCTCAATGACGACGAGGAATTTGCCCGCAACTCCAATCCCTTTCTAGAAGACTCCGATGGCGACGGCATCACTGATCTCGAAGAGGCAAAGGACGGCGGTGATCCGTGCAATCCCTCCGTGCAACCATTCGATTCCGCCCACCCTCCGCAGTTTGCTAACATTTGGGTGGATGCTAATTACGTGCCACCCCCCGGCGTGGAGATGGACGGAAGCCGCGACTTCCCTTTTGACGATTTGAATCGGGCATTGGTGGCGGCTAATTCGGGGGATTTGATCGGCGTCCGCGCTGGGACTTATGAGTGGTTTGTGAAATTAAATCCACTCATTGAAAAGTCTCTCCGCTTTGTGGGGGTCGATGGTCCCACGGCCACGCATATTCGCTTTCACCATCATGGTAGGATCATTGGGCACAAGCTCCATGGTGTTATCGAATCCAACCTGGGAAACAGCTCACGGTGATGGCAACATTGATTGGAACATAGATGCGCAGACAGTAGGGTCTGACTGGATTCCAAGTAACCATCCAATGAGTGTGGAATTTTACGGCATTCACTTCAGCAAGGGGTATGAAGCTCCCATCATTTACGCACGTCCAGACACCCGAATAGTGTTCAGTAATTGCTATCTCAATTCCTTGTTATATGGCGCGGTCCAATGCGATTCCTCACAGTTGATTATGCTCAACTGTCAGGTGGTGGAAAATGGCGACGCCAGCCGAACCTATGATAACAACTGGACGCCACCACCCGGAATTGTCTATCTGCGCGGGCACTCCGCGGCCCAAATCTGGCAATGCTCTTTTGTGGATAATGTGAAGGATTCCCACTTTATTGAGGCAACCGATACGAAGCCAGCTTACACCGTGGATCCGGGGACCATCGTGCTTAGAGACTCGGCTACGCTGCACCTGAGGAATTCCATTCTGTGGGAAACCACCAATAATTTCCTCGGGGTGGACGACTACCAAAATGCACATCCGGCCTATGCTTCCGCTACTTCAGATTACCGCAAAGTGCAAATACGTGTCGCCCCCACTGCGATCGCGGATGTCCAGTCATCGTTGATCTATCAACCAGATTCTCCTAGCACTCCCTACCCTAGCTCTGGCGCTCCAAACATCGCCACAAGTAACAGTCCGCTTTTAGACTTCTTCAATAGCGCCACCTCGACCGATTACGAAAGAAGTTACGACCTTCGCACACGTCGCCTCGGCTATACAGCCGCCGGCGTGCCCACCGTAGCCGCAGATGGGGTTACCTCCATTACTTTGGATACCAGCACGGGTTCGTTTGGACCGTTAGGTTATCGGCGGCATTTGAAATACGATCTAGAAGGCCATGCCCGCAAGGCGGTCTATCGTAAAACCGCTGGTGCAGCCACGCCTACAAAGGTGGATTTGGGCTCGGTGGAAATCGTGCCCACGATCCGGGATTCTAACGGCGTGCAGCCCGCGTGGACGGACCTGACTACCGTGAGTTCAACGTCCGCAGGTGCAATCCGCTTAGCGGCTTCCTTGCGGGCACCCAATGAGGTGCGCCAAGCCGGACAGATGATGACCCTCGATGCCAATACCGGGCGCAGTAGCACGGTGGCTTCTGCCGATCTCTCACTGGATGGATTAAGCGGGGACACTACCGTGCAGGCCGTGTGCTTTGACACGACGAATAACCGCCTCTTTGGTCTAGGCGATCAACGACGCGGCGGGCTTGCTTTGCCCAAAGCAGAACCAGGCTTTACTCCACCCACCTCACTCTGGCCCGACGACCTAAGCAAAGGCCGGGGCTGCTATGAGACGGGCATTGAAACTTTGGCTGCTTGCGTTCAGCAAGACCATGGTATTGCGGTTCTGCGTGGATCATACACCACCATCTTACCCAGCACGATCTACCCGAGCGCGCCCTTCGTCAGAAATAACCTAATTCCGAACTACACTTCATTCCTAAATAGTGGGAACCCAACCCAAAGTCCCTACCGCCAGCAGGAAACCACTGGCCTGCGGGCCGCCATCCGTGCGCAACTGGCCGCCCTACCGTCCACGGGCACTAGCATTAATTCCATCAAAGCAGCCAACGCCTATCCTGATGGCGTCATTATCGCGTTCAACACCAAGCCTCGCTTTGGCAAGCCGAAGGATGGCCAAGCCTATGGGGTAGGTGCAGAGCTTCCGTATGATGGCGGAGTGGTCCCTACAGCAGGGACGATTATCGTAGCCCAGGCAGGTTCCTCTGCCAGTGAGCAGAAGGTGGAGCTTAGTGCTCCAGCTTATGACCCCACCGTCCCTGGCCAGCAATACTACTACCGCGCTTGGCCTTATGCTGGAAACGGCAGTTCACGAGTTTATGGGCCAGCGCTTGATGCTTCCATCTCCAACTATCTCAATTCAGGTGGGGCGCTAATTGATTACTCAGACAGCAAACCCTCGACCGCTGCCAAATTCCCTCTGGTCATCAATGAAGTGATGAGTGGGCTCCAAGGCTGGGTGGAAGTCTTTAATACCTCGGGTGAGGCCATACCAGCCGGTAGCGCTGTCACGGCGGGAGCCAAGCTGGTGGCACGGACGTATTCTACTGTGGACACAACAGATTACACCGCTGTAGCAGACCTCAGCAATGTCGCCTTTCCCGCACGTGGGATCGTGGTCTTCGCCATCCCTCCTGGAAAGCAAGCCACTGCGACGGCCACGCGCAATGCCGCCACTGGAGCAATCACTGCAGTTAATCTGACCGCTGGCGGCGGAGGTAGTTTGTATGTTATTGCCCCACCCGTCACGATTACTGGAGGAGGTGGCAGCGGGGCCGTATTCACCGCCAATTTAACCAGTGGGTCCGTCACTAGCTTCACGCAGGTGAATGGAGGAACAGGTTACACTTCTGTGCCAACGGTAATCGTGGGCCCTTCGCCCTCGGTCCCCGGTGAGTACCCGTTTGTTAAGAATCCTAGCGTTTCCTCAGATTCTTACTTCAATATTGGTTCGACTAGTCGTGTGTTGATCGTCACCGAACTAGGAGCCTCCGACTCAGCCAAATATGACCGACTAAAGGGCAAGCCTAGGGCACTCGGTGTTGTTTCCATGGGCAGACTGTGGGATGGAGGTCCACGCGGTGCATCGGGAATAAGTTCGAGTGCCCCAGACGATTCCGCTCTCTTCGATGGAACTTCATCGACCAACCCAGAACATCCTGTAACTCGGGGAACTTCTAACACGGCAAATTACACTGACTCCACAGTGGGCACCGTAGCTCAACCGTACTTCCAAGTGTCCGAAAAAAGCGATCTTACCAAGATCTGGTTCTGCTGGCGGAATTTGGGGAATGTGGGCTGTGCTTGGGAGTCAGACGGCTTGCGCCACGATTTTGTTGGAGCCCGTGTCGAGGGAGCCGCGTTTAATGGCGGCAATGTGCTCACAGGTTTGCGGATGCCACTGACAGGGCGCAAGGCTGGCAATGCCCTCGTTATGTCCGTGCCCGCCACAGGAATTACGACAGGCACGGGAACTGCTTGGGGAACCCTGACAGCGACCAAGTCAGAGCTGAACCTGAATAACCAAGGCATCCGCGCCATTCAATGGTGCCCCCAAGTTGATGTCACAGGCAAGTATCTCATCATCGCAGGTCCACCCACGGATGATGATAGCGTCAGCCACCCTAGCATCGCACGCTTTGCACTCTGGTCTTGGGCGGGTGGTGCAGCAGCACCCGTCTTGCGTATAGCCGACTTGGCTCCGTATGCAAAATACCCCACAGGTGTTTGCTCATTCTTGCTCCCTGGAAGCACTGAGGCCCGGATTGCTTTTGCCCAGGCCATTAGCTCCAATGCTGATAGTACTGAGCTAGAAAACATTATCCATTGGCCCCTAACTGTCCTCAGTCCATGATTTCCTATTACTCAAAGGCTCTAGCGCTTTGGTTCAGCCTTACCTTGCTGCTAGGTGAAATCACACGAGCTTCAGTTTCGCGCTATAACGTCACGGACCTGCAAGCAACTTACGGCAATGATTTAAATTTTTTTGGTTTGTCCAAAAATGGTATTCTAAGCGCACGCAGCTCTCCCGGGTTTCTTTCCAAGGTGGAAAATAGGGTGAGAGCAGATCTTGATAACACAAGTTATATAACTCCTTTTAACAACCAGGGTTTTGCGTACCGTTACCCCGACGGGCCGGGTGAGCCTCTCACCAAGCTTACTCCCGACGGCACGGTCAGGAATACAGGCTACATCCAACAGGCAGTGGAAATGACCCTCAGCGGGCAGAACCGTCTGGGAGTCGTCGTGGGCCAGGAAAGTGGCGAACTAACCACGGGCACCTATCCATCGGGCGGCTTCATCTACGATCCTGCCACGGGAGGCCGAATCGTCCAAGAAATGGGGGGTGTGGATGTGATCCACTTCCACCGGGTCAACGATGCAGGCTACCTAGCAGGGTTTGGGATTACGCAAGATGACACCGCGCACGGGGGGCTTTTTCTGTGGATAACTGGGCAACCTGCCATCCAGCTTCTCCCCACCGAAGGCTATGCACAGGCGTTAGAAATGAACGAAGCTGGCCAAGTAGTCGGTTGGGATGGAGTGAACGCCTTCATTTGGAAAAGCGGAACCTTGAATCAACCCATTCGATTCAACGTTCCAGATCCGGGCCGACCTGGAATTGTGAACCAAGTGGGGCGCTACGGGAATTTCGGGGGAGTTTTTAGGCTGGAGAAAGATCTAGCTTTCCAAGGAAGAAGAGCACTCGGGTGCGGAAGGATTTGAAGTTAGG
>JAYVOP010000007.1:0-10532 GCA_043757865.1 Verrucomicrobiales bacterium | reverse complement strand
CGCCAAGACCAAGGCCCACTGGCCTGGACCGCCCGCCGGGATGCGGTGGGGGCATTGATCCGTGAGGATCGGCCAGACCTCCTCGGCTTCCAAGAGGCACTGCGCCCCATGTTAGATGATCTGGTCCCGCGCGTGCCCGGCTATACGGAAGTGGGCGTGGGCCGGGAGGACGGGAAACAACAGGGAGAATACTCCGCGCTCTGGGTGCGCACGGAGCGCCTCACCGTGCAGGACAGCGGCACCTTCTGGCTTTCCGAGACGCCGGACGTGCCGAACTCCCGCTCGTGGAAAAATCGCGTCACCCGCGTCTGCACTTGGGCGCGGCTCCAGGACCGGGTGAGTGGGCGCGTGCTGCATTTCTATAACACGCATCTGGATCACGAATCCCAAGAGGCGCGGGAAAAAGGCACGGCGTTAGTGCTGGCACGCCTAGCGGCCCGCACGCCAGTGGACACGCCCGTCATCCTCACAGGAGACTTCAATGCCGCTGAGCAAAACCCCGTCATTACGACCATCAAGGCTCATCCGTTAAAGCTCGTGGACACGTGGAGGCAACTCCATCCGGACACCCCCGCTGCGGAATCCGGCACCATGCATTCCTTTACGGGCGCGCATGATCAGGCGAAGATCGACTACATTTTCACGCCCGCGAGCACTCGGCTGATCGAGGCCAGCATCTTGCATCACCAAACGGACGGAGCCTATCCCTCCGATCATTTCCCCATCCGCGCCACGGTCGAATTCCCCGCCGTGCCGTGAGCGGAGGCGGCTCCGGGCCCGGGATTTGCACGTGGTAAATCCTAGCATGATTAGCAAAACTCAGAAAGCGTTTGCAGGACGGGAACGCTCCCTTTAGAGAAAACGCCGTTCCCCACTCACCCCTCCCTCGTTACCCCATTGCATGATCCCGACCACGCTTAGAAACCGTCTCAATGAGACTGGCGCAGCCCTGCCGCCAGCCGTGATTGACCGGAATCGGACCTTGCTCCAAGAGGCCGAAAATCTTGTCTATAAAGTCTGTGGAGAGTTAGAGCTAGCGGCGTATGTCTTTCCTGCAAACCCCGAGGTGGAGGCCCCAGCGGCGGGCCGACCCGCGATGGCGTTCTTTTTCAGTAGCGGCTGGGATGGGGGATTGATTAGCCAGTTTGCCCCGCACTGTCTCTACTTTAGCCAACGCGGCATGGTGACGCTGCTCTTTGATTATCGCGTCTCCTCCCGGCATGGCACCGGGCCGCTGGAAGCCATGGAGGACGGGCGTTCTGCGCTGCGGTGGATGCGCTCGAATACGGTTACTCTGGGCATTGATCCAGAGCGGATCGTGGCCGCAGGTGGGGCCGCCGGGGCGCACCTAGCGCTGGCGGCTTCAATGCTTGAGACAGGCGATGCCGAGGGCGAGGATGCCGCCATTTCCTGTCAGGCCAATGCGCTGCTGCTCTTTAATCCGGTGCTGGACACGACGCGCAAGGGTGGGGAGTTAGAGAAATTCCCTAGCAAGGCAGCGGCCAAGGCGTCCAGCCCCATCCACCACTGCCGCAAGCGGTTGCCGCCCATGATGCTTTTCCAGGGCACGGCGGACCGCGTGGTGCCGTATGAGACGGCCAAGAAATTCGTCAGTAAACTCCGGTGGCGGAGAAATGACTGCAAACTGACGACCTATGAAGGCTGCGGCCATGGGTTCTTCAATTTCAATGTAGATGCGGGGCTCTACGAGCAGACATTGCAGGTGGCAGACCAGTTCCTAGTGGAGCATGGATTCCTAATGCCCCTGGCCGAGCCGGACACCGGACTGCGACTAGCGAATTACTAAACGATGAAAATCATCCGTTATCTCAATGCTGCGGACCACGTGCGCTATGGGGCGCAGCAGGCCGATGGCCAAGCGCTGCCATTCCTGAACCAGAGCCTGTGGGGCTCTAGAGAAACTGCGACCACGCCCGAAACCGTGGCCCAACTGCTGGCCCCGTTGGAGCCGCCGAGCATCCTGGGCATTGGCCTGAACTACCGCCAACATGCCGCCGAGGGGAAGCAGCCGCTCCCTCCCTTTCCCGTGCTCTTTATGAAATCCCCCGCCGCGATCCAGCGCCCCGGCGGGCCGATCCTCCTGCCGCGTCACCTCCGCTCTGATCGCGTGGACTACGAGTGCGAGTTGGCCGTGGTCATCGGCAAAACCTGCAAAAATGTGGCCGCTGCGAACGCGCTGAATTACGTGCTAGGCTACACCTGCGCTAACGACGTCAGCGCGCGCGATTGGCAACGGGAATGGGGCAGCAATCAATGGTCGCGCGCCAAGACTTTCGATACCTTTTGCCCGTTAGGGCCATGCCTTGTGACCACCGATGAGATTCCCCATCCCAACACCCTGCGCCTGCGCACCGTGCTCAATGGAGCGGTCATGCAGGATTGGAATACGGACGATATGATCTTCGATGTGCCGACGTTGATCGCCTTTCTTAGCGGCAGCACCACGTTAGTGCCGGGCACGGTGATACTCACGGGCACGCCGCATGGCGTGGGCTTCGCGCGGCAGCCGCCTGTGTTTCTCCAGCCTGGGGATGTGGTCACAGTGGAGATCGAAGGCATCGGCAGCCTGACCAATCCCGTGCAGGAAGAAGCGTAGGCCCTGTCGGAGCGCTGCCGCAAAGATGCATTCGACAATCTGCCGCTGCGTGATACTGCCATGCGCATGTCCACCCTCCCTGTGATCCCCCTCCTCCGGCAAGGCACCGTTTACCATAGCCTCGATGTCGCTGACATTCCCCACGTAGCCACGGGCGCGCCTGTCGTGCGCGTGAGTCAGGCAAACTCCGGCCTTGTGGCGCGGGAAATGAGCAACCTCAGACGCGGCCGAGAGGCCCTGCGCAGGATCCCCGCCGCCGAACGCCTCGCGATGGTCATCAAAGCGGGACAGCTCTTCCAGACCGCCACGCTGCCCGTGGGAGATGGCGGCGTGATGCAGACGCCGGAGGATTATGTGCTCAGCTTATCCTCCACCAGCGGGCTGCCCCATGCGCTGATCCGCATGAATATGCAGCGGTTAGGCAATGTATTTGCAGAAACGGAAGTCATCATCCGCGGCCTGACGCGGGGGGTGGATTTGGAAACGCTGGATCGGGGTTATGGCAATCAAAATGGCGTCCCCGTCAGCTATGGCGCGCAGACGGATGCCTTGTCCGTCATTCTTCCGAGCAACTCTCCTGCCGTCAATGCGCTGTGGATTCCGGCCCTGGCCTTCGGCATTCCGGTGGTGCTCAAACCGGGACGGGAAGAGCCCTGGACGCCCTGGCGCATCATCCAAGCCATGATCCTCGCAGGACTGCCACCGGAGGCGTTCAGCTTCCTCCCCACCGGGCATGATGGCTCCGGCGTGATCCTCCGGAAAGCCAAGCGCGTGATGATGTTTGGGGATGATGCCACCGTTTCCCAATACGCTCACGATGAGCGCGTGGAAGTCCACGGCAGTGGCCGCAGCAAGATCCTCATTGGCGCAGACAAGATTGAGCAATGGCGGGATTTCCTGCCCGTCTTAGTGGAAAGCGTCAGCGCCAACAGTGGCCGCTCCTGCATCAATGCGAGCGCCATTGTGGTGCCGAAATATGGCCATGAGATCGCCCAAGCCATCGCAGCGGCCCTCGCCCCCATGCAGCCGAAGGCCCCAGAGGACGAGTCCGCTCGCCTCAGTGGCTTTGCGAATCCCGCCATGGTGGAATGGATTGATGGAGCCGTCACGGATGGCCTCGGCACGAAGGGCGCAGTGGATTACTCCGCGCCCGCGCGTCCCGGCCTCGCCCGCAAGGCGCAGCGGGATGGGATGAACTATCTCCTCCCCACCATCGTGCAGTGTGATTCCTTCGCACACCCGTTAGCCAATCGGGAGTTCCTCTTTCCCTTTGCTAGCGTAGTCACCGTTCCGCAGGCGGACATGCTGGCAGAGATCGGGCCCTCGCTCGTGGTCACGGCTATTACGGATGATGTGGCATGGATTCAGGAATTACTTGAGTCGGGAGATATTTCCCGTCTGAACCTCGGGCCGCATCCCACGAACCGCGTTTCCTGGGACCAGCCGCATGAGGGGAACCTCTTCGAATTCTTATTTAAACGTCGGGCCATCGCCATCTCGCCCCATGCGGCTTGAGAGCTTGGATGCAGCGGCCTTACTGCCCGTGGGCACGCCAGATTTCGTCGGGCAATTTCATCATGCTCCGAACCAGCGCGTCGTCTTTGGCCCCGGCGTGCTCGGGCAGCTGGGCGGCTTAGTGGCCGGGCTGGGCGTCGCGCGTGTGCTCGTGGTCACGGACCCCGGCATTGCCGCCGCGGGGCACTTACAGCGGGTGGTGGAAATTTTACGCCGCGCAGGATTGCAGGTGAGCACGTTTACCGAGGTGCGAGAAAATCCCGACACGCACACCGTGGACGCCTGTGTGCAGGCCGCGCGCAGCGCGCAGGCCGAAGCGTTGATCGGCCTGGGCGGCGGCAGCAGTATGGATGCCGCCAAGGGGGCGAATTTTCTTCTGACCAATGGCGGCATCATGTCGGACTACTGGGGTGTGGGCAAGGCCACGCAGGCCATGTTACCCTTCATCGCCATTCCCACCACCGCGGGCACCGGCAGCGAGTGCCAATCTTATGCGCTCATTTCCGATGCCACCACGCATGTGAAAATGGCCTGCGGAGACCCTCGGGCCGCCGCCTGCATCGCCCTGCTAGACCCAGAACTCACCGTCACCCAGCCCCTGCTGGTGACCAAGCACACCGGCATCGATGCCCTCACCCACGCGCTGGAAAGTGCCGTGTCCACGAAGGCCACGCCCGCCTCCCAAGCCTACAGTCAGGCTGCGTTCACCCTGCTAGCCGGGGCCTTCAGTGAAGTCGTGCAGCAGCCCACGGACCTGCGGCTGCGCGCGCAGATGCTGCTAGGCGCAGCGCTGGCGGGCATTGCGATTGAGAACAGTATGCTCGGCGCAGCCCATGCGTGTGCGAATCCCCTAACGGCTAATTTCTCCGCCGTCCATGGGGAAGCCGTCGGCGTGATGATGCCCGCCGTGTTGGCGCTCAACCTCACGGACCCCGCCGCCCACGCCGTTTACACCCGCCTAGCCGCCACGTTAGGCCTAACCGCTGCGGACCTGCCGCACTGGTGGCGGGAAATGCTGCGCCAGACCGCGCTGCCCACCCAACTCGGCCATTGGGGGATCCAGTCTGAGGATCTGCCGGCCTTGGCAGCGCAAGCCAGCACGCAATGGACCGGACGTTTTAATCCCGTGCCCGTAGGAGTTGCGGAGTTGGGAGAACTTTACACCGCCGTGGGCCAGTAGGGCCGGAAAGGGCCGCGGCACCAGAGCCGCGAGCCCCGCGCCTCGGGCCCCGCGCCAAGAAAAAAAGCAACGGCGGCCCCACCCCAGAGCCGCCGCTGCATCATTTGTCGTATCCGCTGGGCCTAGCCGAGCGTCACCTTCACCTCGGCACTCCATTGGCCTACTTGGTGATCTCCCACGCGCCAGATGGCCCGGTATTTCCACTGCGTTAGGGCTGCGGGGTGCGGGGCGGTGTCCGTGTAGTCGGGGGTGGTATCAAAGGCCAAGATTAACCAGCCTTGGCCCCGGTCCACCTGGATTTCCAGCATGTCCAGGAAATCGGAGAATCCGCCGTAGTTCCAAGTGATCTGCACCGCTCCGCCGCTGAGGGTGACGGTAAGGTGGGGCTGGATGGTGATCAGATCTGGGCCCGTCTTCTGGGAGCCGATGATGCCCAGATCCAGGCCGATGGTGTCCGTGTAGCCCGGCGCGTCCTTGATCTTTTGCACCAAGGCAAACAGGCGGTTCAGGGAGCCCGCAGGCATGGGCAGCACCGCGGGCAGTGGGGGCACCGCTCCGGGCACCGCTCCGGGCAGGGGTGGGGGCACATGGGCGGGCAGCAGATACGGGCCCACGCCGGTGCCAGAGAGCAGCTCCTGCAACGCCTGGGTGGAGGCCTTGCTGCGGGCGCGTTCATACGGCAGCCAGGAGGCGATCCCGTAAATGCACCAGCGGCATTCCGCTACGGCCAGGGCACATTCCACGCCCGTGATCCCCAGCACGGGGGAGTGCGTCTGGAGTTTATTCCAGAAGTTGTCTAACCAGCCGATTTGGGCTGCGGAGGCAGCGGGGAAGTAAGTTTGATGAGTCATAATGCGATTTCCTTTGGTTTTTGTTTTATGGTTTTGGTTTGGGGTGAGCAGCGGGAGGGACTGGCAAATGTAGCCGGGATCACTTGGCTCAAGTGCATAGCTAGGGTTCCCCCAGAAAATATTTGGCTCATCGAACCGCAGTGGCAGTCCGGTATTGGGGTTGAGTCCGTCCCAGGTGAGAAATTTCATGGTGTCAGAGCGGTGGCTTCCCCTGCGGCACGGGAGAGATTTTTGCCATCCCCAGGAGCTAGGGAGCCATCCCCAGGAGCTAGGGAGCCATCCCCAAGAGCTAGGGAGCCATCCCCAGGAGCTAGGGAGCCATCCCCAGGAGCTAGGGATCCATCCCTAGGAGCTAGGGATCCATCCCCAGGAGCTAGGGATCCATCCCCAGGAGCTGGGGAACGAGAGTGAGCGCGGTGTAGAGTGGATGACATTCCCGGAAAACGCGCTGGCAGAGCCAATTCTTTCACGGGCAGACAAAATATTTTCAGAAAAGCCGACCGCGCGGCCATTCGCTCGGAGAATTCCGCATCCCCCAAAGCGGAATTTCTCCCACCCGGCCTGATCCAGGGCGCGTTTCCTGAGCTGTGGCGGATCCCAGCCCGACGGAAAATAGATTGACCGCTCCCTGACAGATCGTTTATCCAACGGACTGCGGATTTTGGCGAAAACCCCTCCACCACCCACTACCTCGATCACGATGATAAAATTTTCTTTCTCCACCTGGGTTCGGACCTCGGTGCGGGCGATTCCCCTCCTTATTGGGTGTGAGGTTCGTCGGGGCGGGAGGAGCCGCTGAACCGCCGTGTCCTACCATGCGCACTACTACAGAGGGAGCCATCATGCTCTGCACGCCGAACCAGACAGCGGACGTCTCCTGGATGCTGGACCTCCAACGCAGTGTGGATGGCGTGAACTGGTCCACGCTGCCGAACGAGTTCACCACCAGTGGCGCAGGGATGCGGGAAATGCTGATGGCCCTGCCCAGCCCGCCGCCCCTGCCCGCCGCACCGCTGGTGCCCGGCGGCATCTGGGTGGAGCCCACCGAGGCGGACCCGGTGCTTACAATCTCGCTAACGCGTTATGCGAACGGTCAAGTGACCGCAGGGGCGCCCGGCACTGGCCTCTGGATCGTGCCCATTGCCTTGGCCCCAGATGGACTCATCAACGGGGGGCCGTTGGGATTTTCCAATGTGCGCATGGGTGTGGGGCGGCCCCAGGTAGGCGGCGTCTGGGTGGATGGGATTGCTCCACACTGGCTCTCGGTCAGTGGCGGTCTTAATTCGTCAACCACGCCTTACATCACCCCAGATTTTTATTTGCAGCCCGGAGAGCCAGCGCTTCGGACGCGCTGGACTGCGGAAATAGTGGAAGTGGAGCCGAAGCTCATCGAATCCATCCTGCGCCCCCAGCGCACTGCCGCTCGGCAGTTGACGTTTCTCATTGAGCCCTTGGCTAATCACACGCCGCCGCAGGCGTTAGTGCAATGGCAGACGGCGGGCGGCACGGCCATTGCTTGCTTGGCGGATTTGGATCTCAGTCACCCGGCGTTTCCTGGGCAGTCCGCCAGTGGCATGACGGATTGGCTCACGCCCACCACGTCTCCTAGCACGGGCGGGGAGCGCGTGCGCATCAGTGCGCTAGTGCTGCCGGGGCGCACTTGGCTGCCGCGGTTCTCACAGTTACCGCATCCGCTGGCGGGTAGCACGGCCACCAGTGGACCCACCCTATCCCTCCCCGCAGAGCAGGAATACACCGCGCTCTACGGCCAGCGGTCCACGCTGGCGTGGCTGCTGCTCTCCCATCGGTTGCCGCCGCAACCGATCACCCCGGAAGCCTTGTCAGACCAGCTTCCCACCACCCGCCAGTTCATCCGCAGCCTCCCCCGCCCCGGCATGGGCTATCATGATTTTGGCAATGGCTGCACCAATGTCTTCCAGTATAATCCCAGCACTTACAATCCCGCTCTAGCCACTCCTATTATCACGGAAGTGTGTGCCAGTAATGACGGCAGCGTGCAGACGCCGGATGCTGCGGGTGCCATGATTAATCCAGATTGGATTGAGATCTATAACCCGAGCACGACGGCAGTGCTGGATCTGACGGGGTATTATCTCACGCACTTATCTGCAGCTCCGCTGTGGTGGCAGTTCCCAGCAATGACTCCACCCATCACTATCCCCGCTGGTGGACTGCTGGTCGTTTATGCCTCCAGCAAAAATTTCATCAGCCCGACCGGAGCCATCCATACGAATTTCACCATTTCCAAAGAGCATCCTTACGTGCGCCTGAGTAACCCGTTAGGGCTGAAGCAAGCAGAGATCACCGTCCCAAGCCCCACCGGAGTGGGACCGATCCTCCAGGCGGATTGGAGCTACGGGTATTATGTTGATGCCAATGGCACGCCCGCCTTTGGTTATTTCCCCCAGGCCACCCCCGGCACGCATAATGTGACTAAGGCTTACGTTGGCCAAGCCTCCCCAGCTAAGGTGAGCCTCTGGCATGAGACTGCCGTGGAGGGTGGCGGAGTGGAACTCACGATGATCCCCCAGGAGGGCGGAGCCTATCTAGACCGAGCAGACGGTCCCTACTATGTTTTCTTTCAGCCGCAAAGCGGCTGGTTGACCGCCGCGCAACTAGCCGCAGGCCAGCGCCAACAAGAAGTGACCTACACCACCAACTGCGCTGAGCCCTCCGCCTACTCCTACGTGGGGAGCCCAGGGATGCAGCCGCTGACTACTTCCACCACCTTCCGCACCCGCTGCCAAGCAGCGGACTGCCTGCCGGGAGACATCAGCAGCTACTGCTTCCTCTTCCGGGATGAGGTGGTAGGCCCCGCAGTGGTGCCCGGCCCTAACGCCATCGCGGATTACCCGGATCTTTTCGATAGCCAACTGACCTCTCCAGAATTTTTCCACCTCGGCCAGCGTCAGCCAACCTACTACCCAGACCTCCTCTTTGGGGCTAGTGTCTCCAACCGCAGCCGCTATGATTTTGACCAACGAGTCCTCGCGGAGAGACGCGATCCGCAGCCGATCGGAAATGGGCAACTGGATGAAGGCATCCTCCCGCTCACATCCTCTCTACCCACATTTTTCGTAACGGCACCGCCGCTGGGCCTTTTCGCCAGTCAGCCTCCGGTGGGGGTTTACTACAACCTTAGCCAGCCCGTTTCGGCCACGGTAGGGTATATCCCTCCAGGGTCCAATCTGGTGAGCACACAAGTTTCCGCCACGCTCTCCGTTAGTCACCACAGTTGGCGTTTGGAGTTTGGAGAAAACCTCAGTAAGGTAGGGAGATTCAATGCCTCCCTATATGAGAGCGCCAGTAACCAGCGGCAGACTTTTACGGGCTTAAATCTCCGCTACCCAGATGTGGATGGGCTCCTCCCCATGAGCGATGGCTCGGGTGCATCCCACACCTTCTGCCGGGATGCCTGGTGCGTGGAGACTAGCCAACTGATGAATACCGCCAATGCGGGCCCCCACCGCGATCAAGAGCACGCCGTGCGTTGGGTGAACTTATATCTCAATGGCCTCTACTGGGGGATCTATAATGCTGCGGAGCGCCTAGATAAGGCCTTCCTGTCCTCCCGCTTTGGGAAGGCCAAGGTGAAGTCAAACCACACGGAATACACCTTCGGCAACAATGCAGATGATTTTGAGGCCTATGATAATAGCGGCGACGATCTCCCCGCCGCCACCGCAGCGCCAGATGTAGCCGCCTGCACCGCAGCCGCAGCGCTGCTACCCGGCCAGGAGAGCCACGCCCTGTGGCAGGCGGTGCTCCAGCGGGTGGATGTAGATAGCCTGATGAATTACCATCTGCTGCGCTGTTTCTATGGTGATGACAACTGGCAATCCGGAGCCAAATTTGGGAGACGTTTACCGAGTAGCCCGCTCTCTGAGGGAGATCATGCATGGCGCTTTTTCTGCTGGGACACGGAGAACGGAGCCCTGCAAGCCCTACCGGAAATCTGGCAAGACGAATTCCTGACCAGTGGAGATTACGCGTTAGGCATCAGCCTGATCAATGCGCTGATGCCCTGTGCGCTCTTTAAAGAAAAAATGTGGCAGCGCGCCCAGGCCCTCCTCAGCCCCAATGGGCTCCTGCATCAATCCACCACCATCCCCCGGTGGCACGCCATTACGCAGAACTTCCGCAAAGTCTTCTGGAATGAGGCCGCCCGCGCGCTCACCACGCACCGAGCCCCTGGGAATAACTTAACGGTTTTGGACCTCGTAGCGGCGTGGAATGCCGAAACCGCTAAGGTGGATTATATGCTAAATCACCGCTCCGCCCCATTTCTCAAACATGTCGGCCAATGGCTCGGCAAACTCCCCCCAGATGACGAATGAAAACGCGACTC
>JAYVOP010000006.1:0-37202 GCA_043757865.1 Verrucomicrobiales bacterium | reverse complement strand
GGCGGGGTGCCCATCCGGGAAATGCTGGAGGCCTTCTTTTGGCACACAGCGCATGGAAGCCTACCCACCATGGCGGACATCCCAGGGCGTGGGCAGGTACCGATCCACCGGGTAAACTGGCCGGACTATGGCTTCGACGAATGGTTCCAACTAGCCGCCCTCTATCCGCGCCTAGCACCCAAGGGCACGCTGACTTTCCTGCCAAACAACGCCCTCTCCGCCCTGCTGCCTGTGGACATCGAATACGTGACGTGGGCGAATCGGCGGAGTGAGATCGTGCATTTTTAAATGACGCTGCGCACCCGCTAGTCCCGGAAGGCCACGCCGGCTTGCTCTAGCGGATGCAGGCCCACGTGAGTGAGCGCGGGGGCACTGCCACTGGGGAACATTTTCCCAGGGTTGGCGATCTCTTGCGGATCGAACGCGCGTCGCACCTGGCGCATGAAATCAAGATCTGCGGCGGAAAACATTTCCCCTAGAAAGGCGCGTTTCTCCAGCCCCACGCCATGCTCGCCCGTGATACTGCCGCCCATGGCCACACACATTTTCAAGATCTCCGCAGCGGCTTCCTCGGCCTTTTCATAAGCGCCTGCCACGGTGCCATCGAACATGATGAGCGGATGCAGATTCCCATCGCCCGCATGGAAGACGTTAGCGATGCGCACCCCGTGACGTTGGCCGATCTCCTGGATCTGGCTCAGCGCCTCGCCTAGCCGCCGCCGGGGCACCACGCCATCTTGCACAATGAAGTCCGGGCTCAGCCGCCCCACGGCACTGAACGCGCACTTGCGACCTTTCCAGATTTTCAGCCGCTCCTCTGGATTCTGCGCCAGATACACGGACGTGGCCCCAGAGGCTGCGATGAGTTGCTGAAGCTGGAGGCGCTCCGCCGCCACTTGCTCGTTCGGGCCTTCCAGTTCCACGATCAGCATCGCCTGCGCGTCCGGCGGATAGCCCGCGCCCACCGCGGCTTCGGCGGCATCCATGGCTAGGCGATCCATGATCTCTAACGCGCCCGGCAGTAATCCACTGGCCACCACGGAGGAAACAGCATCGCCCGCAGCGGCTAGGCTCGCATAGCCTGCCAGCACGGTGTGGTAGCATTCCACTTTGGGAATGAGCCGCAGCGTGATCTCTAACGCGATGCCGAACAGGCCCTCGCTGCCGACAAATAAACCCGTCACATCCGGCCCCACGCCCTCTAGGCTCTCCCCGCCTAACTGCACGACCTCGCCCGTGGCGAACACAACTTTCATCCCCAGCACGTGGTTGCTAGTCATGCCATATTTCAAGCAATGCGCCCCGCCCGCATTGAAAGCCACATTCCCCCCGATGGTGCAGACTTGCTGGCTGCTAGGATCCGGCGCATAGATCAGCCCATGGGCGGCGGCGGCCTTGGTGACATTTAAATTGATGGTCCCCGGCTCCACCACGCAGAGCCGATGCACGGGATCTAATTTTAAAATGCGGTCTAATTGATTCAGGGCGATGACGATGCCGCCCGCCACGGGCACGGCCCCGCCGCTGAGGCTAGTGCCACTGCCCCGCGCCACGAACGGCACGCCATGCTGCGCACAGAGCCGCACCGTGGCGATCACTTCGGCCTGCGTTTCTACGAGCACGACGGCCAAGGCCTCCACAGCAAAGGCCGTGAGTCCATCCGACTCATACGCCGCGCGACTGCTGGCGGCCCGCAACACCCGCGCGGGCGGGATCACCTGACAGAGGGAAATGAGGAAGTCGGACATACGGGTGGGTATGTCATTCGCAGTCCGTTGTGGCAACTAGATTATGCTCAGCTCTTGTGCGCAGCCGCGTCCGCCTCCGCAGTGGCTTCTAACAGGCCGGGAGGCCGCGTGGCGTCGATCTCCGCGCGCTGGTTTTTGATGGCATCATAGGCATTGAGCAACGGCCCGATGCGGATGGGGCGGTGCGCGCCCGTGGATTGATAGAGTTCTGGACGGGCCTGCAGGAGTTGATCGCAGCGCATTTTGATAAATTTCAGCCCCTCATCCACGCCATGCAGGTAAGCGATGGCGGCCCCGGCATTGCCCTCGCCTGTGAGGTATTGCGCTTCGGCCCAGAGTTCATCGTATTGACGGTGCTGCGGGTTGGTGCGGTTGAATTCCTTGAGGGCTACGAAATGGGCCGCCAGCTCGTGTTGGCCCGCCAGGACTTCCTGGAATTGCTTGAAGAAATGGAGGCGGAACGTGCGCTGGGAGTAGGGGCGGAGGTTGTCCGGGTATTGGGCGATCACGTCATCCTCCAGCGTGGCGGTGCTGTGCCACACTTGGCTGCGCTGAATGGTGAGCACACTAAAAAAAGCCACCACGCAGCCGCCTAGGAGCCGCAGACCCGTGGCTGTGGAACGCACGCGGGCTTGGGGCAGGCGGACCATCCAATCAGTCAGCCGCGTCAGGCCATAAGCCCACAGCAGGCCGACCCATATCATGCTAGGGTAAGTGCGGTATTCCACCATAGGCTCATGGCTAGCGTAAGGCCAACGCACCACGATGGGCACCATCACCAGCAGGCCGATCAAGGCCAGCGCGCCACTGCGCTCACCCCGTTTCCGCCACGCGATCCCTAAGCCCGTCAGCCCCACGACCACCGCAGCGGCCAGCGCGATCACCGCCCCCACGTCCGCCCAAGTGGTGCTCCAGGCCACATGGTGGTCACTGCACAAGCCTAACGGCACGACCATCCGCGCCATGTAGGCCCAGAAAACCCGGCCCTGGGTGAGGATATGGGAGCTAAAGGAAAACTCCATTTGTCCCAGATGCCAGACATACCAACGATACATACTTTTTACATAGCAGAGCAGCACTACAAGACCCAAGCCTAGCGCAACCTGCACGGAGCGGTGGCAGATCGAATCCCGCAGCCACAGCCTCAGAGCAGGGGAACAGAGCAGGATCAGTAAGCTAGACTGAGCCAAGGCGATGGGGAAACCATACACATAGCACCCGGACGAAAATAAGAGCGCCCCCATCCAGGCGAGGCCCCGTTTCAGGCTCGGCTCGGTGGCTAATCGCAACGCCGTATAACAGCTCCAGAGCGCGCTTAAGGCCACCATCTGCATATAGAGACATTTAGCATAATTCACGGGCTCCGTGCAGAGCGGATGCACCAGGAAAATCACCGCCGCCCAGAAACCCAGCCGCGCGGCCTGCGGCTGATCCGGGGCTAGCTTCGTGGCCAGGAGAAAGCGCCTCACCGTCGCCTGTCCTAACAGGGCGATGACCAAATGGCAGACGAGATTCCAGAGGTGAAAGGCGACGGGTGCTAGGCCTTGATGCTCCACCGAGCCGCCCAGGTGATCGTAGATAAAGCGGAAAGCGAGGCGCGGCAGGAGCATGCTGAGGGGCACACTTTCCGCCTTGGGGGAGGCATCTCCGATCGTCGTCAGGTCAAAGAAATTGGCCGTCCATTCCCTTCGTCCGCCGAAGTCGTCCCGCAGGATGAAGACAAAGTCGTCCATGTAGAAATCCGCCCACAGACAGCCTCCACAAACGAGAAGGCCCACCAGCAGGAGCAGCCAAGTGGAGCGGTGGGCACGGAAGGAATTTTTGAGAATTTCTGCGGAAATCATCCATAATTGTAAGCATCTGTTATAATTTCCACAAGTTAAAGTTTTGGGAAACTGGAGTGTTTCGTGAAACGCGGTTGCTGGAATGGAGGAAATGCGCCATGGCTCGCGCACGTTTGGCCCCCGATGGATGGGAAGCAAATAGAGGCCCCCGCTGGCTAGGGGCTTCGGCCACAGTTAGAAATTATGAACGCCCCCATTCGCATCATTGTCAGGCTCCGGGTCCTCCTGGGAGTGGCGCTGGCGTTGGGCTTGATCGGCTGCACGCCGCCAGCGGAGAAAGCACGGCAGGCCTTATTAAAACAAGGGATCAACGTGGATGCTAGTTCCGTGATGGCCGCTGCGGCCAGCGGGCAGACAGACGTGCTGCAACTGCTCCAGATGGCGGGTCAAGATCTGAATCAGCCCCCCGCTGGTCAGGCCAGCACGCCCCTGATCGTGGCCATACAAAAGAAATCTGCGGCCCTGCCGCTGCTGTTAGAGACGGCTACCACGGCTAGCATCAATGCCCCGGATGAGGCCGGGCGCACCGCCCTGAGCCATGCGCTGAGCGCGGCAGAGGAACCTCTGGTGCTCAGCCTCTTGGCTAAATTTGCCGATCCCACCGCCACCACGCATCCCGCTGGCACCGTGTTAGACGATGCGATCAAACAAGGCCGGAAGGCCGTCGTCAGCGCCTTGCTAGCCCACCTACCGGACGGGGCTCCCATGCTGCATAGCGGCCTGCTGGCGGCGGTGCAAGAAGCGGATGCGGATGTCTCCGCGCAGTTGCTCGCCAAGGCCGCCTCCCCAGACACGCAAGACGATCAGGGGCACTACCTGCTAGAGTTAGCGGCGGCGGCAGGGGATTTGGGAAATGCCGCCTTGCTCGTCAAAGCCGGGGCCAAGCTGGAGCCCGCGAAACTTTCCGGGAATCCCCTCAGCCATGCCGTGAAACGCAACAGCCTGGAACTGGCCCGCCTCCTGCTCACCGCTGGCTGCACGCCGGACAGCCGAGATGTGGACGGCGGCACCGCCACCGGACTAGCCGCCACGCTGCAACGCCTCCCGCTGCTAGAGCTTTTCCTAGACCACCAAGCCGCCGCCCAACCCCATTTCCAGAGCGCCCTAGTGGTCAAGGATCTGCCCTTGCTGGAGCTGCTGCGCAAACATGGCGCGGACCTCAACACCCTGGATGCCGAGCAGAATCCCCCGCTGATCCAGACCGTGCTGCGCAAGGACGTGGAAATGACGCGCTGGTTGCTAGCCAACGGAGCAGACCCCGCCCGCCTTGGTCAAGTCGGCCAACCCGCCTTCGTGCTGGCGCAGATTCTGCGGAACCTCCCGCTGCTCCAGGCCTTGCTGGAGGCGGGCGCGGACGCTAACCAAGCCATCCCCACGCCCATCACCAAGGGTTTCCTAGCCATGGTGGACAATGAGCATTTCAAGACCTGGCTGCAAAAGGACGAGCACCTGACGCCGATGATGCTAGCCGCTAGCCGAGGCGATCTGGAAGTCATCCGGCTGCTGATGAAATTCGGCGGCAAACGTGGAAATCAGACCAAAGGCTGGCAGCGCTATCCCGTCAATTTCGCCTGCGATAGTGGCAACATCCCCGCCGCCCGCCTCCTTTTAGGCCAAGACCCGGATGGGCCGCGGGACGTGCGCATCGTCGTCTCCCTCTCCAAGCAACGCGCCTGGATCTACAAAGGCAGCGAGATCCTGCGCTCCGCAGACATTTCCACGGGCAAATCAGGCTTCACCACGCCTCCGGGAAAATATGTTATTTCTGACAAGCAAGCGGACTGGAAAAGCAGCATTTATAAAGTCCCCATGCCCTTCTTCATGCGGCTGAGCTGCAAGGACTTCGGCCTCCACGCGGGCGTGGTCAGCGGCGGCGGCCACGCCTCCCACGGCTGCGTGCGCCTCCCCAAAGACCAAGCGGCGGCCTTCTACGGTGTCATGCAAATCGGAGATCCCGTGACCATCCTAGAGTGAACTAGGTGGTGCGAGGCTGGCAGGCGCGCTCACAGGTTTAAATACCTGCGAATGATCAAAGCCTTGCCGCATTACCCGGAGGCCATCGGGATGGATCTGGGGATCTCCACGCTCAGCCTCATCCCGGACCGCCGTGCATTGACCGTGGCTGGCCAGCCAGAAGTGCGGGAATACCGCATGCGGTATTGGGAAATGGCGCAGGCGTGGGAGAATGGAGCCCGGCTCCGAAGTTGGTCATCGCCCCCTAACCAAGGAGGGGAGGCGGCTAGCCCGGGGCGTGGATGCAGGGAAATAGGGTGGAGGTGATTTGGCAGAATGGACCTGAGGCGCGGACGATGCAGATGGTGATAGGTCTAACCTTACGAGTGGCTAGTCGCTCAAGACCCCCAGCGCAGAGCAAGCGCGGAGCAGGTAGGCGGGCGGGGGCAGGGAAAATACATAGCGGCTGGTGGTGGCGGGGAGGAGGGCGGTGATTTGCCAGCCGCTGGGGGTGAGCGTTTGGAGGAGCCACCAGCGGGGGGGCGGGGCGTTGGCAGACCAAGTGAGAGTGGTGTTTCCTAGCGTGACGTTTTGAGGAGGGGGCGGTTTTCCCTGGCCGAGCCACGGGCAGGCGGGGGGCAGGGCTAGCTGTGCGTAGGGGCCAGCTAGGAGCAGGGCTTTGATGCCGCCACGGTCCTGCCGTAGTGCGCCTAGGTTCCAGTGGATGTGGCCCGTGGGGGTGAGTTCGACTTGGCGGAGCATCTCGGTGGCGGGGCGATCGGCGTCGCCTTTGCTGTGGATGCGGTCGGTGGCTAGGCCAGGCCAGACGTGGCGGTGGGCGGGGTTTTGTTCGGCCCACCATTTGGCCAGCACGGAGAAGCTCTGGTCTGGCGGATCAATGCGCCAGTAGAGTTGCGGCGTGCAGTAATCACACCAGCCGGATGCCAGCCAGTGCGGAGCATCACAGCCCATTTGCGCATAAGGATTCAGCGTGGCCTTGATGCCCTCTGGCACGCCGGGCTGGTGGATGCCAAAGGGGCTCACGCCGACTTTTACAAATGGCTTCAAGCGATGTGCGGTGGCATAGAGCCGCTGCACGAAATCATTGATGTTCTGGCGTCGCCACGCGGCTAGTTCTGCTCCGTGGGCGTAGGCTGCGTAGGTGCTCTCATCAGGAAAGCGGATGATGCTCTTGTCAGGATTCCGCAGCGGATAGGGGTAGAAATAATCGTCGAAGTGCAGGCCATCCACATCATAGCGTTGCACGATGTCCGCGCAGACGCTGAGGCTGTAATCCCGCACGGCGGGCTCGCCTGGGTCCAGCCATTTCTGAGTACCGTAGGTGCGCGTCCACTCTGGATGCGTCTGAGAAATGTGTCCTGCACTAGCCGCCGGACGGCCACCGACGGACGCGCGGAAGGGATTAATCCACGCATGGAGTTCCAGCCCCCGGGCGTGGGCCTCGGTAATGGCGAAGGCCAGCGGATCATAGCCGGGAGACTTGCCCATGGTGCCCGTGAGCCAACTGGCCCAGGGCTCTAACTTGGATTCATAAAAGGCATCGCAGGCAGGGCGCACTTGGAGGATCACGGCATTGAGATGCACTTGCACGGCTTCATCTAGCAAGGCGCGGAGTTCGGCTTGCTGTTGGGCTTTGGTGAAGTCCGATTTCGTCGGCCAGTTGATGCCATAGACGCTAGCGATCCAGGCTCCACGGAATTGGCGCAGGGGTTCTGGTTTGGCCTCGGCCATGAGCTTGGCGAATGGTGCGCAGAGCAGGAAGAGCGCTGGGAGTAGGGATTTCATCATCGCCAAGCCGCTAGCCCACGATGCCGCTTCTGCCAAGGCAGGAAATCTGGGCCCGGACACTGGGAGTGGGGCCACTGGCCATTTTTTAAACTACCCCTCGGCCCACGCGTTTCAGGTGCTTCCCTATGGATTGGAGGTTGCCAAAGCTGAGGAAAATCTGCAAAGATGAGCGCGCTTCCGCATTTAATTCCTCCCCCTCCTGCGGACCATTCCCCCAGCTAACTGTTTATGAAATCACGCTCCCTCCTCCTCACTAGCCAACCCTCCATGCGGCTCGTCCTGGGCCTGCTCTCCCTCGGCATTCTGGCTAGTCAGGCGCTGCCAGTGGCGGTCAATGATACCTATACCACCAGTGAGGACGGCCCGCTCACGACGCTGAGTTCCACGCTCTTCGTGGGTGATTTCCAGCCCACCCTGCCAAACTATCTCTCCGGGCCGTGGCTCTATATCGACACCATTCAAAATGCCAGCGGCAGTCCCCCTAACCAGACGTATCCACTGGACGGTGAGGACACGCCGTGGACTTCCCGCGTGTTCGATCCTCCGACCACGACCATTGCCTTCCTCTCGCATGACTTGCCGATCCAGCGGGGCGGCATTGATGCGCTGCCGGGGGCAACGGACGTGATCTCTGCCGCCGCCTTCAGCGCCACGGTGAATCCTGTAACGACGTTTCTCTTCCGTAAATCTTTCACCCTCAATGCCTCGGAGGCGGCCATCACGGCCTGGACATTTCCTTATGTGCTGGATGATGGGATGATTATGTATATTAACGGCACGGAAGTGACACGGGTGAACATGCCCGCCGGAGCCGTAACGACGAATACGCCGTCCGCTGCTAACGGCGTGGAAACGCAGGCCACGCTGAATCTCACATTACCCGCCGGGCTGCTCATCACCGGCACGAATGTAGTCTGCATCGAGGTCCACCAGACCACGACTTCCAATAGCTCGGATGTGGGCCTGGACATGCAGATGTATCCCACGGGCAGCACGGCAGGGCCAGCGGAGGATGACTTTGTGTATGCGGTGAATACGTTTGGGGCGACGTTTGAGTTCCAGACCTTCAATTTCGGTGGGCCTTTTTTGGTCTATTACGAGCGGGGCTCGTTGGGGACCTCCTCTGGATATAATGGTGGCGGTGGCCTCACGCTGCGAGCGGGGATGCTCGACGGCACCAATAACTTTTACCGCCCGCCGAATGGTCCCCCACTCAGCCCTAATCAGCGGTCCAGTTCCTGCGGCTATCGGAAGACCTTTACCCTCACAGGCGCGTCCACCGTTCATCTGACGCTGCGGCATAATCTCAGCAGTGTGAATGGCCACGAGAATACCGAGAAAAGCTGGACGTTGCTAGACATTGACGGCACGAAATATGCCGATCCCGCCGTGACTCAGGTGGCCTCTCCTTTTCCCTATCTTTCCCGTATCGGGCAGACTAGCCCCATCGTGGCCACTGGCTCTGGAACCGTTACTACAGGCTGGTTGCAGTCCACGTTGGATATCCCCCTAACCGCCGGTAACCACACCCTAACTATTGGCGTTTTCGATGAAAATGCCAATGATAATCAGGAATACTCCTCACTGGCCATTGATGATGTAGTGGCCACCATTGGTGGGGCGGGATCTGTCATCGCTAACGACACGGGAGCACCCACCGGAGCGGTCTTGGCCACGCCGCCGACGCATGGTTCCCTAACGCTAAATGCCAATGGCAATTTTGACTACTCCCCCGTGGCTAACTACAACGGCACGGACAGTTTTACCTACTACGCCACTAACTCCACAGGGCAGTCTGCCACGCCCGCTACCGTTACCATCACCATCACGCCTGTAAATGATGCCCCCGTGGGTCTGCCAGAGAGCTATACCACGGCAGAGGACACGCCGCTGGTGGTGAATGCTGCGGCTGGAATACTGGCCAATGATACGGATGTAGATGGGGACGCGCTCACTGCGGTAGGCGTTACTCCTCCCGCTCACGGCACCGTTGCTGGGGCTGCCAACGGGAGCTTTACCTACACCCCAGCGCTGAACTACAACGGCCCGGATTCCTTTACTTATCGGCCTACGGACGCATCCGTGGGCGGGAATCTGGTCACCGTTAGTATCACCATCACCTCCGTGCCGGATGCTCCCGTGGCCAGCCCGGAGAGCTATACGGTGCCGCTCAATGGCAGCCTCACGATCACAGATGTGAATGGCTCATCCGTGACGGAAAATCTCATCCTGGGCACCGTGCGGGACACGGCGGGTCAGGCCATCATCACCACCGGATCGATCTGGAAATATTTTTCCACAGGAGCGGCTCCGACGGGGACTTGGAAAGTGCTGACGTTTGACGATGCCTCGTGGAGCAGCGGCCCATCAGAGTTAGGGTATGGAGACATTACCACGGAATCCCGTCCTGAGGCCACCGTAATTCCCGACGATGCCACTGCTGGTTATGATTCTACGGCCCAAGACCGCTACCTCACCTCCTATTTCCGTAAGACCATCAACATCCCTAGCATCGCTGACGTGACTGCGGTGAAATTAGAAGTGCTGCGGGACGACGCCGCGATCGTTTATATCAATGGCGTGGCTGCTTACCGTAATAACATTGGGGCGAATCCCGCCTATGCTGATCTGGCGAATTCGGGCACGAACAATGAAAATGTCTTCTTTGATGCTTCCGTCTTAGGCACCAACGGGGAATCCACTAACTGGGTCAACGTAGCGCCCACGCCAAGCCTACTGGTGGCGGGGAATAACGTCTTCGCTGCGGAAGTCCACCAGAGCGCAGCGAACAGCACAGACCTCAGCTTTGATTGCCGTTTCACCATCACGCGCTTCACTAATGGCGGCGTGCTGCTCAATGATAAAGACCCGGAGAATGATCCCATGACCGCCATCCTGGTCACGCCCCCGACGCACGGTAGCCTCACGCTGCAAAGCAACGGAGCCTTTACCTACACGCCCGTCACGGGCTATCTGGGCCAGGACAGCTTCACTTATAAAGCCAGCGATGGCGCGCTGGAATCCGCTCCCGCTACGGTCACATTTACCGTGGCCAATGTGGCCAATACCAAGCCCACTGCCGTCAGTGACACTTATGCCGCCACGGAGGACACCACGCTCACAGTGCCCGCTGCCACTGGCGTGTTGTTCAATGATACGGACCCGGACAATGATGTGCTGACGGCCATCCTCGTGACTAACGTGACCCACGGCACGCTGGCGCTGAGTGCCGATGGTAGCTTCGTTTACACGCCGGTGGCTAACTACAATGGGGTGGATACCTTCACTTACAAATGTCAGGACAGTGCGCTGAATTTCTCTGCAACGAACGCCACTGTGACCATCAACATTGCTGCCATGAATGACGCTCCAGTGGGCGTGGCGGACAGCTATACGGCGGATCCAACGCTCACCCTAACTGTGGTTGCGCCCGGCGTGTTGGGCAATGATACGGATATTGATAGCGCCTCGGCAACACTTGCCGCCACCCTCGTGAGCCCGCCCTCCGCAGGCACCCTAACGCTGAATGCCAATGGTAGTTTCACCTACGTTCCAGGGCCTACGGGGACGTTTACCTTCAGTTATCTAGTGCATGATGCCACGGCAGTGGCGGCTGCACCCACCACGGTAACGATCCTAGTGAAAGCGCAGCCTCATGCCACTGACGATGCCTATAATGCCACGGAAGATGTGCCGCTAAACGTGACTTCCCCTGGCTTGCTGGTCAATGATACGGACCCCGACAACAGCCAACTCACCGCCGCCAAAGTCACTGATCCCGCCCACGGCAGTGTGGTGGTCAATAGCAATGGCAGCTTCCTCTACGTGCCCAGCGTGAACTATAGCGGCACAGATAGTTTCACCTATCGTGTGACCAATGGCACTACGACCTCGCCTCCAGGCACGGTCACCATTACCATCGCCTCCGCACCGGATGCGCCCGTGGCCAGTGATGATAGCTACACCACAAAGTTAGACACGGTGCTGACCAAGGACTACCTCCAAGGTGTACTGAACAATGATTCCGATCCCGATCTAGACGACGTGCTAGTAGCCACCTTACTCACAAGTCCCACGCACGGCACGCTCATCTTCGAGGGCGATGGCTCCTTCATCTACACGCCGAACGCCGGGTATCTGGGCGCGGACAGTTTCACTTATAAAGTCAGTGACGGCACCAATACCTCTGCGCCCGCTACCGTGACCATCAATGTCTCCGGCAGCAACAAAGTGATCGCCATTTCAGAAATCATGTTCAGCCCACCGAATGGCACCACCACGGATGAATATATCGAGATTGTGAACACCTCCGTTTACAGCCTGAATCTCTCTGGCTGGACGTTCACCTCTGGCTTCTTCTTTACCATCCCAGCGGGCACCACGCTGGCCGCTGGAGCGTATCTGGTGATTCCCGCTAACCAAGCCACCTTCCATGCCAAATATCCCGCCGTGGCCAACTACGTCCACGCCGATGCCGATGCCACCACCAGCCTCAGCAACCGCGCGGACACCATCCGCCTCGTAGATGCGGAGGGCAATGAAGTGGTGCAGGTGGACTACGCTAAGGAAGGCGACTGGAACAACCGCCAAGCGGAAACCGTAGGCACGAACTCTGGCTGGAAATGGGCCGCCGGGGCGGACACTAACGGCCTGTCCTATCAAGTGCGAAATCCAAAATTGAATAACAACAACGGCCAAAACTGGGTGGCCGCCACGCCTACTCCGGGCGTCGTCAATCCTGCCAACTCCAACAATCTGGCCCCGCTCATCTCTAAAGTGCAGAACACTCCCGCGGTGCCTAGCCGCACGCAGCAGGTGAAGATTAGTTGCACCATTGATGACGAAGCCACCACTGGCCAGACGGTGAAATGTTATTACCGCGTGCTCACGGCTACGAATCCCCAAGTGGCCTTCAGCACCATTACCCTCTTCGATGACGGCCTGCACAAAGACGGGCTAGCCAATGACGGCAAATACGCTGGCTCCCTGCCAGCACAAGCGGCTAGCACGGTGGTGGAATACTATATTTCTGCGAGCGATGGCACCAATACTCGCACTTGGCCAGCCCCTGCGCTGAACACCGCAGGCACGGGCCTCCTCACCCAGGACGCTTCCCCTAACGCCCTCTATCAAGTGGATGAGGAAAACTGGAACCAGCCACAGCCGATCTACCGCGTGGTGATGACACCCGTGGACGCAGCCACCTTTACCTCCACGGCTTATTCCACCTCTGAAACCAACGATACTGACAAGAATGTCAGCATCGTCTTCACCACTGGCCAAGACGCCAGCACCCGCCACCAAGGCGGCTTGCGTTACCGTGGAGCGGGCAGCCGCAGCGGCACCCAATACAGCCCGCATAACTGGAAACTCAGCGTGGTCAATGACAACCCATGGGATGGCTGGACGAGCTTGAATCTGAACTCGCTCTCCGCGTATGGCTTAGACCTCGGGGGCCGCCTCCAGCAATGCGCGCAGCTTGCGGGGGAAATCGCCACGCCCGTGGCGGTGCGCTTGAATGGCGTGAACCGCATGATTGCCTCCCCCGGCACTTACGCTGTCTATGGGCTCTACACTCACCAAACGCCCATGGGCACTGAATGGGGCAAAATTGCTTTCCCCATCAATGGTGGCGGGAACATTTACAAGAAATCCGCCGTGGGAGCCAGTGGCTGGGTCGTTAGTGATAACGGCAGCGGCGGCCCGCTGATCTCGGGTTACACGGCAGATGGCTGGATCAAACAGTCGAACACAGCGGAGGCGGACTGGACGGATCTGCATAATTTCCTCAAGATCGCTCACTCTAGTTCTAACACCGCCACCAGTCCCTACACGATTGATCTTAATGCGCTAGGGGCTGTGGCTAACCTGGATCAATGGGCGCGTTGGTTCGCCTTCGTAACCATTATTAATCACCGGGAGACGAACATCAGCAATGGCATCGACGATGACTACAGCATGTATTTCGGTAAGACCGATGGGCGGGCCATTTTCCTGGCGCATGATTTCGATACCACGTTCGGCTCTATTGGTGACACCACCACTTCCGCCAACACCACCATTTGGCAGGCCTACGGGTATCTCTCAGATTCGCGCAGCTTCGCCAGCAATGGCTTCGATTTCTGGAATGGCCTGTTTAACAACAACACTTTTGCCCGCAAATACAAAGCCCAGCTCCGGGAGCTATTGGCCACGGTCTTTACCCAGACGAATTTCAATAACATGGTGAACAATACCTGGGGCACGGACGGCTCCTGGGTGCCCGTGGCTAAATCCAACACCATCAAGACCTTCATGGATGATCGGCGGACGTATATCGCCACGCAGTTGCCCACGGCGTTTACGTTTACCAGCACCATCACTCCGGCCAGCGGCGTTTACACCACCACCAATCCGAACCTCACGGGCCTCAGTGGAGCCATGGACGGGGCGCGCACCGCCACCATCCTAATCAATGGCTTCAACGCCACGCTCAATAATCACTCCGATACCTGGAGTGCGGTGGCCACGAACGTAGGCTTGAAGCCCGGCTTCAACACGGTGCTCATCCAAGTGCTCGACGACTCAGGCGTGGAGTTCGACCGCCGCAGCCTCACTTATTTCTATGATGATGGCAGCGTGGCCGCCGTGTCCGGCAGCATTGCTGCTAGCATCACGTGGACCGCCGCGGGCGGGCCTTACAACGTCACGGCTTCCGTGAGCGTGGCCTCCGGTGCTACCCTGACCATCGAGCCCGGCACCACCGTTTACATGGCCGCTAGCACGAATCTCACGGTGGCCGCAGGCGGCGTCTTGATAGCCCAGGGCACGGAGCGCGCCCCGATCCGATTCATGCAACAGACAGGCGTGACCACCGCGTGGTCCCAGATTGTCATCAATGGCAATGCCGGATCGCCTGTCAGTAAACTTTCCTATCTCAACATTGAAAAGAATAGCGGCACCGCCATCCACACCAATGGAGCGGACGTGGAAATAGATCACATCACGTTCATTAATACCGCCGTGCAATACATTTCGCTAGACGGCAGTTCCTTCATCGTGCGGAATTGTATCTTCCCCGTGCCCACCGCCGCCTTCGAGCCAGTGCACGGCACGGGCGGCATCCGTGCAGGCGGCCAGGGCCTCATTCGGGATTGCTGGTTCGGAGCGCCTAACGGCTATAATGACGTGGTGGATTTCACGGGCGGGAATCGCCCCGGGCCGATCATTCGCTTTATCAACAACGTCTTCACTGGCTCCCAAGACGACATTCTAGACCTGGATGGCACGGACGCGTGGGTGGAAGGAAATCTCTTCATGCACTGCCACCGGAATGGCAGTTCCCCTGATAGTTCCAGTGCCGTTTCCGGCGGGAATGACTCTGGGAATACCAGCGAAGTTACGGTCATCCGCAACCTCATGTATGACTGTGATGATGCGGTGACCATGAAACAGGGGAACTCTGCCACCGTGCTCTATAACACGATTGTCCACACCACCAAAGTCGGCGGCATTGATGTGGCCACCACTGCCGAAAATGATGGCGGCACGGGCGTGGTCAACCTCGCGGACGTAGGCATCGCCAGTGGCAATGGCTTCATTTGTGAAGGCAACATCATCTGGGACGCCGAATTCCTCACGCGGAACTACCATGCGGCCACACAGAACGTGCGTTTCACCAATAACCTCCTGCCATCGAATTCCAACTGGACTGGCCTCGGCAGTGGAAATCGCACCATTGATCCGATGCTGAACCTCAGCCTCATCACCACGCCCGGCACCGCCACCGAGGCTCAAGTGCGGGCCGCGCTCACGCCACAGAGTTGCTCCCCAGCCATCGGCAGCGGGCTCTATGGGATCGACCTCGGGGCACTGAGCGTCGACGGCATAGCTGTTAGCCATCTATATGCCGACCGCACTAGTGACACCAGCGCCACGTTTACGGTGGGGCCATTTGGAAACTTCACCTACGGCACGCCGAACTGGAACTACGGCTACGTGGCCTACCGCTACCAGTTAGACGGCGGGACCATGAGCGCAGAAATCCCTAGCGGCACGCCCATTTCCCTCACCGGACTGAGCAACGGCACCCACGCCCTAGCCGTCAGTGGAAAGACGGATACGGGCCTCTGGCAAGAAGCCGCCGCCACCATCCGCACCTTCGTGGTCAATCCCGCTCAGCCCACGCTGCTAATCTCGGAAGTGCTGGCCGACAACCTCAGCGCCTACACGTTAGGCACCACCACGCCAGATTACGTGGAACTCTATAATTACGGAACCAGTGCCGTGAGCCTCAGCAACTACGGCCTCACGGATGATCCCACCAAGCCACTGAAATATAAATTCCCCGTCGGCACTAGTATCAGTCCAGGCGGCTACCTCGTCGTCATCTGCGATAGCCTCGCCAGTGTGGCTGGGGAACTGCACACGAAGTTCGGCCTTAGCAGCGGTGGCCAAACCCTCGCCCTCTACACCGCAGCTAGCGTGATCGTGGACACCGTGACCTTCGGCCCGCAACTGCCGAACAAATCCATTGGCCGCATTAGCACCACCGCCACCTGGACATTAGGCACCCCGACGCCTAACGCTAGCAACGTGGCAGATTGTGATTTCGGCAGTCCTAACAGCCTGAAAATCAATGAATGGCTGGCCACCAACGACATCACTGTAGCTCATGATTTCATCGAACTCTATAACCCCACCGTCAAGATTATTTCCCTAGCCGGACTGGAACTCACCGACGACGTGCTGAACTACGCAGCCCTGCGCGCGGCGGCATCCCGCCACGTGCAAGCCCTGCCACCGCTCAGCTTCATTGCCGCCACGGGCTTCAGCCGCTTCTGGACGGACAGCAGCGACCAAGGGGCGGATCACCTGAACTTCAGCTTGGACAAATTCCACAACGGCATCGGCCTGGGAGACCGCACCGGCAAAGTCATCGACTGCATCATCATTTATCCAAATAGCTCGGACGTGTCCGTGGGCCGCAGTCCGGATGGCTCGGAGATCAATGCCAGCTTCATCATCCCCACGCCCGGGGCCTCCAACTCCAGCGTGACCGCCGTGGACACTGCCCTCTACAACGGCCTACGGATCACAGAAATCATGTTTGCCCCGCAGTCTGGCAAAGCAGAATTCATTGAGTTCCAGAATGTCGGACCAGCCAGCCTCACAGTGACCGGAGTGCATTTCACCAAGGGCGTGACCTTCACCTTCCCAAGCATGACTCTGGCACCTGGAGCCTACGCCGTCATCACGGATAATTTGACGGCCTTTACCGCTCAGTTCCCCAGCGTTAGTGCCACGCAGTGGGCCACTGGTAAACTCAGCAACAGCGGTGAGGAACTCCGCTACGAGACCTCCGTTGATCCCATCGGCATCTTGGATTTCTCCTACAACAACTGGTTCCCTAGCACTGTCGGCCAAGGCGCGTCCTTACAGATCATTGATGCCAATGCCACCCGCAATACCTGGGGCCTCAAGGAAAGCTGGCAGGCTGGTTTCCCCAGCCCCGGCACCATCCCCGGCTTCGGCGTCATCGCTGGGCTGGACACCACCGTGGTGCTGCCTGCCACGGGCGTTTTTAGCGGCACGCTCTTCCCCGGAAGCAATGATCCGGCCAACATCACCCTCGCCTGGAGTAAACTCAGCGGACCTGGCACCGTGACCTTTACCGCGCCTAGCAATGTGGCCTCGGACGCCAGCTTCAGCGCCCCTGGCAGCTATGTGCTGCAACTCACGGCCACCGTCACGGGCGGCTCGATTTCCACTAGCAATGTCACGGTCACGGTCATCGCAGGCTACGCCTACTGGATCGCCCAAGCCTATCCCGGTGGCAGTGCCGCCGTCACCAACCAGACCGCCGACCCTGACCTGGATGGGATTCCGAACCTCGTCGAGTTCGCCCTGAACCTCGACCCCACGCGCAACAGCCAGCCCCAACTCCCGCAGCCCATCGTCAGCGGCGGTCACCTGAGCATCACCTACCAACGTATCAACGCACCAGGGCTTTCTTACCTCGTGGAAATTTCTAACACGTTAGGTGGTTGGACTGCCAACGCCCAAGAAACATTGCTCAGCACTAGCGGAAACCTGGAAACGTGGAGCGCCACCAGCCCCGATCTCATCAGCGGCCAAGCGCATCAATTCCTCCACATCAAAGTCCTCCAGCAGTAATCCTCGAAACGTGAACCGCCTCGCCAGAGAGTAGGCCACCCCGCTGGGGTGGCCCCAGCAGGGACGCAAAGCCGTCTTGGGAGTCCCTACGCAGCCAACGCAACGCCTTGCCAAGGCGCGCACCTAACAGGCTAGGCGATTGGCGGCTGATCCTGTTTAAAGAACGGGATGGAAAGGGGATACGACCACAGCACGCCCTCGTTAGCCCTCAGCGCGCCCATGATGGCGAAGATGATGCTGCAGATCCCAACACAGGCCATCAGCAGCACACCGAGGCCGAAGAGGAGCACTAACGGCACACTACACACTAGATAAATGGCGGCACTGATGACCCAGTTAGCGACCATTTTACCGTGGGCATCAATGTCCGGATGCTTGGTCTTGTTGAGCTGCCAAATCACGATGGGCGCGGCTAGCCCGGCAAAGGGCAGGATGAAGCCTGCGAGCTGGGAAAGATGCATCACGATGAGCAAGGATCGGTCAGTGATGGGGCCGATCCCATTGAAAGCAAAGAGCGGCGGCGGACTGGCGGAGCCATGGATCAAGTGCGCCTTAGCGGCAGAGAATTCCTCCGGGGTAATGGAGCCAGCAGCGGCCAGGGCGGCCAGACGTTCGATTTCCTGTGCGATATTCATAAGCCTGCACTCAAGCGGCAGTAAGGCTGATTGCAAGTGGTTCGCGCCTTGGCCAAGCGCTGCGATCTGCCGCATAGAGTTAGGTGGAGGGGCGAGCCTCCGGTGGTGCGAAGGCTGCCGCCGAGCACTTCGTGACTCGTCGGGAGGCGATTTTCTTGGATGATGATCGGTGGTTTTTCCTGCAAGTGCTGGCGGAGAGACATTGTGATCTCCGTTACCGAATTTGCTTGGAGTTGGGGTGGCCCAAGGATCTCCAGAATTTCACACCGCACGATTAGGCCTACAGCGAGTTGGTCGTCCTTGTTTACGATTTATAAGGCAGATGGCAGATCTACGATTCAAAGCAGACTTGGCAGAACATCTGCAAGCTAAGCCGTGGCGTATGCTGATTTCCTTCCAGCATGCTTCTGAGAGTTTCGCGACAGGCTCGTTGCCCAGCCTCCATATTAGGCAATGCCTTCTGGGTAGAATGAAGTTCAGACAATTTTACTCGTTCTAAAAATTCAAAAACGTGAGCTGACGGGACCATGTGCAGGAAATTTCCTGCCCCATCCACCGCGCAAACAAGCACTGCATCTGGACCACTCCAGAGTTGGCTAGCTTTCCACCGCGCGGACCAGACTAGCCACCAACCTTCACTCTCAGGAATGCCCTCATCTCGTTTTACAGCATAGCAGGCGCTGCTGGCGGAAGCCTGCAAGGCACTGCGGAAAAACCAATCCGTAACGGCATCTCCAAATCCTGCTAGAGCTGGCTTAATCTCCTGACCGCGCACTCTACCCAAACTTTCATTTCGAACCTCTGCATGCCTCTCTCGATCAAACACTAGATGGCAATCCCGACTGGGGCGCAGACCTCCTCGGAAGGCTTCTGGCAGCGTGAAATGATACACTCCTTTAAGAAACTTATTTTCAGATGTTCGGCTCTCCCTCAACACCGTGTCATGTGCCGCTGCGGCCCAAGTGAACGCTAAGCGGAAAGCATCCGCAGTCAGCCCTGGGGAGCCTTGGCCATAGCCTTGAGGCATTCCTAGAGATTCATGAAAAATACTTTCCAACGAATTTCTTCGGTTCAGCACCGCTTGCACCGCTTCATCCACAGCAGCAGCGACCGCCTGCTGATCCACTCCCCATCCTGTAGATTTCATGATGTCCGCCACGCTGATAGCTTCATACGCTGCACCCAAGATCATGGCCTTATAATCTTCATCCGCCAACAAGCCCATGCTCGTTTGCACGGAAGCTAACTTGGTTTCAATTTTCGCAGCGATCATCGCATCCCAACTTTCCGGTGCCTTCAGATTCGCTACCTTCACTTTGTGCTTTTGGCCATACCGATCCAAGCGACCAATCCGTTGGAGCAAGCGCATGGGATTCCACGGCAGATCATAATTCACCATCAAATGACATTGGCGATGCAGGTTTGCCCCCTCACTCCCAGCCTCAGTGGAAATGAGGATCGTGCCATACTGCTCGAACGCTACTCGGGCGGCCTTCCGCTCATCCAGACCTAATCCACCATGGATCAGCATCACCTTCTCACCGGCGTCTGATAGCTTTTGGGCCAGCCAGCTTTGAGTTACTCTATATTGCGTGAAAATCAAAATCCGATCCCCCGCTTCACGGAAGCCTTTGTCCGGCTGAATCAATTCCTGAAAGTCACGCCACTTACTATCCGTGGAAATCTCCCTCAGCACTCGCAGCACGTCTTCCAATGCCTCGCGTTCAGAATCCCCTCCCTGGAATTCATATTCCTCTGCCATGGAGGCCGCCTCCTCTTGTTCATTCGATTCTCTCGCCACCTTCCCACCAGCCTTGGCTAGACGTGCCACCATGGCAGCCTCCAGCGCGGCCCAACTACTTGCCGCTATTTTTTGGAACGTATGCATCGCCAGGGCTCGCACCAATGCTTCGCCCTTACTTGGCTCAAAGACCATCTCGCCTTGCACATACCTGGCTAGGCGGGCAAGAGCCGCAGCCTCTTCGGGAGTTAGTTTGACATTGAGCGTGATCGTCTCATGTCCTAAGAAAATCGACTTCCCGCCCCAATCTACCGCCCGTTTCTTAGCGGTGCGGGTCAAGCATTCTTCCAACGTCTGGCCCTCAGACAATACTCCACCTGCCTCCGTTGCCCTCTCTGCGTCCACCTTATCCGGCCTCGCGAGTTGCAACAAGTAAGCGAATCGCAGATCGTCTCCCTGGTGCGGGGTAGCGGTCATTAAAAGCAGTCTTGGGGAACGCGGGCTTCCATCCCCATTCTTTTCCCACTCCACCACATGCTCCGCCACCAGCCATTCCACGAAACGATAACTTTGCGTGCGATACAAATCTTGGCTCAAAAACTCGCGTCGAGCCGTCAACCGATGCGCCTCATCACATACCACCAGATCAAACACGGGAGCATTCTTCAACGTCCCTCGCAGGCGCTCTTGCTTCAATGTATCCAACGAAGCCAGCACCAGTGAATGCGAATCCCAGTTAGCAGCGCGATCCGCCGTGAAATCCCTCCCAGCAATACTGAACTCCATTCCAAAATGCTCGGACATTTCATCCTGCCATTGCAACACCACCCCTGCCGGACACAACACCAGCACCCGCGTCTTGGGATTACGCTGACGCAATGTCGCGATGATCAGCCCGGCCTCAATCGTCTTCCCCATTCCCACATCATCTGCAATCACATGACCGAAGCGCCCGTGGGTTAGAATTTTCTCTAGCAAGAACGCCTGATGAGGCAAAGGCATCGTAAACGAACGAATAAACGCGGCACTCTGACTGTTCTCCGCCAACACCAAAGCCGCCCCCAGCCGACGTTGCAGTTCCTCCACCCCTCCCCATTCCTCACTAGGAATTATCCTCCCACTCTCCAATTTTACCACCACCCGCAAAGCCTCCTCATCCACCGCCATCAACCCCGGCACCCACTCAAATGCCACCTGACAAATGCGCTCATCACTGAGCACGCTGTCCTCCACCAGCCGCACCACTCCATACCCATGCTCTGGATGCTCTGACTGGTAAACGCGGTCGTTGGGCTGAATGGGCATAGATTTATCGATTGTTACGGGCATACCATTGAAAAGGGAGATCAAAATGGGGCAGGAGACTGGCAGCATGTTCGCTGTCATTGATTATATCAAACATGCTCTCGCTCAGAGAAACTAGATTTCCAAGTTTGGAGTCTCGACTCTCCTTATCGCTGATCCAATCTAAACGATAGGCAACACGTCGAGCCGGGCTGTTCATGTAGAAGCAGGCTTTGTCGAATCGGTCTGATGGCAACACGTTCAATCTACGGAGTTCACGCATCACAAACAGCAAAGGAGCCGACATGCTTTGCCCGATCACACCAGCCCATCTCTCGTTTCCGGGCATTTGCATTGAAACGGGTATCTGCCCTGATCGAAGGAATGAGATCAGGGCGGAACCTTCGACATCGTGCGCGTTCGCCAACTGGAGGAGCACGGTTGGAAGATCGTTCTGGAATACGTAATAATGCATCTTCCTGAAATCATAAAAGAATCTCCGCCAAAAGTCCGCATCTTCGCCTGAGGCTTTCTCATTCCGAAACGATTGATGAATGATGTCCTCAAAGAAGGCATCAGGCCTCTGGTCGAAGCCACTCGATTTCGCATCCTCCAGCGTTGCGGGAATAGTGGCCTCCCAGAACTCGGCATTCAATCGATCACGCCAGAAAGGAATGATTCGGGCTGCTGGGTTTCGTCCCAGCGGAATACTCATGGAGCACGCAAGGCACAGCAGACGATACCAGTGCTCTTTTCCTTCGATGCTGCCTGTGTCCCGTAAAAGCTCACCGAGATCAGCGTTTTTCTTCACGTTCGGAAAGACAAGGTCACGATAGATGCCTGAAACGGTGAACTGGCGAATAGCATCTTCCTCATGCCCGTTCCAACAATCGACGAGGTCTTGCAGAGAGAGTGGGATGACTTCTTCCTCCTCTTCAAGATCGTCGAACGGCTCATCAGTAGGAGGAGTATTGTCTTGCGGGGAATATTCACTGCCGTCACGACGAGCATCGCTCATGTCAGCTTGTTGGAACGCGTTTTGAACCCTGTTTTGGTCTTCAGGTGAGAGCTGTCCAAAAGTTTGATGTTCTAGAAGAGACTTCCGTTGACCGCGATTCAAGTGACGTGCGGACTCGATTGAATAACTGTCGTTGGTTGAAGCAAGAAACCGCAGCGATGCGGCAATGCGCTCACGCTCCTGATTTGTGAGTGCCTGCCCAATCCAATCAGCAAGTTCTTCCACTGACACCTTCATCTCGCCGCGACAAAGCCGGAAGAACTCCAGCCTATTACGCGCTGAATACTGCTGATTCAGCCGCCTGTCTGGTGGCGCAAGCGCTGCGCGTCCAGCCTCGTTGCCAGTTCCATCACCGATCAGAAGGGCTTTGGAACCTACCCACTCGCCTGCTTCGTTTTGAAACAGAAGCCCAGCAAGGAATTCCTCCAACTCTTCTTTCTCTTGCCGGGGCCAATCATATTTAGAATCCCAAATGCTGGGCTTCAGGAATAAACTCAACCGCTCACTCAGCCTGGCTGTCACGTTCCCTTCGAGTCCTACGTTCCCTTCGAGTCCTACAAGTCGGCAAATGAGAAGTCGGCGAAGGAGAAATGGCAGCGAAAAGCTTTCGGGATCGAAGCCAGCAACCTGCGTCTTCAACACCCCAGCAACCTGCGTCTTCAACACCCCAGCCACTGCGCCAGTCACCACATTCTCGGCGCTCACTTTGAGATCGCCTTCCATCGCTGCCCATTCCGGCCATTGAGCTACGGACGAAAGAAGTTTCCGCCCAAGTTCTGATTCAAGATATCCGGAGGTTTGAAAGCGCACTTGGTCGATACTCGTCAGTGTGGCTAATCTCCCGGGCAATCCGTTGGGGATGATCGGAGACGTTTTGGCTGCTCCAGCGTAGCCACTATCGCCGCCCTTCGGCCACACCGATTTTGCAAGCCGAGCTTTGGCCGTAACCTCCTTACCCGGATCTGTGAGACTTGAAAATATCGTCCACAAAGACGCCCAGAAGGAGGCTGTTGTCCCATGACTCAACCCCAAATCTCTGCACAAGTCGTCACACTCAACGCACCACTGGAGGAACTGGCAAAGTCTCTCCGACGCCTCAAGAAACAGTTCAGCGTTCCGCTTCTCCGCTACTTCACCTTTGCCAAGATCCGTTCTGCCTGGATCAGGATCGAACGGCCCGTTGATGGCGAAACCAACCTCGCCAGTGGAACGCAAGGGAGCCGTGGCCCAGATGCAGGGAAGCCCATTTAGCTTTCGGATGCCCTTCTGATCCAAGCCGAACAACCAAGAAACATTGCCACACTTGAGCTGCATCAGCTTTCCTTCATCTCCAGCATCCCCGATCCAAACTTCCCAGCCTTCACCGACTTGAACCTGTTTGGGTTGCCAGTAATAATTCTTTGGTTCAACACCCAACACACGAATCTCTTTTATGCACCGTGCAAACACGGGCAGGTAACTAGCAAGTTTGCAGAACGAACCCTGAATTGGATTCACTCCATCGCGTAGAGAAAGCTCAAACGCTGTGCCGTCCCGTCGATGTGTTACCAACGATTCAAGCCATTGGCGGAGCGAACCCTCATCTTCAGATGCAAGTCGTCGAGGGTATGTAGCTCCGAGCACCTCGAACGCAAGGGAACGACTGATGACCTTTGGAGTTTGGCAGATCAAAAAGATGCTCTTGAAGCCGAGACCAAACTTTCCTGTCACTGGAGTTGCTCCAAAAGATTTATCTGAACCATTCAGCAGTATCATCTTCACCAAATCATGGCGGTATGAATCAGAAATTGAGTCGTCGGAATTCACCGGGTGATTGATCGGTCGCCCCCAATGGGCAAAGCGGATCGTATGAGCTGTGAATTCGGCCACAAAAATAGGGGGAATGTCATTTTCAGTGCCTCGCTCACTAAGCGCATCGTCCGCGTTCTGGAAGAGTTCAAAAGGAATAGACTCAGCAAGGTAGCCTTGTTCCCCAATTTTCTGACTCATTGCCAAAGCCAGACCTCGCTGCACTTCGGCGTTGCCATTGAAGACCTTCTCCAACAGACGAATCGATTGATTTTTCAAATGATTGGCATTCTCACGATTCTTTTTAACTTCGACACCTCTCACATGACCAACACGCTCCTGTTCTCTCGCTTGTGCCTCTGCTTCTTTTGAGTTCTCCAAAGTCTTCAAAGCCGTTTCAAGCTCACGGCTTTCTATTTGCCTCCACCCCAATTGTTGAAGATGAAGTTCAGCACTCAGCAGGATCGTTTGCTGTGCAACGCCAAGGCTTCTTTCCTGAACCTCGATTACTTTGGCCAAAAACTCAGCAACTCCTACTGGTGTGCAGTGAAAGGCATTGTCCAGCACCTCAGCAATGCTGTGCTCCAATCTACGTTGCAAGGATGTAGCATCAAGGGAAGCAAAACGGTTGGCACTAAGTAGCCGGATACGGTGGATGTGACTATTACCTGAGATTTCCCAGCTCACAAGATTTCCATTCCTATCGGGCACCAAGAATGAGTCGGCTTCGGAATCAATCGGGACATTGAGCACGCCTCCATTAAGCGAATCCATCTCTATGGTCTCACCGTCAATTCGAGAGCAGCGAAAGTGCTTATGGCCGATCACTCGAAGAAGGTTGTCATCAGGAATTAAACCTGAACGAAAACCTTCGGTATCTTCGGTCAGTTTGTCAGCCAAACGTCGAATCGCTGAGTCGTCGCCCAAAAGCGATACAAATGCACCCCATTGCTTTTTGTGAAGTTTAGGAAGTGCTCGGAAAAAATTATCAAGTATTATCGCTGAGTCCGTGTCGCCCACAGCGACTTCGATCTCCATTGCTGCATCGGGCTCTCCAGCTTGTTCGTCCAGAATCCTCAGAGCTTTAGCGGCACCACAATGAACCTGAAAAGCACGGTCGATGCCTCGACTCGGCGGGACAAGATCGGAAAGAGATTTCCATTCATTACACTGATTGAGCAACTGAAAGCCCTCATCTTGTTGAAAAATGATCCATCTTTCTCTGCTAACCGCAGCTCCAAGATACAAATGAAAAACTTTGATGATGGTGTCTCGATCATCAGCCCCAGCTTGAAAATGCTTGCTCCTAAGAGCTTTCAGAACAGTGTCATAGCGAGCGGCATCTTTACCTGGCCACTCTTTGGTGAAGATTCCTGCCACTTTCCCTGCCCATGTTTGTTTGCCGGCAGCTTCGGCTCCTTGATCTGTCGGCCAAAGTGCGCGGACCAGTTCCACTGCCGGTGAGATGTCGGCTTCACATCCTTCCACCGCTTTCAGCCACTCGCCCAGCACTTGCGAACTTGAAAGATTGGAAAGCCCGAAGTGCAGTTCGGGATTGTCCGCTAACGCAGTTCTCAGGAGTTCAATCGCATCGTCACCTTTCGGGATCAAATGGGCTCTAATCGTGTTCCAAGCCCCCGTATTCTTCGCAAGATCGAGTTGGATTTCACCACGCGTGACCATTGCGGAAGTTTCTTCCCGGTGGCTGACAAGCTTTCCAATCGCTTCTTCGGCCTCCTCCAACCAAAGCAGGTTGCCCAGAGTTGTGGTTTTGCCCTTCGCGAGTGGCAACCATGAAGCATTCTTTAGCTCATCGGACGTTTCCTTAGCGGGATTCCCGATTGAACCGAGGTAATGAAGGATCAGTTTGGCGAAGTGGTGTGGCTCACCTTGCTGGCAAGCCCGTCGGATGATCCCATTTGGATCGAGGATTCGATTCTTGAACAGCTCCTCCTGTCGAAAGACAACGGCTTTCTCTGAGCTGCGTTGAACGATCCTGGCGTTCTGGCAGAGTTGATCCCAAATCGGCTTCAAATTCTTTGAAGGCTCTTTGCCAGATTCGGGAGCAAGCCAAACCGATTCCTCGACTGTCGTAAAAGAGTCCTTTCCGTAACTGTGGATCTTCAGGCTGCGGAGCAGCTTGTTGTCTGCGTCAGGATCGTAGTGGGTTCCTTGATTGAGCTGAGTAAGCAAAAAGTCATGGAATGAGGCTAGCGGAAGCTCGTCGATTTTTGCATCTGCTTCCTTGCACAAAGCCCGGAAGGAATCCGCACCGCACATCTTCAGATTGAGCGTCTCCTTCTGCTGGTCGTTGATGCTTGCCGAAAAGACCGAATCCACCAAACGCCATGTCTCGGTTCTTTGATCCAGCGTGGTTTTGATCACGTTGTTCCATTCCATCGACCCATCGTTTACCGAGAGGCGCAAATGGAGATTGCCGTCGGTGTTTCGGTTGGTGGCATTGCCGTGAAGTAAATAGCGGATCGCCTTTTTGGTGCCTGCATTCTCCAAGTCCACGAGTAGCCTGCCAATCAACGCGGTTCGATTCTGTGGCCCACCTAAGCTCGCTTGTGAGAGCACCAACGCGGCGACAGCACGGGTATCGAATGCCTGTGGGAAAATCCCTGGCGGAGTCGATCCCACGACAAACCACGCTGAGGCGTTGGGGCAGGCTGCTTTGAGGGCATTCCTGAGTTCCGCCTCTCCTCTGGAGAAAAGCAGGCTCTTGGTAGTGTGCTCTTGAAGCGAACTTGCCGAGGCCACGGACTTTCCTCCGTCAAGGGTCTCGACTTCGTAAATGGGCAAATCGTGCCAAATCTGAGGATTGTTGTCAACGGTCTGCCCAAGTTGGGGTAGAAGCTTCGTTACATACTTGCGAGCTTTCGGTTGCCCACTGAGCACGTCTTGCCGAACCAAGACGCAGAACAACTCAAGATCTTCTTTCGTCCACTCCACCTTCAAATCCTTCGCGGCCAAGGCTGCATTGCCATTGATAAGAACAATTCGATTCAGATTTCCGTCACCCAGCAGCGAAGCAACGATAGCCTCGGTGTCCAAGATTTCAGGGCCGTCGAACTTGGGGAAAATTAGGGTTGGCTTCGCTGACGCAACAAGTTGCCAACTCCACTTTTTCGCCACAAGACAATACACGATGCAATGCGCTTGGCAGATATGCTGACGGTAGAGTTCGAACCATTTACTTGCCTGAAGGCAACCTACGACTTTGCAGATTTCAATATCGCTAAATTTCTCGGTGACAAAGGCATGGATCAACGTTGGCAGGAGCAGCGGCAGGACTCCGCTGGGTGATGTCGCAAGCTGCTTGTTCCAGGCAATCTTCAAAGAATCTTCGTTGTCATCGCTGGCATCTTTGAATCCGTTATTTGCTCCAAGCACCGCAGTCCGATCACGGTTGGGAAAGAAGAAACCGTGGACAAATACATGAAGGTTGTGAGTGCACCCTGGTAACTCCACATTGATGGCGGGGTCATTTCCTACTGGTAGAAAAACCGACCAGAAGATTCTCAAACTGCCCGAGTTTGCACCTGCGGTTGTGAGTGAGATGGCAACCCCGCCCTCCCATTTTGCCTTGTCAGGAACTTGTTCTGTCGTTCTTCGGTCAGTAACTGTTGGCCAATTTTCTTCCCTCTGAAATCTATCGACCGTCTGTTCGTCGTCCTTCAAAAGACTCTTTTTGTAGTAGCGGCACTCCTGAATCCGCCCTGGCGAAGATTCATCCGTGGGGCGATCGTGTTTCATCAAAGATGAATTCTGTCCATCGTGAAAAGTCACAGAATTAACCTTGTGAAGGAAGATCATGGATTCTGCAATCGAGGGTGCCTGATGAAAAAATGCATCCATGAGCCTGTTTGGACAGCTCTGCTCATCTCCAGGATGATCGTTCCTTAGAGGCTTAACTTCACCCAAGTGATCTGCACGACGCAATGGTATCCAGATGGCAAACCACTGCTGAAAGTCTGCAGGCAGAAGCCTCTTCACGCTCTCGCTAACTGTTGTCCAGTCTTCCGCATCAGTCTGCCACCAAGATTTATGGTATTCCGTTTCTTCCAGCGTCTCTCCATGCCATGGAGTCAAGAAGCCTCGAAGTGTTTCATTTCCTTCTGACTCAAAAAAGAAGAAGCCCTCGCAGACATGGAAGAGGGATTTGACCCCCAGTCCGAACCTGCCGATCCGCTCGGTATCGGCGGCACGATTGCTAAGTCCTATCAGTTCTATTCCCCTTCTGCTTTCTTCATCAAAGGGTCCGTCGTTCGCAATAATCAGCGCAGGCCCTTTTAAGAGTGGGTGACTTGCCTGATCCGCCAACCCTTGATGCCACTGCATCCAAACTTTGCTAGCATCAGCATCGTTAGCGTTCTGGACCACCTCCTTCAAGAATGGGAATCCGGTTTCGTAGCCACTGAGCAACTGGCGAATGGCCTCAACATCGGCGAGCGGGTCATGTTTGAATCCTGGCATAATGATGCAAAGTGTGGACTATTACCTTACCTTGTGGTGGTTCTCGAAGATTATGGTTCCGATCAGTGAGAAAAACTTTACCACCTTACAAGTCTCGGCGTCTCAGTCAGTGCATATTTGACACTCTGAACGAGTTCCTTGTTGAATGCAAAGCTCTCTACGTAATGCTCCAGCAAATGCCGGATGGTGACGATGTGTTCTAGGGGATGAGATTCGGGAGCGGCCATGACCTGTGAAGTTTAGTGTATCACCGCAGAGGCCACAGTTTTCCGCGTGTGAGTCTGCGTTCGATAACATCATTAGAGACGGGAAAGCGGCGGGCAAGTGGATTGCAGAGATATTCTAGCTGAGCGTCGCCTCGGAGGGTTCTCCGATCTCGGAGGGTTTTCCGATTTAAACCACTTTGCTTCACCTGATGGTAAATTGAGATCGAACTCAGCGATCTCCAGCACCTCCCCCGGAAGGCAAAACAAAAAGACCGACAAAATTTACTTAAACCGGGCGCGGTTTTGGGTAGCCTGCAAAAGCTATGGCCACCGCTCGTATTACTGTTTCCTCTGAACCCACGATTTATCACGTCATCATCCGCGTGACGCGGGGGAGTTTTGTTTGGGGAGGTGGAGAAGGAGCGGATGCGCAAGATGCTGTGGCAATGGCGGATTTTCCGGGGGTGGAGGTGCTGACTTATGTGGTGATGACAAATCATTTACATATTGTTTGTCGGGTGTCGGCAGAGGAGGTGGAGAATGCGGAGGTGCTGCGGAGGTTTGGGGTGTTGTATGAGGCGAAGGCCATGCAGGAGGCGAAGGCGAATCTGGTGGGTGGGCCGCCGGAGACTGGTGGTGGCGTGGAGGATGCAGCGGGGCATTCACAACGGGTCAACCCACCGCCCAGGCAGAGGGCGGCTAGCATGACGGCGGAGTCGGAGGAGCAATGGTGATTCACAGGCGGAACCCGTAGCGGAAGTCTGGCCTGATCGCAAATTAGGATTCCGTTGAGGCGGTGCGCTCAGAGATGACGGCTTGTTCCTTGAGCGTGGCGATAAAGGCCTTGGTCTTGGTTTGCTTTGCCGCTTGTTGGCAGGCTTCGCTCAGGTCCGCCTGGATGCTAGCGAAGTCCTGGAGCACTGCGGGCTCGTGGCCGATGATCTTGGCTAAGTGGAACCCCCAATGGCTGGCGAAGACGGGGCTGAGTTCCCCCACTTCTAATGAGAAAAAGATGAGGTCAAATTCGTCCATAAACTCCCCGCGCTTGAACCATCCCAGGTCCGTCACCTTATCTTCTTTATCCGTGTGCGCTAGGGCTAGAGCCTCGAAATCCGCCCCGGCTAAGGCCTCGCGACGCAGCGCCCGCAGCGCTTGGTAGATGCCCTCCCGGTCTTCCACTTTCTCCACTTGCTTGAAAATGGCGTGGGCGCGGATGCGTTCGTCTGTTTGATAGTCGGCGGCATGTTCTTGGAGATAAGTGCGCAACTCGGCCTCGGTAGGCTCTTGGAGATCCCCCCAAATCAGTTGGAACATTTGATCCATGCGCAGACCGCTGATGATGTCCTGCCGCAGCAGTGGATCGTCCAGCGAGGCCACACCCAGCTTAGCACAGAGATCCTGTGGGCAGCCCGCCTCGGCCACGAGACGCTCCTTGGTGGAGTCCACTGCGGCCTCGTCGATGTCAGGAAATTGGCGCTCGGCAGCTTGGTTCAGTAGCACCCGCGCGATGACATTTTCCCGCGCATATTCGTGGAATTCAGGATCGCGCTCACAGCAATTCATAGCCCCCATGCGTTCGTAGTGGGATTTGATAGCGGAGAACTCGTCTTGGAGGAGTTCTGGGGGGATCGTTTCAGAGTTGATGATGAGAGGCATGGCGGAGCGTGGGCCGCACCGCGTCACATTCAAGCGGGGAAACACTCATCCCGGAGCGCGGACTTCAGGCCGCCAGGGTCAACTAAATGGCCTCAGCAGTCTGGACCACCCGGGCGGACTCAAAATCCGCGCTCTGGGCTAAATTCCTTGCGTGAGACATTTCTTTCTTGCGTCCCCAGAGCGGAAACGATACCGCCATGGGCAGCCAGAGCCGCGTCTCCCCACCATCCGGCGGCAGCTTTGATTCGTTATCACTACCACGTTTCACCCCTACCACTTCCATGTCCGTCTCCCCTCGCTTAATCCTTTCCTTTGCCATGCTGCTGGTGCTAAGCCCTAGCACCAGTTGGGCGCGGCCAGATGCCCCATCTGCCGCTCGGCCGCCCGCCTCAAAGCCGCCCACCGTCAGCGGCACCACCGCACCCCGGGCCAAGCCAGTGGCTGATCCCAGGGCTGCCAAGCCAGATCGCCTAGCCGCGCCAGAGGAGGTCTCCCCCTTGCCTCCCACGGGGCCGATCAGCTTGGAAAACCTCATTGAACTAGCGCTTTTCAATAACCTGGACGTGCTAGACGCCCAACGGAAAATGGCCGTGGCCAAAGCTAAACGCGCAGCCGCCACGGACCTGAAAAACCCTGAGCTCCGGCTCGGCTACTCCAACCAAACTGACGTCGAAGTCGGGCGCTCGTATCACGATAGCTCCACGAGTTATGCGGATTACGCCGGCTCCGAATTTGATAGCCAATACTACTCCGGCACACGTGATGGCACCAAGGCTGCCACCCCGCTGGCCCAGCAGCAAATCTCCCGCAACCAAACTGAGAGCAGCCGTTTCCACGAGACGCGCTACCGTACCATAGAGCGGGATGTGACGCCGGGAGCCACGCAGGATGTAGTGGTCACGCGCGAGTATGAAACCCGCCACACCACCACCGGGTCCACGCGCGACCGCGCAGACACGGGAGGTTTTCCGGGCACCCCTACGACACAACAGGATAAAGAAAATGGGAGCCGCAAGAACGATCAAGTGCTAGTGGGAGAAACCCGCACCGTGGTTAAGCACCGGGACGTGACCACGCCAGAATCCTCCTGGGGTGGGGCGCTGCGCTTCCCCTTTCCCAACCCATGGGAAATCTCTGCTAAGATCAAATCCGCTAACGCTGAAATCCGCACCGCCGAATACCAAGAGCTAGCGGTGGAGAATGAACTCATCGCCAAAGTGCGCGCCCTCTTTGAAGACCTCAGCTACTATGATGCCAAAGAAAAATTTCTCCAGAGCATAGCCGCCAAGCGCCAAGAGTTGATGGATAACAACCGCGTGCAAGCCATGGACAAGCTGGCAGGCTCTGCGGCGGATGTTAGCAAAACCCGGCTCGAGGGTTACGATGCCCGGATGAAGGCGGATGAAATGCGGCGGGAGCTCGCTCGCCTCACGGGACTAAATGCCGCTGACCGTGGTCGCATCAGCATTCCGGCTAATTTCCGGCATCGGAAGATCGACCTCAGGAAGCTGGACGAACCCTACCTCCTGCAGATGGCCAGTGTTTACCGCATGGACCTCCAGGTGCTTCATGCTAAGAACGAAGCCGCCCATGCGGAATACAGCCGCGAGCGCGCGAACCGCCTGCCCTACCTGGGCTATTTACAAGGTGGCTATAGCTATCAAAACGACCGCGGCGGGCGGGACACCGCAGATTATTCCTTGAGCGCGGGCATCTCCATCCCGCTGTGGAGCAATCTCTATAACAAGGCGGAGCGAGTGCCGGAAGCCGAGGCGCGCGCGCTGTCCCGGCAGATCGGACACCTGCAAACGAACATCACCTCGGATGTCTCCTTCGCGTTGGAAGGCTTACGGGAGGCTGAATCTATGATGGCCGCTGCGGAAAAAGAGTTTGCCGCGCTGGAGTTAATGATGGATGGCGAGGCGCGTGGCGGAGCAGCTTTTAGCAAGAACCCCAATCAAGTTTGGATGGAAGCGGACGAGGTGAAACTCAACATCAACCTCCAGCGCCTGGACATGCACCGCCGCTACAACGCTGCCGTGCAATATCTGGAACGTGCGTTAGGCACCCGCCTGGAAAAAGTGCTGCAACCCACCGGGAAGTAAGACTAGCGGCCTACTCTATCCGATGCGCACCGTATGAGTCTTGTCCAATTTCAGCACATCACCGGTAGTTAGGGTCAGCAATGCTTGCGGGTCCGTGAGCTTCTGGCCGTTGAGTTGCAGGCTGCCTTGTTGGGCCAGGACTTTGATTTGGCCGTTAGATTTCTCTAACTGGAAGCAGTCTTTGAACGCCTGCGCAGTCACTGCGATCAGTTGGTTACTCGTGGGCAAAAACGTGGGCAGAGCCACGGTTTCCAGATCCTTTTTGGAGAATCGTGATTCCCAATTTTCTCGCGCAGCAGCAGCGGCGGCGGCATCGTGGAAACGTGCGGTGAGGCGGCTGGCTAGGGCTTTCTTGGCGTCCATGGGATGCACGTCAGCAGGCACGGCTTCGCCTAACAGCAGCTCATAGTAGCGGGCCATCAAGGCATCGCTGATGCTCATGGCTTTGCCAAAGATCTCGGCGGGGGGCTCGCTGAGGCCGATGTAGTTTTTGTAGCTCTTGCTCATCTTCTTCACGCCGTCCAATCCCTCTAACAAGGGCAGGGTGATGACGGCCTGCTGGGACATGCCTTGGGCGCGTTGGAGGTCCCGTCCAACCAAGTTATTGAAAAGCTGATCACTGCCGCCGATCTCCACATCGGACCGCACCATCACGCTGTCCCAGCCTTGCATCAGCGGGTATTGGATCTCGTGCAGGCGCACCTCCTGGGCGGTATCGATCCGATTCCGAAAGTCCTCCCGCTGCAACATCTGCTGCAGGGTGGCCTGCGCATTGAGCTTCAGCACTTCCGTGTAGGTCATTTTGCCGAACCAATCACTGTTATGCACCACCTCCACGCCAGCGCGTTTCAGCACCTTGAAGGCCTGTTCTTTATAAGTCTCCGCATTGGCCAGCACTTCCTCCCGCGTGAGCTGCGGGCGGGTGGCGCTGCGGCCCGTGGGATCACCTACCATGGCGGTGAAATCTCCGATGATAAGCACCACAGTGTGGCCGAGATCCTGAAATTGCCGCAACTTCGTGAGCGCCACGCTATGGCCTAGATGCAGGTCTGGCGAGGTGGGGTCCACGCCTAATTTTACACGCAGTGGCTTACCGCTAACGAGTTTTTCACTGAGTTCTTTTTCACCAATAAAATGCACGGTGCCACGGCGGATGATTTCGAGTGGGGACATCTGGAATTAAGAATGAGGAATTAAGAATTAAGCATGAGGCAAAGCGAAAGCCGTCTTGCGCAGCAGGGCAAGACGGCTTTCGAGGTTGAGGAATGGCGGGCGCGGGGCTCTTAGCCTGCGATTTCGTCTTCAGCCACATCGGCAGCTCCCGCAGCGGTCACGGTCAGGCGCAGCGTGGTTTCCACATCGGCATGAAGGCGGATGGTGACATCGAATTTGCCCGTGCCTTTGATGGGCTTTTCCAGTTCGATGGCGTGACGGTCAATGATGATCTTCTGCTCTTCCAGGGCTTTGGCGATGTCCATGTTGGTGATGGCTCCGAAGGCTTTGCCAGCTTGGCTGGTGGCCAGTTCCAACTTTAGATTCAGTTTCTTGATCTTAGCGGCGGTGGCTTGAGCTTCGGAAATTTCCTTGGCTTCACGCTCAGCCCGTTTGGCCTTCAGGTTCTTGACTTGGAGCAGGTTACCCTTGGTGGCCTCATAGGCCTTGCCTTGAGGAACGAGGAAATTACGCGCATATCCAGCCCGCACTGAAACCACATCGGCTTCAGCTCCAAGGCTGTTGACTTTTTCTTTAAGGATAACTTGAACGGTGGCCATAATAAAATGGGGTGTCTCTGGTGAGAGAGGGGGGTTGGGGACAACAAAAAGACTCCCGATTTTCAGGAGGGCGGGACGTTTAGAGGCACTGCCTAGGACTGTCAAACAAGAATTGCGTTTTAGTTCCGACTGGGCGATGGGCGCGCTTCACTTTAATCAATCATCATTATGAAATCCACCCTCCTCCTCCTGACCGCCGCCGCTCTCACTTCTTGCCAGACTCGCCAGACGAAGCCCGCTGCGGGCTTGGAAATGCCGCCCTATCAAGGATCGGCGGCATTTACGCAGATGACCACCCTGGCTGGGAAATGGAAGGGCCTAACCTGTGTGGGTCCAGCGGTCACAGAGTTCCGCGTGCTGGCGGGTGGCTCGGTAGTGGAGGAGCATTTTGCTGCGGGCACGCCCATGGAGATGCTGAGCACCTACCACGATGTGAATGGCAAACTAACCATGACCCACTACTGCGCGCTGAGGAATCAACCAAGAATGCGCCTAGCCGAAAGCACTACCAACTCTCTAACCTTTGATTTCATCCCCACCCCCGGCATTAATCCAGCCAAAGATATGCACATGCATGGAGCCACCTACACTTTCATTGATGCAAACCACCTTAAAGTAGATGGTGTCTCCTGGAAAGACGGCAAAGTCCAGCCTGGGTGCTCCTGCATTTACACGCGGCTGTAGCAAGCGGTTTAGCCGCCTAGCGTTGACAATTTAACTGGCTGCTTTAGGTAACGTGTGGGAGGAACTGGACCGCACGAAGGCGCAGCTAGCTAAGGCTAAGGCTAAGGCTAAGGCTAAGGCAGCGTTAGACTCCAAGAAATAATGGAGGCCGCCACATGACGCTCGGGTGACGTTTCTATCATGCGGCCTATGGTGGGTAATTCTTGATTGCCTACGTGGAGCGGAATCCCGTAGGCTACGGTTTCCTTCCCCTTCCGCGCTTATGAAATTCCTCCTCCCGCTCCTCCTCGTCACCGCCTGTGCTAACCCTAACCTCTGGGCGCTCACTGAATTCCAAACTCTCACGGCTAGCTTCGATCCCATTAGTGGCTATCTCGCGGGTAATGGCATCGTCACCACCTCCACCGTGCCGGAGACCAGCGAATGGCTCTCGTCCTATGATTTGGCCTTAGATCCCGTGGCCCATCCCACCGCCGTCTTTCCCCTGGCCACCAGCGTGAATCTTTCCAATCCTCACATCGCCATGGCGGATGCTTATGGCAATGTTTACATCGGGGATAAAGCGAGTAATTGCATCCTCAAAGTCACCACTGATGGCCGCATCCGCCGCTTTGCGGGGACCAATACCGCAATCAATTTTACCAGCCCGTCCTATACGGAGACGCTGCCCTACCACCAGCCAGGCCCCTATTATCCTAACGATCCGTCCACCCCCGCTGGGCAATATAATCCTAACGTCACCACGGACGTTCCCGGCCCCGCTACCAGCATCAATATTCTCGCCTGTAATGGGCTCTACGTCCTGCCCAATGGCATCGTTTACATCTACGATGCAGGCTTCCATCGCATCCGTCGCGTGGGCTTGGATGGCACCATGACTACCATCGTGAACGATCCCGATCCTAACTGGCTCCCCTCTGGACGCGGCCTTTGGGTTAGCCAGACGGAGGACCTCATTTACTATACCCAAGAAGTGGCGGACCTGAGCCAAGCGGTGCCCATCGGCGTGTCGATCAACCGCGCCCCCATGGGTGGCGTAGTTAAGAAATGGACGCCTAGTGGCGGCATTCAGGCCATCACTCGCTACCCCAGCGCCCCTACCAGAGCCACCTTAGAACTAACGAATCCCGGTAATCTGGACGTCAACCCTGTCACCCATAAACTCTACGTCACCGACCGCGCAGAAGACCTGCCAGCCAACTCCACCGTCTGGCGTATCGACACCCCATCCCCGAACGCCCTCACCACTTATAGCACCAAGACGCGCGTGGCTGGCCTCGGGGCCGCAGCCACCTCCACTGCGGATAGCGCGGACACCGGCAGCCTGCTGGCCGTAAACTGCACCCTGAACCAAGTGCGCGGCATCGCCTTTACCCCCACGGGAGGCTACTACCTCTGCACCCACCGGGGCGGGAAAGTCTGGTATGTGGACAGCTCCACGGATGCCGCCTCTGCCAACGCGCAGATCCATTTATTCCTCTTTGGCAGAGGGAAAAACGACATCACCTATTACGGCTCTGCTGCGCTCCCCGTCACTGGAATTGAGTGCCATAGCCAGCCCCGGCAGATCACCGTGGCTCCCGATGGCAGCGTGCTGGTGGTAAGCAACGACAGCGGACTGGTCCGCAAAATCAAAAATCACGTGGTGCCCGCCGCTCCCAACCTCCGCCAAGTGGAGAGCACCGTTCCCGGAAATTTCCATTTCACCTGGGACAGCACGGAAGGACGCTCCTACGTCGTCGAACGCAGCCCTAGCATGGCCGCTGGGACGTGGACCGCCATCGGCGTAGTGACCGCCACGGGTCCAATAGCCGAATACTTTGATAACTTAACCACCAGCGGTCCACGGAACTTTTATAAACTGACTCCCCCACGTTAAGATCGGGGGCGGAGACAGTGTTCCACAGGAGGAAGCGGAGAGAGCAGAGCTTTTAAAAATGAAGTGGGTAGAGGAAGTTGCTAGCCCAATTCCGGCAACCTCACCAGCAAATGATAGTAATGCCCCATGAACACATACGCTAGCAGTTCCAAGCCACAATGGAGCGGCTTGGCGGGCCGCTACATAGCCTGCTTCAGCAGCCCGAAGGGTCATTGCTCCGCGAGGCCGCAGCGATGAGCAAAAAGCCGCCGTCTTCTCCCACTGCTTCCGCAAACCCTCCTTCTCCTCATCCCCCAACCATATCGCCCCAGCCACGCATCGGACAATCAGATGGTGGACAGAAGGAAGCATCCCGCTGTGAGGAACCGATCCGACTAGCCCCTAAGGCTCCCCATGCCTATCACGAAAAAGTGGTGCGGCTTCCTTGGTAATAGCGCATGATTGCA
>JAYVOP010000005.1:0-10800 GCA_043757865.1 Verrucomicrobiales bacterium | reverse complement strand
AGCAGCCAAGATGAGGGGGGGAGGAAACCACGCATGGGCGTAATTTACCCAAAATAGCCGACCCGCGTCAATCCTTAAAATGGCGTCCCGGTGGTGTTCGCAAGGGCGCGGAATTTAGCGATGACTTGCTGGGTGATGGGACCGGGTTTGCCATTGCCGATGAGGCGTTGGTCACATTTCACGGCCGCGATGACCTCGGCGGCAGTGCCCGTGAGGAAACATTCGTCCGCTGTATAAACCTCGTGCCGAGACATATCCGCCTCACGGATAGGGATGCCCAATTCCGCCGCTACCTCGAAGACGACTCCCCGCGTGATCCCGTCTAGCGCTCCAGCGCTGAGGGGCGGGGTGCTGATCTTACCATGCCGCACCACGAAAATGTTATCCCCCGTGCATTCCGCCACGAGGCCCTGGTCATTGAGCATCAGGCCTTCCTCCGCACCGGCCTGGATCGCTTCCACCTTGGCCATGACGTTGTTCAGGTAATTCAAACTTTTTACTAACGGGGAAAGGATGTCGTGCCGCGGACGACGCGTGGCCACCGTGGCCATGACGAGTCCATTTTCATACGCACTCTCTGGATACAACGAAATGCTAGCGGCAATGATGAACACGCTGGCCTTCGGGCACTTATACGGTGACAGTCCCATGGGTCCCGTTCCACGGGTGACCACGAGGCGGATGTAGCCATTCTCCAATCCGTTAGCCGCACAGGTATCCACCGTGGCTTGGATCAGTTCCTGTTTGGTCATGGGAATGGTCAGCAGGATGGCCTTGGCAGAATCATACAGACGGTCAATGTGTTGTTCTAGCCGGAAGACACGTTTGTTATAGAAGCGGATACCTTCAAAAATACCATCGCCATACAGCAAACCGTGATCAAACACAGAGATCTTGGCATCGGCTTCATCGACTAACTGTCCATCGAGATAAATTTTCATGAAAGGGGGAGGGGCTGGAGGCAGTGCGCAGGTCAGTCGCGGTGGGAGCAGATCAACTTTCCATAAGTCCATCCCGCATCGTCAGCGTGCGGTCCCCCATCGTCGCCAAGCTGGCATCATGGGTAACGACCATGAGGGTCTTTCCAGAGTCTGCAACCGCTGAGAGTAGCAAATTCATGACCTCCCGGCCCGTCTGGGAATCCAGATTGCCCGTAGGTTCATCAGCGAAAATGAACTGAGGATCATTGATTAGCGCGCGCGCAATGGCCACGCGCTGCTGCTCCCCACCACTGAGTTGGGCGGGAAGATGATCCAGCCGTTTTACCAAGCCCACTTTGGCCAATAATTCCCGCCCACGGTCCACGGTAGAACGCCCGCCGATCAAGGCGGGGAGGCAGACGTTCTCCAGTGCTGTCAGCTCGGGTAAGAGCAGATAGTTCTGAAAAATGTAGCCCATCTGCGTGTTCCGCAGCTTTGCCCGGGCATTACTGGAAAGATCGTAGAGCGATTTCCCCGCAGCCAAAACCCGGCCATGGGAAGGCATTTCCAATCCTCCCAGCGTGTAAAGCAAGGTGGTCTTGCCCGCACCAGAAGGACCGCAGAGAAACACTTTCTCACCGGGCGCGACTGAAAAATGCACCCCCCGCAGGACTGGCACATCGGTCTGCCCCACATGGTAGGTTACGTGAAGATCTTCTGCCCAGAGGGCGTAGGTAGGTGGCGGAGATGAATTGGGCATGGACTAAGTGGATACGACATCCTCCTAGATGGTTCTTTCACCAACCGCAAGAATCATCTCCCGCCACCTAACGCGATTTGACGCAGATCCGCAGGCTACTTGCTCTTCTTGCTGCCCCGCTTTTTAGAAGCGGAGATTTGCCGAGATTCAGGTAACTGGGACACCAGTTCGTTCCGGTGGTCTTGGGCTAGCTTAAGGGCTTTAGATTTTCCGCCATTAGATTTGTCGGAAAAGAACTTTTGAGTCACGGTGCCTTTAAAGGTCACGCGGACATACCAACCGTGGTTTTTCTTTTCGACTTGGTCGATGCGGCTAATACCATAGGTAGGACGAGGAGTAATCATAGTAATGTTGGATTGATGTTGGTGTGGGCCATAAAATATGGCTTATCATTGTATCGAATCTATTGCAGCCTGAAAAAATCACAAGGTGTTCATGTTTGCCTCGCAAGTCTTTGTGTCCAAGCGCGTAGAACCGATTGGTCGCAGTCTGTGGTCATGTTTGGAATCCTTTCAAAGGAGCCGGAGCAGCCCCGCTGCTGCTGCCTAGCTGGGAAATCTCCGGCTCCTTCGTTTTGGTTATGCTGGTCAGGAAAAGTGCCTAAATTTCGTCTGGGAAGTGCAATCCCCGGCGGGATTTAGGCCTTTTTCTTACTAGCGCGCTTTTTCGCAGCGGCGGCTTGGCGAGCAGGCGGGAGTTGTTCAACCAGGGTATTGCGGTGGTCCTGTGCGAGCTTCAAGGCCTTGGATTTTCCGCCGTGCGTTTTGTCGGCAAAAAATTTCTGGGTTATCGTTCCTTTGAAGGTCACACGGACATACCATCCATGGTTTTTCTTCTCCACCTGATCGATCCGGCTGATTCCATACATGGGTCTAGGCGCGATCATTTTTACAGTAATTATTGTTTTAGTGGTGACGTCCACCAAGAGGATGCACTCAGACGATTCTGAGAACGTTCTTGGTCTCGCTGAATCTGAGCCTAGCTGATAGTCTTATGAACACAAGTGAAAAATCTCGGTAGATTGTTGACTGTCAAGGGGTTCCGACAAATTTGTGTCGAAATCAGGCTAGAGTGAAAATCACATTTTCGAATTGCTAGAACGCCAAACAGGCATTGGCAAAACGGCACTATCTTCATAAATCAGGGCGAGTTCTTTGGAAAATAAAGCGACTATGGTTGATATGGAATGATCGCCCTAGCCCGCTCACATTTGGACGGCGTTTTCGAGGATTACCGCGATTCAGATAGTGAAAATTATGAATTTTACAAATTACTGAAATTATTTATTGAAAAATTTTTAAATTATGATTATAATTGATTATCTAATCAAAAATAATAATCACCCATGCAATCGACTCAATTCTCCATTTCTCATTCCTCCGCATTCACGGAAAAAAGTTTGTCTGATTCCAAAACCAGCGTTCCATTCCTGTCATTACTGATCGTGGTCGCCAGCGTGACCTGCCTCGGCGGCGGTGCCATGCTGTGGCACGCGATGCATTTGTTGGCGGCTGGGTTTTAACAGATGTTGGAAATGGCCGAACTAATGGCCTGGATTGCCTGCTGCAGTTCGGAGGGCTGAATGCTTAGCGGTGGCATCAAGACCACCGTGTCTCGAACTGGGCGGGTTAGCAGTCCATACTTGCGAGCGGCCACACACACCTTGGCCCCGATTTGAGCCGCCCACGGGTAGGACGCGTCTGCCGTGCGGTCTAAAACAAGATCAATCCCGGCAATTAGCCCGATCTGACGGACCCCATGGACATGCTGCGGATGCTGGGCTTTTAGCTCACCGAGCAGGGTCTGCAAAAGCGCGATTTTTTCTGGCAAGCGAGCCAGCGTTTGCTCCTCCTCAAAAACCTTCAAACTAGCCAGCGCAGCCACGCAGCCGAGCGCGTTTCCACAATAGCTGTGGCCGTAGTAGAAAGTTTTCATTTCCTCCACGCGTCCGAGAAACGCGCGGTAAATCCGGTCCTTCGTCAGCGTCGCACCCAGCGGCAAATACCCGCCCGTCAGCCCCTTGGAAAGCGCCAGGAAATCTGGTGTCACCTGCTCTTGCTCACAAGCGAACATGGTCCCGGTGCGCCCAAAGCCCGTCATCACCTCATCTGCAATGAGCAACACGTCTTGCCAATCGCACCATTTGCGGAGCGTCTCCAGCATCCCACTAGGCCAGAGCCTCATGCCGGCTGCGCCTTGAATCAGCGGCTCAATGGCCACGCCTGCGATCCGGGCAATGATCTCGTCTGGAATAGCCGCTAGCGAATCCGCATCTCGCACGTGATGCACACGGAACCCCAAATGCTGAAAGCGTCCATGGAAGCTAGCAATCCCGCCCAGGGCCGCCGCTCCTAACGTGTCCCCATGGTAAGCATTGTCGAAGGCCAGGAACTCACACTTTTCCGGCTGCCCCTGCAATTGCCAGTATTGCACCGCCATTTTCAGCGCGCACTCCATGGCCGTGGAGCCGTTATCTGACAAGAACACGCGGGTGAGCGTGTCCGCAGGAAACAATTTCACCAAAGCCTCTGCGAGGCGGATAGCGGGCTCGTTCGTGAAGCCGAGAAACGAGCTATGGGCGATCTTTCCTAACTGCTCCTGAAGGGCCGCGGTGATCGTCGGATGCCCGTGTCCGTGGAGGTTCGTCCAGATGGAGGAATTACCATCAATGTAACGCCGCCCCGCCTGATCCTCCAGCCATACCCCTTCCCCGCGTGTGATCAGCAGCGGCTCGTGCTCTGGGGCACACCAATCCTGCATCGGCGTAAAAGGGTGCCAGAGATGCTGTTTATCCAAGGAAATGAGTTCAGATGCGAGAGCGGGGTCCATTGCGTGTCCCTGCGGCCAACGTGCGCTGGCTGCAAGAGCAGATCAACGCCCCGTGATCCCCAGCAGCCGCGTGCGGTCCTCCGCTGATAGCCGGGGCGACTGCTGCACCCATGCGCGAGCCGCCGTCGGCTCTGACTCTAGCCAATTTTTGATGAGCCCGTCCGTGCTTTGCTGACGTTTACTCAGACTCGAAATTGTAGCCGCCCACTCCAGCGCCGAATCCGGCTCGGTCTTCAGCATCACTAGGCTCAAGGCCATCACTCCTTGATCTCGGGAGTCCCCTACTGGCTGCTTGGCTAGCCAAGCACTGGCGGCCTCGGGTTCGTGCTTCACCCAGTTTCCCATCATCGATCCCACCGCCGCCGTGCGGTCTGCCGACTCTGGCAGACCTTCCACTAACGGCAAAATCGTCTGCATCTGCTCCACCTTACCACCTTGTGCTAGGCCGCGCACTGCGGCTGCCCGCTTGGCTCCGGTGAGGCCCTCAGCGGCTTGGAGCGCGGCGGGGAAATCCTTTCCTGCTAGAGCACTACAGGCGGTTGCCACGCCACCAGCGGCTAATTCATCTGAAAATGTCAGTGCCCACTCCAGCGCCTTAGCGGGCTCCGTGCGCGCCCAGCCTTCCGCCATCGCGCCCACGGCTTCGGGGGCTTTGGGGAGGTCGGCGTTTAATGCTAGCAGTTGTCCGGCTTTCTGCGCATCGTAATGTGACAAGGTTTGCAGCGCACCCAAGGCCACTTCATCAGAGAAGTCCGCCTTCAGCCCACGCAGCCAACGGAACGTTCCCTCCGGATCAGTCTTCACCATTTCCCGGACCATGGCGGAGGCGGCCGCCGCCCGGGCCTCTCCGTCTGGAAAGTGTTGCTGGGTGAAATACGCCTTAGCCGCCTCTGGATCACGGGCCGCCCACAAGCGCAAGATTGACAGGCCAAACTCACCCTGCTTATTAGCCGCATTGCTTTTCGCTAACTCCGCCAGCACCCCTTGCGGATCCGTGCTCACGGCGTGTTCGGTCGTGATTTCCAAAGCCGCCAGCAAAGCTCCCTGGCCGCCTAGCACATCCTGATCCTCATTATCCTTCGCGAATTGCTCCATGGATGCGTTCAATTCCACCACCTGCGCCGGGGAAAGCGTCTGCAACAACTCCCGTAGAGCAGTTGTCCGGCGGTCCACATCTGAAAGCCGCACGATGCTGCGGAAATCTGCCGCCGCATCACCCGTGAGAGGAAAGCGCTCCTGCTGCTTCCGTCCCGCTGCGGGACTCCCAGCCAACTGCTGCCGCTGCGCCTCCTCCACCGCTTGTGCGCGTCCCTGCACGATCCTCAGCTCCACCCCACGTTGGGCGAAATGATAACCGGCCAACGCCCCCGCGCCCGCGCCCAGCAGAAATATAAGTACGATCTGTTTCACGGCGGCCAAACTCCTGCCGCACCTAGCGATCATCAAGCTGAAAATGGAAATTCCCCCACCGATGGATTCCTCCAGTCGTGCCCTCCTCCAGTCCATTACGAGGCATTGCAATGCCTCCTCACGGGTCGAGAAACTTTCCTGGATTGAGCAACTGCTGGGGATCAAACGCAGCTTTGACTGCTTGGTGCACAGCGCGGGAAACGATGCTAGTGGCTTGGGGGAACCAGCGTTTCTTGGCGAGTCCGATGCCGTGCTCCCCTGAGATGACCCCATCCCAGGCGAGCACTTGGGAGAAGAGTTGATCCAAGGCCTCTTCCGCGCGTGCGCGCTGGGCGGGGTCCGTCATGTCTGGCACCATGATGTTGACGTGGATATTTCCATCTCCGGCATGGCCGAAACAGGCGATGGGGAAGCCACAGTTCGCTTGCAGCGTTTCACAGAAATTTACCAGATCCACGAGCCGTCCGCGGGGCACCACGATGTCCTCATTTAGCTTAATCAAGCCCGTCGCACGCAAGCTGTAGCTGAACTCTCTGCGCAGCGCCCAGATGGCCGCACAGGCTTCCGTGGTGGTAGCCGTGGTGAGGCTCGTGGGCGTGAGCGAGGCCACTAACGCGCTCAGTTTCCGCAGGTCTGCCGCCACTGCTTCCTCATGCCCGTCTAACTCGACGAGCAAATGCGCGGAGCCCGCTGGGATCAGCTCTGCGCCTTTGTAGGCACGGGCGGCTTCCAGCGTGAAGCGATCCGCTATTTCCAGTGCGCTCGGCAGAAAGCCTGACCCTAAAATCGTCTGCACGGCCGCAGCCGCCTCGGTGAAACTAGCAAATCCAGCACTCAGCATTTGCCGACACGGCGGATGCGGAATGAGCCTCAGCGTCATCTCCGTCACGATTCCTAACATGCCCTCGGACCCTACGAATAGGCCGATGAGATCGAACCCCGTGACGTTCTTATGACAGCGCCCACCCGTGCGCAGCACCTGCCCATCGGCCAAGACCACTTCCAGCCCTAGCACGTAATGTCGCGTCACGCCATACTTCACACAACGTGGGCCGCCCGCATTGGTGGCGATATTTCCGCCCAAGCTACATTCCTTCAAGCTGGCGGGATCTGGCGGATAGAACCAGCCCTGGGCCGCCACCGCAGTCTGTAGATCATCTGTGATGACGCCCGGTTCCACCACGGCTACGCCGTCCGTTAGGGAAATTTCCTTCACTCGATTCATGCGCGCCAGCGAGAGCACGATGCCGCCGTGCGCGGGCACACAGCCGCCCACATAGCCCACGCCAGCACCACGCGCAGTCACGGGGATTTGCGCTGCCGTCGCATAGCGCATTACCGCACTGACTTGCTCTGTAGTGGTGGGAAAGACCACGATGTCTGGTCGCGCAGAGGCGAACCATTTATCCGTGCTGTGCTCCGCTAGCACAGGCTCCGCCACGCTGATTTGCTCAGCAGAAAGAATCTGCCGGAGGGCGGAAAGATGCTCTGAACCCATGGGTGCTATTGCTCTGCTAACAACGCGACCTTGGCGGCGGCTAAGCCTGCCACCTGCTCGGCAGGCAGCTTCGGCCACTCCAGATCCATGGCTTTCAAATGCTTTAAAATAGCTGCGGAGACGATCAACCGCATGTCGCCTTTATCATCCGCTGGCACCACATACCATGGGCATTGCTTGGTGGCCGTGGCGTTGATAGCGGCCTGGTAGGCGGCCATGTAGTCATCCCAGAGTGCGCGCTCTTTGAGGTCAGCTACGTTGAATTTCCAATTCTTCGAGGGCTTCTCGATGCGGTCTAAGAAGCGCTGCTTTTGCTCCGCCTTGCTCACATGGAGGAAGAATTTCACCACCTGAATTCCATTGCCCGTGAGGTAGCTTTCATAGTTAGCGATGTCCTCATAGCGCTGGGTAAAAAGCGTGCTCATTTTCTCCGTGGTTTCCAAGGGTAGCCGTTGGAAATTTTGCACGATCTCAGGATGCACCTTACAGACGAGCACTTCTTCATAATACGAACGATTAAAAATTCCGATGCGCCCGCGCCCCGGCACCACCTTCATGCTGCGCCAGAGGAAATCATGTCCTAACTCCTCCTCGCTGGGCCGCTTGAAGCTCTGCACTTCCACGCCCGCAGGGTTGATCCCATTCATCACATGCAGAATCGTGCTGTCCTTCCCCGCCGCATCCATGGCTTGAATGATGATCAGCAGACCCCGGCGGCCCTCCGCATACATGCGTTGTTGCAGTTCATCGATCTCCTTCTGGTAGCCCGCGATCTGCGCCTGCAAGTCCGCAGCGGATTGATACAGCCGCTGCCGCAACTTGGTGGGCGCGGAGGCAATTTTAAATTTGGCTTTGCCAGCACAACGGAATGGTTTGGGATCAACAGAGAGTTTCATAATGTGGGTAACTGTGGAGAAAGTTGGCGCGGGAGCGAATGAAGATTTACACAATTTCGGCTGCGGGTGTGGATGCCCCTGACTTTTAGGGAAGGTTAGCAGCCGTCCCATTTCCCGAACTGGGATTTCGGGTTGTCTTTCCGTTCCGGCCTCTGCTACTATCCGCGCCACTCCTCATTTCTGACCCTCTGCTCACCGATCCATGCTTCCTGAACTCACTCAACTCCTCATCCTCCAAGATAAAGATCAAACGCTGAAAAAGCTCTCCACGGAGCTGAAACGCTTACCTCTGGAGGCCGAGCGCGCCAAGCAGAAGCTCGCCCACGACACGGAGACGGTGCGCCTAGCCAAGCACGCCATCCAGGAAAATGAGGTGGCGATGAAGAATCTGGAGCTAGTGATCGACACCCGAAAGCAGACGATCAATCGGCTGAAGGTGCAGCAATTCGAGACCCGGAAGAACGATGAATACACCGCGTTAGGCAATGAAGTGGTGCGCTATGGAAAGGAAATCTCTGGGCTGGAGGATCAGCAGATCGAGTTAATGGAAAAGGCGGAAACGTTAAAGGCTGCGCTGGCCACGGCTGCGGCGGGGCTCGCCCAGACGCAGAAAGGCGTGGATAGTGATCTGGCGGAAGTGGCTAGCCGCATGAAAAACCTGGAGGGCCAAGTGGCGGAATTCCAAGCCGCCCGGGATGGCCTAGCCGCTCAGGTGGACGAGGATCTGCGGGAAATGTATGACCGCATCTGGAAGAGCCGGGGCGATTCTGTGGTGGTGCCCGTGAGCGGCCAAGTCTGCGGCGGATGTCACATGAAAGTGTCCCCCGCCGTGGTCATAGGTGTGAAGGCTGACAAAGTGCTAACGCATTGTTCCAACTGCGGACGGCTCGTCTATCTAGGCGACTAGCCGCCAGACCACATGGAGCGTTTCCGACCAGAAGACCTCACTGACGATGAGGGCATGGAGCACTTCGAGGCTCCGGCAGAGCAGCGCGAATATGTGAGGATAGAGGAGCCCGTGGAGCCAGAGTTTGTGGAGGAAATGCGCGCTGCGTTCTCTGCTGGAGGCTGGATGGCGCGCTCCCGGGAATTTGAGTATCGGCCGGAGCAGCAGACCATGGCGGCAGAAGTGGCGCGTGCTTTAGAGTGGAAGAAACCCGTGGTGATTGAGGCCGGCACGGGCGTGGGAAAATCGTTGGCCTATCTGATCCCCTCCGTGCTCTATGCCTTACGGAATAAGCGGAAGGCCGTCATCTCCACGCACACGATCAACCTCCAAGAGCAGCTCATGTCCAAGGACCTTCCGCTGGTGCGCAAGGTGGTGCCCAAGGAATTTTCGGAGTTCAAAGCCGTGCTTTTGAAAGGCCGCTCGAACTACCTTTGCACGCGTCGCCTCGGGCGCGCGTTTGGCCAGCAAGGCGAACTCTTTACCACCGGTGAAATGGATGAACTCCGTCGCATTGGAGACTGGGTGAAGCGCACGCCGGATGGCACGCTGAGCGATCTGGATTTCACTCCGAGCATGTCCGTGTGGGCGCAGGTGTGCAGTGAGCAGGGCATCTGCACTGCACGCACCTGCGGGGCGGATAGCGGATGTTTCTACCAAACGGCCAAACGGAAGCTAGCGGAAGCAGACGTGGTGGTGGTGAATCACACGCTCTTTTTCACCTTGTTAGCCAGCAGTGAAAACATGGGTGCAGAGGGCACCGGCTTTCTGTATCCGAATGATTTCCTCATCATGGATGAAGCCCACACGTTGGAGAGCATAGCCGCTAAACAGCTCGGGCTGAATCTCTCCCAGGCCTCCTTGCGCTTTGATCTGCATCGCCTTTACAATCCCCGCACCAAGAAAGGGCTCTTCTCACTAGCCAAATCGTATGAAGGCCTGCGGGAGATTGAACTAGCCTCAGAGGCTGCTGAGGAGTTCTTCTACGATGTCCAACATGCCTGTAAATTTTCTCCAGCCGGGCGGGAGTATCGCGTGCGGCAGCCGGGGTTAGTGCAGGATTCACTGAGCGATCATTTAGCGAAACTGACGAACCGCATCCGGCTGATCTGTGATGATAAGACGCTGAACGAAGGCCTGACGCCGGAGTTGCAAGAGCTGAGCCGCCGCATCCTCAGCATCCGCGTGGAGTTAGAGGAATTCCTCAGCATCCGAGGGAAAGATCGCGTTTACTGGGTGGAGCGCACGGGCCCAGATGGCCGGAATACCAGCCTGCATGGCGCGCCCATTGATGTGGCTCCGATTTTAAGAGAGGTCTTCTTCAATGGCCTGAAAAGCTGCGTGCTGACTAGTGCCACGTTAGGCGCGGGGGGCTCGGAGCTGGCATATTTCCGCCAGCGGGTGGGCGCAGAGCGCGTGCGGGCGGTGGAGTTAGGCAGTCCGTTTAACTATGCCAAGCAGATGAAGCTCTATCTAGTAAAACAGATGCCAGAGCCGAATCACCCCGACTACGAAGGGCAAATGGAGGCCTACATCCAGCG
>JAYVOP010000004.1:0-2938 GCA_043757865.1 Verrucomicrobiales bacterium | reverse complement strand
ATCAGCAGACGCTAATCATCCATCCAGAAAGAGGCACAGCGCCTTATAGCAATCGCTCTACCTATGTAAAAAATTATTATACTGGCACTGGCACGCCGCTTCCCGACGATGATGCCTACGTCGATCTCTGGGAGCGGCATGTGGCTGGCCCTCCCGTCACTTTGCAAGCGCGCGGCACATTAGCGAATACTGTTTGCGCGACTTGGACTAGCGGTGTTTCCAGCGTGGCGCGGACGTTTGTGGCGCAGTATTTTACCACCAGTTGGACGAGCGTGGGCTTAGTGAAATTGCCTGCCAACTCCACGCAACTTTGTCTTGCAGGGGCTTCCGGAGACTATCGCTTTTGGGAAATTTCTGATCCGCCCGGCACGCCCGCAGACAACGTTTGCAAGCACGATGCCTATCAAGGGACAGGCTCTAAATTAATTCCCATTTCGATCAGTCTGACACTTTCCGCAGGCGCTAAAGATTACCGCATTTACCGTCGATTAGACAACGAAGCACTAGTGCTACTAGCACAAGACGCGCAGGAGTTTGGGAATAACGGGGAGAGCATTATCTTTGCGGATTCCTTCATGCCACCGAATGGCGGCACGCTGCGCTACTACGGCCAAGTCTTTGATGAACATGGGAATCCCAGCGCGCTCACCTTGTTGAGCGAGCGCGTGGTGGTGCTGCCAGACTTGCCCATTCCCGTGTTAGAGCCGCCCATCGCCAGCACGGGCACTGGAGCCACCACGATGATGAACGTGAAGGCGTCTTGCCCGCGTCCGGGCGTGGATCGGCTGGAGTTCTTTATTTCTCCAGACCCCGAGACTAGCTCATTAGTGGTATCGCCCGTCGGCCCGAGCGGGCCATTCAATAACAATTACATTTTCACCAGTCCCGGTGGTGGATCGCCCAATGTTTCGCCAGTGAGTTTGCTAAATTTCCAAACTGGCCCGGTGCAAAGCCAGAGCGCCACTACGGCCATCGTGCAGACCGCCAGCTTCCGCGTCAAAGCGAACACAGACTACATTGTCAAAGTGCGCGCAGTGAATGACGACGGAAAGACGGGCGATTGGAGCCCCGGCCAAGTCTTCCTCTGGAGCCCGCCGTTGGCCGCTGGCCAAGTCCCCTGGCCCGCCCGCCCGGTCCCACCAGTGCGCACACGGCTTGGCATCCGGCCACTGCTGAATAGTGTCTCTCGCAGCACGATCTTTGGTCAACCCTATCAAGTGCCAGATCAGTTGCCCGTTGGCATTCGGATCGGGTCGTTGCCACTCACCGCTAGTTCCTATGCGGTGCGTTATTATGATCTCATCTTTCCGCGCGACGTTGGCACCGTGGGTGGCTACAGCATCAAGGCCTCGGCATTTTTCGCCACCGGCACCATCGGAGCCTTTGGTATAAATACGCTGATCCCGTGGGAGAGCTATCTCTACACGCTAGAATCTGGCTACCCAGGTGCGGGCGTCGTCCGTCCGTTGCCACTCGTGCTCTATCGGCAACAAGTTTCCGCCTTCAACGGCATCGTAAATGGTGCTAGCGGACTAGCCACCCCAGCGGCGGACACCGTGCAGTGCTCACCGCTGGTGACCACGCTCGCCACTACCTTAAGCACTGCAGCCGGGACTAATTTGCGTTACCTGACGGATGCTGAAGTCGGCATTATGGCTAATGACGATGGCCTGAATGCGGACATCGTGCTCTGGGATACGACTCCCGTGGCGGAGAATGCTACCTATCACTATTATCTCGTGCGTTTCAATCCCGAGGGGGAAATGGATCAAATTATCGACGCGGGCGAACTCTTTATCCCAGAATCCTAACTTGTTATGAAATTTTATTTTCACCAATACCTGCGCTCCCCCAAGGAGTCGGGACCGCTGGCCCCGATTCAATTTGGAGCAATGGGCTGGCTCCAAAAGCCCCATCGGAGCGAGACATTACAGCCCAGGGCAACGCCCTGGGTTAGGTTCAGCGAATGGATTAAGCCCTGTAAGGGCGATACTACCCCGCACGGTGGGCATCGTCCTACAGGGCTTGGCGTGGAGGATGTCCCAACCCTAGGCGTTGCCCTGGGCTGTGATGTCCCCCCCCTTTGGGGCTTAAAACCGACTATCGCTACGCTCTGGGTGCTGGGCTGCGGCCTGCTTTCTGCACAGGAGCCGTTCACTTTTGAGACGGCCACGGACTTGTATTCCGCCGCTGATCTTAATGCCGATAGCCGCCGCGATATGGTGCTGGTGGATAAGGCCACGGGCACGCTGACGCTGGGTTTCCAAGAGGCCACGGGCGCTTTTACCTTCGGCACGCCCGTGCCCAGTGGCGTGGAGGATCCGAGCGGCTTGGCGGTAGGGAAATTTACGGGCACCACTTCGGATAATTTCATCGTCACAGGACCCACGGCGGGCCGCTTGCAACTCTTCAGCGCCACTGCGCCTAACACGGTGCTGACGTCCACACCGCTCTATGCTAACTTTCCCACTGCCTTTAGTGTGGCCGCGCTGGACATTGATGGCATCGCGCCTGTGGACGTGCTTGTAACGGGAGATCGTGGAGCCACGCTGAGCGGGCGCTATCCCTACACGGGCCTCAGCGCGCTGAGCACCACGCCGACCGTGACTTTCTCCATGAACTACGCGGCCACTACCATGCAACTGAATCCTGCTAGGCCGAAGTCCAGCATCGCTCCGTGGCTGCTCTCCCAATACGGCGGCAGCACCTGGTATCTGGAGCCCATCTCGGCTAGTGGCGTGGGCAGCGGGCTGAATTTCGGATCTGGCGGACGTATGGCTACGGGCTTTTTCGATGCCACTACGCTGGCTTCCTTCCTGCTCTACACGCCGGGTGGCGCGGGCCTAACGCATCGGAAAATCATTGATACCGCTGGCGTTTATAGCTTGGCAGCAGCGCAAAATTTCACCCTGCCCAAGGCCATCGCGTTGGTGGTTCC
>JAYVOP010000003.1:0-37637 GCA_043757865.1 Verrucomicrobiales bacterium | reverse complement strand
CTAACACGCGGTCATTTTGCCCATCCCAATCCACCAGATGCATCTGCGGATGCAGCTCTGTGCCGGTGGCAGCGTTGGCGTTATAGAGCACCTGCGTGCCGTCTGGCGTGAGCAAGGGCCGCGTGTAGTTGGCCAACTTTTCCGCGATGACATGGCGATCCGCACCTTGGCTATCAAAGCCGACGAGCCGTAATTCTTCCGTGCGCGCAAAAGTGTCCTTACCCTGTGGCACGGGGTTCTCTACCCACACTAACTTCACGCGCGCTCCACCCGTTAGGGCCGTGATTTGGGCGCGCAGCGCAACTGGATTGATGGGCTCCAGCGGTGGCAGTTCCGTGGGCACAGAGCGTTGCTTGGCGGGCTTAGCCGCAGCCTTGCGGGCTTGATTGGCGCGCACGAGCCACGCGGTGGTTCCGGCGGCCAGGAGGAGGCTAACAAGAAGCAGATAGCAGGCTTTCCGGCTCATAACGGGGTGGCAGTTTCGGAGTAAAAGACTTCGATGGCGTTGAAATCATCGATCAGCGTTTTGCTGTAGGCTTCCAGGTTCGAGGCCCAGGGTTGGAGATTCAGTTGATAGCGTTGCCCCACCGCCACGTGGGCCGTGGGGAGGAACTGACGTTTCTTAAACAGCCAGTGGTAAACGGAGATGTCCCGCTCCCCTAACGTGCCGCTGAGCACTTGATTGACGTGGTATTGCACGCAGAAGACAGCCTCTGCGTAGTTGGTTTTACTAGGGTCCGCAGGGATCATGGAAATGGCGCTAACGGTCGCATCCACCACGATGTCGCTGGCGGGGATCGTGCTCGGTGCGGCGGACTGGGCGGGGTTAAACGTCACCTGTTTCCACTCCACCCGATTGGCGATAGCGTCACCACGACTGAGATTAAGATCGCGGGCCGCGATGACCCAGATGACGATTTTCTTTTTCCTAACCACGTCGTCTGGCCGTTTGGCAAACTGCTCCCGCACCGTGCTCGCGGCCCCGCCGTTCATGGCGATCACGTCCACGGGAGCTTGCGTGGCCAGCATCAACTGCTGAGCGAGACCCGCTCCGATGGGCTGCGCATCGCCCGTGCCAAAACCCAGGCTAGGGTCATGGAAAATATTAACGAAAGAATCTCCTAACAGCACTACGGGCGCAGCGGCATCCGCCTGCACAGGCTGGCTGGTGGCTGGATCCAGCACGATGTCCAACGTGGTCGTCTCTGCTAGGTAGGGAATTTGGCCATCCGCAAGGTCTAGTTTCTCCACGAGATCTCCCAGGCTCTGGCGGGTGACGGATTGGCTGGTATAAGCCTGCGTTCCTTTCCCCAGGCGGGCTGCCAGCAGGCGCGCAGTGGCCTGCATGGCGCGCGGGGACCAGTGGGTGTCTTGTTTTAAATAGACTGGCCCCGCAGTGGCGTCCTCCTTTTTCAGATCAAGAAATAGCGACTCTAGCCGCACGATCTCGGCATTCCCGCTGGCGGAAATTTCCTGATAGAACGCTGCCTCATCCGCATGATGCGCAGGGCTAGGAGCGGCGGCATTTAACTGCTCTGGGTAAATGGATTCCTTCATGGGCACGGGCACGATCCACAGCGCAATGCCGCGTTCCTGGAGCTGCTGCGCAAAGGCCGTGATGGCGGGGAGCGGCGGCTGCCAATCCCCCACGGTGGGGTCTTTAGCCACGGAAGTGGGCTCTGGGCGCAGCGGGCCGTAGCTGGTGAGAGCCTTGATTTCTGGGGCGTAGAAGAGCCAGCCATTGCGGCCCAGCACGGTCTTTTCATTCCCCAAATGCAAAGTCCCTAACAACGCGCACTGCGCCCACCGACGCGCGGGGATGGCGAACTCTAGGTGTTGTTCCAGGCTGCTTTCAAAGCCCTTTAGTCGCTTGTCGATCGTCTGCGTGGAGCCCGTGCCTTGCACTGCACTAACAAACTCTTTAGCAGGCACCCAGCCCGCAGGCTGGCTCCACGCCCGCACGTCTTGCCAGAGCGTCGGCAGGGTGATGATGAGCAGGAAGAGCACGGTGCAGCTCCATGCAGCCACGCGACTGATGGCGAAGTGCTCTGTGGGGAGTTCGTCCTCGTAGGGATTGCGCAGAGTGGGGGCGGACATCGTTTAAAATTGGAAATAGAGAAACGGACTGTAGCCTTGTTGGAACATCATGGCTAGCGCGATGACGAAGAGCGCAAGGCAGGCGAGGACTTTCCAAAGAGTGAGGCGTTGGAGGAGTTGCTGGCTGTTAGGCACGGCCCAGATCACGATGCTAGCGAACAAGAAATACGCGATGGCTCCACGAGAAAGGAGCATGGCATCCAGCAGCGCGCTGGTGGCATTCAGTGGCTCCAGGCCGACCATGGCGCGGAGGTATTCTTTACTAACAGTGTAATTTTCCGCGCGGAAAAAGACCCACGTTAGCAGCAAGACGACGAACGTGAGCGCGATCTTCAAAGCGCGCGGAACCTTTTTAAATAAAGGCTTCCGGCCCATCATCCGTTCCAGGGAAAGCATCACCCCATGGATGCCGCCCCAGATTACAAACGTCCACTGCGCCCCGTGCCACAGGCCGCCCAGGAGCATCACCGTCATCAGATTCACATAAGTGCGCCCGACGCCCTTGCGATTTCCCCCCAACGGAATGTAGAGGTAATCTCGCAGAAAAGTGCTGAGAGAAATGTGCCACCGCCGCCAGAACTCCGTGATGCTAGCACTGCGATAGGGCGAGTTGAAATTTTCAATAAAGCGAAAGCCGAACATGCGTCCCAGGCCGATGGCCATGTCGCTGTAAGCACTGAAATCAAAGTAGATCTGGAAAGCATAGGCCACGACGCCCAACCAAGCACTGAGGCTGCTCAGACTGCCTGGGCCGCTCTTGAATGCGAGGTCCGCCATCTGGCCCATGGCATCGGCCAAAAGGATCTTTTTGGCAAAGCCTAACGCGAACCGTGCCACACCCATACTGAACGCTTCCACGGTATGATCCCGATGCTGTAACTGATGCGCAATGCTGCCGTAACGCACAATCGGACCCGCCACTAACTGCGGATACAAACTCACAAAGCAGGCGAAATCCACGAACGAACGAGCGGGCGGAGCATGGCCGCGATAGAGGTCGATGCAGTAGCTCATGGACTGGAAGACATAGAACGAGATGCCCATGGGCAGCACAATGTGGCTCATCCACAGGGGCGTCTCCGGCAGCCTAACCCCGACTGCGGCGGCCACACTGGCAAGGCTGGAGAAGGCGAAATTAAAGTATTTAAAGAAGCTGAGCACGGCCAGATTCGAGATCACGGAGAGCAGCAACCCTAACCGAGGTCGCCCATGTTTGGCGATTAAGACGCCGCAGCCGTAATCCACGACGGTGCTGCCAAACATGAGGATCATAAACCACGGATTCCACCAGCCGTAGAAGACGTAGCTCAGCAGCGTCATCCCTAAATGCCGCCAGCGCACGGGCGACAAGTAGTAGCCAACGAGCGAGAGCAGCAGGAAATAAAAGACGAAGAGCGGTGAGGAAAAGACCATGGAAAAGTGACCTCATAGGAAAACCGCCCGCCCCCGAAGTCAAGCCCCACAGACAGCCTCGCTGACCTCACCATCTGCCTAGCAAGCCGCATTTACGGTGTCTCAAGCCATCTCAGCTTCGGCTATAGCCCCGCTACTATGAAGCCACTTTTCCTGCTCTGCGCCCTTGCGCTCGCCGTCCCCCACTCTGCCTTCGGTGCTGATCCTAGCCCGGAGGGGGTAAAGTTTTTTGAGACAAAAATCCGCCCCTTGCTAGCCGCATCGTGCAACAAATGCCATAGCGAAGCCAACGGCAAGACCAAGGGGGGGCTGGCGCTAGACAGCCGTGCTGGCTGGACCAAGGGTGGCGACAGCGGCCCGGCGCTAACGCCGGGTGATCCTGAACAGAGCCTGCTGATCAAAGCCGTGCGCTATGCCGATGAGGACTTGAAAATGCCGCCGCCGGAGAGTGGTGGTCAACTGAAATCCGAGCAACTAGCCGACCTGGAAACTTGGGTGAAAATGGGCGCACCCGATCCCCGCGCCACCAGTGCTCCGCAGCGCGACATCGGTAAAATTGCCAATGGCCTAACGGATGAAATGAAGCAGAAGGCCAAGGAACATTGGGCGTATCAACCCCTCGCGGCTCCGCCGATTCCTGAGGTCAAAAACACCGCGTGGATCAAGACTCCAGTGGATAACTTCATCCTCGCCAAACTGGAGGCCAAGGACATGAAGCCCGCTGCGCCAGCGGATAAACGCACGCTGATCCGCCGCGCCACATTCGATCTCACGGGCCTGCCGCCGAGCCCGCAGGAAGTCATTGATTTCGTAAAAGATGAGTCGCCTGGAGCCTTTGCCAAGGTGGTTGATCGCTTACTGGCCAGCCCGCAGTATGGCGAGCGCTGGGGCCGCTACTGGCTGGATGTGGCGCGTTATGCTGACACGCGGGGGGACGTGAAGAAAGAGGTCAGCCCGCTGAGTCCGTTCGCATGGACGTATCGGGACTATGTTATCAAGGCGCTGAACGCCGACCGTCCGTTTGATCAATTCATCCGCGAGCAGATCGCGGCGGATCAACTGCCCACCGCCAAGGAACAGCCTGAAACCTTGGCTGCGCTAGGTTTTCTAACGCAGGGAGATCAGTTTCAGGGGAATCAAAATGACATCATCAACGACCAAATCGACGTGGTGTGTAAAGGTTTTCTAGCCACCACCGTGACTTGCGCGCGCTGCCATGATCATTTCTTCGATCCCGTCCCTACGCGGGATTACTACAGCCTGCACGGGATCTTTAACAGCAGTGCGGAACCAGATGATCTGCCCGTCCTAGCACAGAGTCGCGATTCCAAAGCCCAGGCTGGCTACGAAGCGGAACACCAGAACCTCATAGAGAAAGGCTACGCCCTGATCGACAAAGACATGTGCGCTGAGGCGAGCAAATTTAACCAACATGCCGAGACGTTTCTCATCGCCCTGGATCACCTCAAAGGCGGCAAGCGAGCGAATGATCCTGAAATGCTAACACTACTCAAAAAGAACGGCCTGCTCCCGGAAAATCTCCAAGCCGCCCAACGCTCTATTCAAACTCAAGCCAAAGATGCCCTCCAGCAACGGCAGAAGGAAATGAAGTCCGAGCCTAAGCCCATGGCCACCAAAGTGGCTGCTGCGGACAAGCAGGACATGAAGAAACAGCGCAGGGAGGCGATCCGCAACTTTGAGCATCCCGTGTTAGGGTTATGGACGGAACTGATGCGGGTGCCCGAGAAAGCCTTTACCGCTAAGGCCGCAGAAATCATCACCCGCTACACCACCGCCAATGACCCTACATATGTGAACCCGTTAGTGGCCAAAGCCTTCACTGGCCAAACCGTGACTAGCCTCGCTCAAGCGGCAAAAATTTATGCCCCGATCTTTGCCGCCGCCGACGCGGCTTATGAACCAGATCATGCGGCATGGAAAAAGACCGCTGGGCCTCACGCCCTGTATCCAGGACTGAAGGACGCAGCGCTGGAGCAGGTGCGCAGCGCGGTCTTCAGCGTGAAGCCGTATTTACATGAGGACTTCGAGGACATGTATAAAGGCCTGAGCCAAGAAATGCAGAAGGTCATCGGCGGCATTGGTAAACAACTCTCCGCCATGGATCTAACGCATCCTGGCACCATCGCACGAGCAAATGTGGTCGTAGATAAGCGCCCGCGGAACTCCAATGTCTTCATCCGTGGCGAAGCCAAATCCCCCGGCCCAGAAGTTCCCCGACAGTTCATGGAATTCCTCCAACCGGACCGCCAGCCCGTCCCCAGCAACGTGAGTGGCCGCCTCCAGCTAGCCGACGCCATCGCCAGCCCCACCAACCCGTTGACCAGTCGCGTGTTAGTAAACCGCGTGTGGATGCACCATTTTGGCGAGGGATTCGTCAACACGCCGGATGACCTAGGCACCATGAGCGAGGCCCCTAGCCACCAGGAATTGTGTGATTGGCTAGCTGCGAAATTCATGGCCGATGGCTGGTCGTTGAAGTCCCTACATCGGCTGATTATGAACTCCGCTGTTTACCAAGAGTCCAGTGATCCTAACGAGGCTATGGCCAAGGCAGATCCCTTCAATCGCCTGCTCTGGCGCGCCAACGTGCGACGGCTAGATTTCGAGGCGCTGCGGGATAGTTTGCTAGCCATCGGTGGGAAGCTGGATCTCACGCAGTTCGGCCATCCCATGAACATAGAGACTGAGCCCTACAGCCCCCGCCGCACCATCTATGGCTTCGTGGATCGACTGAACATGGCGGAATTCATGAAGAACTTCGACATGGCGAACGCGCAGTTGCCCACGGGCAAACGCCACGAAACCGTTGTCCCCCAACAGGCGCTTTTTCGCATGAATAGCATGCTAGTCATAGAACAAGCGCGCAATGCGATTGACCGCCCAGAGTTCAAGAAAGCCCTCAGTGAAAACGATAAAGTGAAGGCGCTCTACGAACTCATCTACCAACGCTGGCCACGACCCGAGGAGGTGAAACTAGCGCTGAACTACATTCACGCGCCCGCCAATACCGAAAGCCTATCCCACACCAAACCCATAGCGGAGGCCGATCCCAAGTCCCTGAACCCCAAGCAACAGCAACGTCAGGCCGAACTTAAAAAACGCCTAGCCGAAGCCGCTAAGGGCAAGAACCGGGACACGAAACTCAATGAACTAGTCAGTGATCCTAACGCGGAGAAGGTAGACCGCACCGCCTTAGATGGCTGGGAGAAATTTGCTCATGCCCTACTGATGACCAGCGAAGTGGCGTATGTGAACTAACGAACCTGCTGGACTCGTTTCCCAACCAGTAGGGCGGAGCGATTTTCCCCTTGCCCTCCGCCGCGCAACTAGAGAATGGATCACCGAAAGCCTAGCTTACCTTATGATCCATCAATTCATTACTAGCCAAGAAGTTCAGCACGGAGATTTCCCCTGGTGCCATGTGGAATGGATGTCCAATGCGGATCTCACGGACGCCCAGCACTTGCTGTTAGTGCGGGCAACTTTCCCCGCAGGCGAGCAACATAATTTCCACCTGCATCCTGCCCGAGAGGAAATCATCTACGTCATCAGTGGCCGTGCGGAGCAATGGGTAGGCGAGACGATGCGCACGTTAGGCTCTGGAGAAATGGCCCACATCCCAGCAGGCACGCCGCACGCCACGCGCAATCCTGGACTGGAGCCGCTGGTCTTCCTGGCGATCCTTTCCCCCACCCAGACTGAAGGGGAGTTCACTGAGGATGTCTGTCAGGGCGAACCCTGGTGCTCACTGTTGCCGCCCATCGCCTATCCGGGGTGATTCTCTAACGACCTCCAAAGATCCGACTACCGACGCGGACGATGGTGGACCCTTCCGCAATGGCGATGGGAAAATCCTCACTCATGCCCATACTGAGGCCGGGCAGGGCTCGACCAGCGGCTTGTTCTAGCTTGTCTCGGAGGTGCCGCAGGGCGGCAAAATGGGGGCGCGCAGCCTCGGGATTTTCTACCGCAAAGGGGATCGTCATCAGACCGATGATGTCGAGATGAGGCAGCGTTAGCAAAGTGTCGAAATGCCGCGTGACCTCGGCAGGAGTGAAGCCAAATTTAGCGGCATCTCCCGCCACGTTCACTTGCAAGTAGGCCTGCGGGCGGAGGTTCAACTCACTGGCGATGCGGTCGATGCATTGCGCTAGGTCCAGCGAATCCACACTGTGGATAGCCTTTAGGTGAGAAAGGAGTTTGCGCACTTTATTCGTCTGCAAGTGACCGATGAAATGCCACTGGAGGTGATCCGGGAGCTGGGAGATTTTATCCAGCGCCTCTTGCGCACGGCTTTCGCCAAAGGCTCGGATGCCACAGGCAGCGGCGGCTGCGAGCGCTGGGACGGGAAAAGTTTTCGAGACCACGAGCAGGGAGGCCGCATCGGAGGCGCGACCAGTGGAGAGGCAGGCGGCGGTGATTTCTGCTTGGACTGTGGCGAGGTTGGTGGCGATGGACATGGTGTTAGGAAATATGGGTAATAGCCCAGACGAGCACCAACAGTGCGCCCGCCAGCGCATCCGCAGGTGTGAAGCGATCACTGCGCCCAGGGCTGCGCACATACCGCAAGAGTGCCCCCGTGGCGCAACCGTAATGACAATACGCCTGCGGCACGCCCAGCGAGGCGACGAGCCCGACCAGCGCGATGACCACCGAGGCCCCGACCAGCGCGCGCCAGTTCCAGGCATCGAAGGCTTCCCATGCGGCTAGGTCCGTGTCAGGTCGCCACGCCACGGCTAGCACGGCGGCCACCAGCAGAAATGCGGGGGCGCGGCTCAGCCAGCGATGCCACTGCGGCGGCAACGTCCAGTGCCTAGGAAATAATTTTCCTAGCAAGCTCTGGGCCGCTCCATGCGGGCAGAGGTGGTGGCAGTAAAGTTGCCGTCGGCCCGCCCACGGCAGCAACAGCGCTGCCGCCACTAGCAGTATCAACCCAGGAGCCAACCGCCCCGGCAACCCATGCTGCGCCCAGCCTGCCATTAAGGAAAGCGAGACCATCTGGCCCGCCCCTAACCCTAGCCCGATGACCAGCAGCGCTTGCCACACCCCTCGTCCTAGCCGATGCCCCCGCCCTTTGCTGTAGCTGAGAAAACAGGCTCCGATCACGCACGCTACCACCAACCATTCCCCCCACGATGAGGGTGCATCCAACGGCGGCTGGCTCACGACCGCCGCCCGACGTTTCACGCCTTCGGCTATGGCGTAGCTGGTCTGGGTGCTGCCGCTGACGCCTTCGATGTGCTCATTTTCAAAATTCAAGCTCGCCAACGTGCCCAACGTGCGGCCTGCAAAGAGCTTTAAATAAGCCGGGTCCGTGGCCACTTGCTCCACGTAGGACGGCGTATCGTAGCTCTGCCGCAGCGTCACGCGCCGCACGGTTAGGCCATCCGGTGCTAGGGACAGCAGCGTTTCCGTAGGCCCCGCATAGCCCGCCACGGCCTCCGCGCTGGGGCTGGTGCGCAGCAGGTAGCCTAGCACGTGCTGCTGCGCGTCCCGCACAGTCAGCTTTGGAGGCGTAGCGTCTAGGCTGGTGGCAGTGGGGAAATGGTGTTGGGCCTCGGCTAGGCTCACTTCCGTGGGAAAACGGAGCGATCCATCAGCCCCGTCACATGCGCTGCGTACGGCCTCCGCTATGGCTTGGCTGGTCAACGTGGCTCCGCTTACGGCATCGATCGTGGGCCCGGCAGACAAAGCCGCACGCACGCGCTCCACATGCTGCGGCGTATCCGCGCTCTGGATGAGGCGCACGCCAGCCACGGCTCCAGCGGGCGTTTTTCCTAGCAAGATCACGCTGGAGCCGGAATAGCCCACGGGCGTCTCAATGCGCTGGACTTCGCCTAGCACGTGGCCAGTTTCGTCTCGGACTTCCGTGCCGAGCACTTGGCGGGCATGGGGGAAAATTTCCTGCACCAGCGCCCAGGGCCACGCTGGCCACGCTGCCGCGCGCAGGCGTTGCCGCTGATGATGCAGCGCCCACGCGATGCCCACTAGCATCACGAGGCGATACCCCCGCAGCAGCCACGGGACGGCCTTCACGCTTCTTCGGCCTCCTCCGGTTCATAAAGTTTGCGCAGCAGTTCCCGATCCTTGCGGGACGGGCGATAGTCTGGAGCGATGGGCGGGGACAGGCGCAGTTCCTCGCGGCGCGCACGCGCGGCGGCCAGCACCTCTGGCGGCGTGAGATCTTCCACATACCGCTCCGCAAACTTCCCCGCCACCCGTTTCTCTAACAACGCCACCACCCGCACGGAACGGGTCAGTGCCTCCTGCTGAATTTCATAAACATCTCCCACCCTAACCGGACGCGAGGACTTCACCTCCTGCCCACCGCACCGCACTCGCAACAGCCGACACGCCTCCGCCGCCAGCGTCCGCGTCTTATACAGACGCACGGCCCAGAGCCATTTGTCCAGGCGGGTCACAGGAGGAGCATCAGTCATGGGAACAGGTGAAATAGAGAATGAGTAATGATGTAAATCAGAGTAGCAATTTAACCGCCCCTCGTTATGATGGCGGCCTGCCTACGCGCTAGGATATGAGCAGAGCCGGTGGTTCTGCAAGTTCCAGCCGCACCTTTCTCTCCCTAACCACCACCTCCCCACTATGCACCTGCGTCCTTTCTCCCTGGCCTTGCTGACAGCCCTAACGGTTTCCCTAACCAGTTGTTTCCAAGTGGACAATGACAATGCGCTCAACGCCGATGGCTCTGGGAAATTCTCCCTCAAGGCCAGCATGAATCCCGGCGGTGCGCTCGGTGGCCTAGGGGCCATGCTGGGCAAAGGTGGGGACGCCTCGGAGGCCAAAGATCCCACTGCGGACAAGGAAAAGGACGAGGACATGCTGGCCGATTTCATGGCCAAGACCAAGGGCGTGGACGTCTGGAAGGAAGCCACCCTAACTAAGAAACCCAATGGGAAAATGACCATCAGCGTCAGTGGCTATTTCAAAGACATCACTAAATTCAGTCCTGCGAATCCCCTGGAAAGTCTAGGCCTGGGAGATCTCGCCGGAGCCGTTAATCCTGGTGCGGATAAGAATGGCGGGAATCCATTGGAAAAATCGAACATCGGTGCCCTCAAATCATCCAAGGATGCCGCTGGTAACTGGATCGTGGAACTCAGCACCAACGACATGGCCCCCGCCACCGCCAAAGCTCCCGCTGCCGACGCCAAGCCCAAGGCCAAGCTCTCCGCAGCCGAGCGCAAAGCCAGCATCGAAGGGATACGCAGTCAGTTCGAGGCCACCAAACCCATCATGCAAGGGATGATGGGCGGGATCAAATTTACCCAAGTGGTCAAGGTCGGCGGCACCATCACGGACTATGGCATGTTGACCAAGGTGGATGAACATACCGCCAAGCTGGAAATCTCCTTTTCCAAGCTCTTCGACGGCATCGAAAAAGTGCTAGCCAACGACGCTCTGGCCGCCCAATTAGTCGATGCCACCGGCGGCCAACTGGAGCCCATGAGCCTCCTGAGTATGATCCAAGGAGATGAACTAGATGCGGCCCTGAAGGACAAAATTTCCACCGCCATCCTGGGCGGTGCGGGCGATGCCAAGCTGGTCATCAAGCCCGGATCAGCGGCCTTCGATTACGCCACGGAATCCGCTGCCGCCGCTGCGGCCCAGTCGCCTGAGCTGAAACGCCTGCTCAAGAAATAAGGCGGCACCCATCAGTTTCTCCCACGGCTTACTCATGAAATGGGTGGGTCCAGTGGCCAACTGGTTGATAGATTCTAGCCGGGGGTTAAGCGCAGCGACACTAATCGCTAGATTGACTCCGGCATTCAATGGCTGCCCTTCAACTGTAAAGGACAGCGTAGAATTACTTCTTTCGGGCCGCCTTGGCTTTGGCTTGGGCTACTTCATCGGAAGCAAATTTCAAATCTGATCCGGTGGTTAGGGTCCATTCTTCCTCAGGGTGGCGCAGCGTGTAGTTGAAGACGTTTTTAAAGGGATCCTCCGGCGGCACGGGCAAGGCCTCGGCTAGGGTGGCGGGCCAAGCTCCGTGCTCTAGCTGATAACGATACAGCGCGATGACGGCCAGCGTGGCGGACCACTTGGCGGAAGAGTCTTCTCCGCTTTTTTTATATAAATTTCCAAAGAAAGGCACATCCCCCCCTAACGCCATGCGAGAAACGGGATCAGGCTTTAGAAAGATCTCTACTGGACCATACTGGAAGTAGGAAGCCACCTTGAGCGAGGGATCTCGCAGGCCATGGCTTTGCTCCAAATCCTCAATCATCAGCGCATAGTAAAAGGTTCGATTCGTGATTAAGCGACTCCTTTGACTGCCCAATAAGGGTGCAAGGAATCGCCACTTGGAATACTCTGATGGCGCAAGACTGTCATCCGGGTGGGCCGCAGCCCTGTCGAGAAACCAAGTCAACTCATGCCGGAACATTTCGGCTAGGTCTGCGGTGGGTCGATGCTCTTGGATCATCGAAGCGATCTTCTCCAGTCCCCCTACCTCTTTAGCGTTTGCAGCTAATCTCTGCGCCAGTCTAGAAGCCAGTGCCCGCATGGATTCGGAAAGCACCATCGGCATAAAACTGTGAGAGTTATTACAGCGGTCAGCAAACCGAAGCTCTTGTTTTAGTGCCCTGAGAGCCTCCGCATCGTCATGGACGCCAAGCGACCGCATGGCCAACAAGTCCAAGCGGTTGAACAGCTTCTGCACTTTCCCGTAGGCCACAGGATACGCACTCGTTGATTCGGGAAAAAATGAGGTCTCTAAGGGCTGTTCCGAAGCCTGCTGCATCAATGTCAGCGCTGGCTCGGTATCTTTTAGCATTTGGCTAAGCAGTGGATATTCCTCATCCCTCCAGGGTGCCCCTTTGGTTTGGTTGCGCAGGTCGAATTGCTTCCTCGTTTCATCATCGACAACCACCTTCTCCAGCAAAGCACACGCCTGCTCCAGCAGATCAAAGAACGACCCCGGCTGCACGTCCGCCCGCGTGTAGGTGTGCAACGGAGTCAGCCGCACGCCGGGCGGAAGCTGGCCCCAGGGGCGTTGCATGTGGCAGAGGTAAATGATGACGAGGCCTAACAGCGCGAGTCCGAAGCCCCGGCGGAGGCGTCGCCAATTCCATGGCTCCAGCGGTTGTAGATCGGGCGTGGTTTCCATGGTTGGCGGGGCCACGTTACAGATAGCCGTTGGTGTGCAGCGTGCGGGTGAGGGCGGTGTGGTGGGCCAGTTTCTCAGCGTAAAGGGCGGTGTTAGCAGCATTCGGTTCGGCTCGGCTGGCGGGGTCTTGGTGGACTAATTGATCCGCGAGGGCGGAAATGCTGGTGGTTTCCCCAGCCTCCGTTAGGACGACAGAAGCGGCCTGGATGGCTGCGCCCAGGCCCGCGCCCTCGGAGGTGGCCAGACCCACGACGGGCACGCCGAAGCTGTCCGCCACGATCTGTCGCCACGTGGGGCTCTTGCTGCCGCCGCCGGTGATGCGGATCTCGCTGGGCTTCAGGCCTAGTGCTTGGAAGCGTTGCAAGCCGTAGGCGAGTCCTAACGTCACGCCTTCCACGGCGGCACGGGCAATATTGCTCTGCGTCATATTATCCGTGCGCAGGCCGTGCAGCACGCCGCTGCCAGAGGGGAGATTCGGGGTGCGCTCGCCATTGAGATAGGGCAGGAAAGTCAGACCATTAGCCCCGGCAGGGCTGGAGGCGAAGTGTTGTTCTAACGTGGGCAGATCCCACGCGAACAGCTCCCGGACTTGCTCCGTGAGCACCGTTACATTCATCGTGCAGACCAGCGGCATCCATTGGTCCGCGCTATCACAGAAGGCCGCCACCTCGCCCTGCGGGTCGATGATCGGCGTATCGCTGCACGCGAAGAGCGTGCCGGAGGTGCCTAGACTAACAGTGACCACGCCGCTGCGCACATTCCCGGTGCCGATGGCTCCCATCATGTTATCCCCACCGCCAGCGGAGACCACCACGCCCTTTTCCAAGCCCCAACGGGCGCGCAGCTCCTCCCGCAGCTCGCCATGGCGCACCAGACTGCTGCCCAGCGGGGGCAACATTTCGTGAACGCGAGGGTCGATGGCATCAATCAGCGGGCGGCACCATGTGCGGGTGCGGATGTCCAGCAGCCCGGTGCCAGAGGCATCACCAAACTCCATACGTTGGACACCTGTGAGGTGGAAATTTAAATAATCATGCGGCAGCAGGATGCTGGCGACGCGGGCGAAATTCTGCGGCTCGTTTTTCTTCATCCACAGGATCTTAGGCGCGGTGAATCCGGCGGGAATGTTATTGCCAGCGAGGGCAATGAGTCCGGCGGCTCCGCCAAAGCTAGCGGCTAGTTCCGCACATTCCGCCACGGTGGAAGTATCACACCAGAGCTTGGCCGGGCGCACCGGGACGCCTGCTTTATCCAGGGCTGCGAGGCCATGTTGCTGGCCACTGACACCGATGCCGCGGAGGCGTTGCCGCCCCTCGCCAAGCTGCGCCATACAGGCATCCACGGCGGTGTCCAGAGCCCGCGTCCAGTCCTGCGGATGCTGCTCCAGATGGCCCGGCGGCAGGTGCGGCACGAAGTCGTAAGCCTCCGCCGCTTGGGCCACGACGGCTCCGGTTTCGAGGTCAATGACGATGGCTTTGGTGGATTGCGTGCCGCTATCGATGCCGAGGAAATACATAGGATCAGGGGATGTTAGGAGAAGGTGATAAATGGCGCGGAGCCGGGGAGCATGCGGTCTCCCGTTTACCGATCATCGTTTGGTAACGCAAATCATTATTGTGTCCTGCGCTTGGCAGGATGCGGCGGACGGAAAGTCCGCGCACTATTTTAGAGGATCTTCACCCGGCTGAGATCCTGCGTATCCACGACGCCCACAGGCTGCTGGGCACTATTCACCACCACCACCTCGTCCACGTTATAGCGCTCCAGGAGCTGGAGGAGATGGGCCGCTAATTGATCCTCATGAATGGTGATCGGACGCGGCGTCATAAACCGCGCGACCGGCAGGGCCGCCACGTTAAGCTCCTTTTGGTAGGCCCGCACGAAGTCCCCTTGGGTAAATATGCCTGCGAGTTGACCGCCCGCCGTTAAGACGACCGCCGCCCCAGATTTAGCCGCAGTCATGGCGTGCAGGGCTTCCAGGATGACGGCATTTTCCGGCACCCGGGCCAGTCGATCCCCAGAGCGCATGACATCACTAACCCGCGTGAGCAGGGACCGCCCTAACGACCCTCCAGGATGCAGCCGCGCAAAGTCCTCCGCCGCAAAACCCCTGGCCTCTAGCAACACCATCGCCAGCGCATCTCCCAGCACGAGCATGGCCGTGCTGCTAGACGTGGGAGCTAAATTCAGCGGGCAGGCCTCGCGCTGCACATTGACATCCAGCATCAGATCGGCATGACGAGCGAGGGTGGATTCCCCTCCGCCCGTCACCGCGATTAATTTAGCACCGAGGCGTTGGAGGTGCGGCAGCAGATTGATAATCTCATCCGTCTCCCCGCTATAGGAAAGGAGCAAGACTGCATCCCCTTCCGTGACTAAGCCCAGATCCCCATGCAGCGCATCTTGGGAGTTCAATACCACCGCCGCCGCACCAGTGCTGTTAAAAGTAGCGGCAATCTTCTGGGCAATATTGCCAGACTTCCCCACCCCGCAGACAATGATTTTCTGCCCTGCTTCCACCGTCGCCTTGAGCAATTCCACAGACTGCACGAAGTTGCCGTCTAACCGCTCGCGTAAGCGTTGCAGTTCAGCTACTTCTAAATCAATCACCGTCCGGGCCATTGCAATATAATCCATTGCCGGACCATTGCGATCCGCCCCGCCCGCGCAACCTGAATTCAGCCACGCTTCCGCCGGAGCGCCTTTACTTCAAGGATGGACCCCGAGGCTGCGCCCAGCCTTCATGACTCCAACCTCTGAGTTCAGAGCCACGCTGTCTAGCGATGATCGACTCCGTAAAGCAGTAGCTGCAACCCCGTCGTTTACAATTACACGGTCTATTTCGGCCTCTACATGCCGCACACCCAGCGCACCTGGGGGGTCTGCTGGAGCAGCCGCGCCTCCTCCACCTCGGCTTTGCAGTGCCGGACCAGCCCACCTTGCTAGGCTGTCCGTAGCTGGCGCTGGACGCGAGGCCAGTGCGCTTATTCTGGCCGCAGGGTTACCTCGTGGCCCTCAGGGGTGGGTTCACCTTGGGCGTCGAGGTTGTAGATCATCAGGTGCATCGACTTGTCGTCGCCTTGATAATGCTCGATGGCCATGCCTAGCACTTGGCCTTCGCTCGTGGTGTGTTTTACCTTAAGCGTGGCATGGCCGTGTTGCTCCACCCACTTGCCTTGGGAGACCCCGCCGTGGTTATCTCCTGCACCATACACCGTCTCCTGGGTGCCTGGTTTCAGCATGATGAAACCTTCCGTTTCACGGTCAGCCATTTGCACTTTGAGTCCGATGGCGTGGCCGCCTAACTTCAGTTCATAGCTCATGTGGACACCTTCCGTGACCCATTTCCCTAACAGCCATTGCAAATGGTGTTCCTCCAGCAGATCCGTCAGCGGGGTGGCGCGGAGGGGTTGTGCGCAAGTAGCGTAGGCAATAAATAAAGTCGTGAGGCGGGCGAATTTCATGGTGATGGGTGGTGTGGGTAGGATGGGATCAGCCCAGGAAAGGGGCACGTCATTTTGGGAGGAGCCCGCACGCGCCACAAGAGCAAACTCTGCTCACATTCATTCTGGAAAATATGGAATTATCAAAATTATTTATTGATTTTACGGAAAATATCAATTATGAACTGGAAACTATATTATATGAACCCACCAACGACGCCAGTTTACGCCACTGCTCCCACATTATTGGAGGTGCTGCGGAGCCATGTGGCCATCTGGGAGCGGGTGGTGCGGCACGGTTACCGCATCGCAGCGTTGCTAGTGGTAGTGGTGGGGCTGGTGTTAATCACGGGGCTGACCGTTTCCGCGTTAGGATTCCAGCAGGCCTCGCAAGGCCTCCAGGAATTGGAGGGCCAAGCCAAAAAGCTCAATGCGGCCATCCTGCGTCATGTTAGCCATGGCGGTTCCCTCACGGGAGCCACGGCCACGCAGGTGCTGGAGCGGCTGCACGCCACCGCACATTCGCCCGACGAGGATCTAAGCGTGGAGCTAGTCAACGCTGCCAGCGATGCCGCGTGGTCCCTGCTCTATGATGGCGCTAACACCGTATTTAAACTAGAGCCCGGAGCCCATGGCTATGGAGTGCGCAGCAAATCCGTCCCCGCTCCGCCCGCTGTCGCCAGCGTGCCGCCCCCACTCCGCCGACTCCAGCCGCCGATCCTCAGTGATGCCGGGGGCTCCTTGAGCTTGGCGCATTTACCCTGGTTCGTGAGCGTGGTGGACCCGAATCCAGTGGGCGCAGGGGAAATTTTCTACCGCTTCAATGAAGGGAAATGGCTCAAATTCGCTAGCCAAATTACCTTACCCCAGACGGCAGCCACACAGTTAGACATTTACGCGGCTCCCGCTGCTGCGGGCTGGGAATCCAGCGTGCTCGTGACCGCTCACTACACCCTGGAGCCAGTGCCAGCTAAGCTAGAGAGCGCGGAGATCCCCGCCCCCGCTAAGCCCGAGGAGCCCCCCGCCACGCCCCTGCTGCCGCCCACATTTTCCAAGCCCGCAGGCACTTATGCGGCTACGGACTATCCACTGAGCGTCGCCCTAGCAGACCCGAATCCACCCGGCTTTAGCCGCCTCGTTTATCGTCAACGCGGCGGAGCATGGACGGATTACCAGGAGCCGATCATGATTGCGGCAGCCCAGCGGGATCTCACCTTGGAAACGAAAGCGCTGCCTGCCGCAGGTCAACCTCGCCTCGTCAGCCCCGCCCGCCAAGGCCGCTATCACTTGAGTAAATGCCCACTGAAGCCACCCGTCGTCACCCCGCCGGGCGGCTATTATGCTTATCAGCAGTTCCCCACCAGCCTCACGATCGACAACCCGAATCCGCCCGAATCCAGCGAACTCTGGTATCGCCTTGGCAATGAAGGCCCTTTCGTCCGCTACGATCCTAACCAGCCTCTCAAGCTCTCCCGGGAAACGTATCTAACCTCCCTAACTACCTACACGCAGAGCCTGCTGCCGGATATTTTTGATGACAGCACCGAGGCGTGCGAACTTTATGAAACGATCTATTTCCAGGCCGCCATCGCTGGCAGCATTACCGCTAGCGAGGCTCAGGCCCGGAAACTGGCCGCAGAAACGAACGTCTTTAAATGGGGCGATGGATCGGCCCGCGCAGGGCACGTCCAGTCCTGGGTGAAATTCACCGGGAATCCATCCTTTCAATTGGCACCAGGAAGCTGGGGACCGTTGGGCACCTTGGAATTTTTCAATGGCAGCAGCGCCACGGCTGCTGGCCCGACCTCGCTGGCACTCCAATTAGCGCTCCAACTCCATCACCCGGCGGAAGCCCTCCTCAGCGGAACTCAAATGCTAGAAATCGTCAATACTCCGAACCGTGGCACGCCCGAGGAAAACGCGGATGGACTGCTCCTCCCAGCCTCTAGCATGGCCTTCACCACCAGCGTGAGTGGAAAAAACTTCCAGTTAGAGGTGCGCTTTGGCCACCGCACCGGGGAGGGGTGGGGCCAGTTAGCGGACTTCCGGGTCTATGAAGGGAAAGCTGCCCAAGTAGTCTTGGAAGGCCGCCTCACAGAAGTCCCCAAGCCTGAGCCTACCGCATTTACAGCCCGCTGGGGTGATCCAGAAACTCCCATGGCAGCCCGAACTGTTGTTGCACCCAGCCTGCTAGGGCCTTGACCCCAAAGGTCTCCGTGGCGTAGTGGCCCGCGTAGAGCAGGTTCATTCCTAACTCCTCCGCCAAAGGATAGGACCAATGCGGCCCCTCGCCAGTGATGAGCGTATCGATGCTGTAGCTCGCCAACTTCGCAATCTCGCTGCCCGCTGCGCCAGTCATCACGGCCACATTTCGCACTCTGGCCGGACCGCCTGGGCACAGATGCACGCGATTTCCGCCCACCGCCGCAGTCACTGCGGACACTAACTCCGTGCGGTCCAGATCCACCGCGTAGCGTTGGCCACTCCATTTGTTATCACCAAACTCCATCCCTGCCGAAAAACCACACGCTGCGCCTAACTGGACATTATTTCCCAGCACCTGATGGTAATCCAACGGCAGATGCACGCTGTAAATCGCCAGATCCTGCGCCATGGCTAGCCGCAGCTTTTCATAGGCACTCCCCGTCAGCATTTGCACGCCGTGCCAGAAGAGCCCGTGATGCACTAGCAAAAGCTGCGCCCCAGCCTCACAAGCTGCTTGGATCACTGGCAGACAAGCATCCACGGCTACCGCTACCTTGCTCACGGTGCCACTGTGGTTGGTGAGTTGCAGGCCATTATGCGCGGCGGAGTAATCCGTTATTTCCGCCACGCGGAGTTCCCGCTGCATGGCCTGGACGATGTTAGTTAATGGAATCATGCAATCACCCAAACGCCAATCTCTGCACGTGACAACCTGCTGCGCAGAAAATTTTACGCCGCTAAAAAAACGCTGAATAGCGCCCTGAGGGCCTACGTCAGAACCCACGAATCCACTGCGCTGCTTTACACTCTAAGAGCAGGCCATCGCTGGATTCACCAAACCAAAACCACACCCAACGTAACTCATCCTATGAAACTCCGCTCGCTTCTGCTCACTGCCCTCCTTGGCCTTGGCACGCTGGCCCCGCTGAACTTCGCCAAAGCTGACCATGAAAGCACCCGAGTCACCTACGACAGCCGGGGTTGCCCGACTTACTGGGCGCTCCACGTCGGAGGCTATGATTGCCACGGTCGCCCCATCTATAACTGGGTGCGCACCAACCCTCCTGCCCCGCGCTATGACTACGATGACTACCGCCCTCGGTATTCCTCTTCGTACCACAGCTATGATGACGACCGCCCCCGGTATTCCTCGTCCTACCACAACCATGACGACGACCGCTGCCATAGTGGCAGCCGCAGTGGATTCTTCTTCCACTTCGGTCGCTAACGAATCCTACCGAGCCTGCTGTTTAAACGCTTCCAGTGACTCGTAGTGATTCTCCCAAGTCGTAAACATGATGCCGTCCACGTGCTCCACGTGGGCGGCAGATTGTATCCAGGCCGCAGCATTTAAGGCCTGAGGCTGATCGTAGTAGCCTGCCAGCACTTGATGATGCCCCCGGCTCGCATGAAAGGCCATCGACTTATCCCGGAACTCAAACGCCCACGGCACCACGATCACCTCCGCATCCAGCCCCTCCCACGAGCCGCTCAGATCTCCATTCACCAAATAATATTGGTTCCGCGCATTATGGTTAGGGTCAAACATATCCCCCCACACATAGATCCGCCCGCCGGGATTCACCTCGCGCAAGAGCTGCGTGCAGGCACGCGCATTTTCGGCTAGTAATTCCCCCGCCGTTACCTTCCGACCACCCGGCAGTTCACTCCAGTTGAAGACGCGGATCTCATCGTGAGCCATCAAATACCCCTTCGCATGAAACAGCGCATGCACGCGCATAGCTTGATCTTTCAAGAGTTCCAGCGTCTTCGGCTCACTGACACAGAGGTTCGCTTGGTCATCATAAACGGTCACGGCGTGGTAATAGGAAACCTGCAACGGCGTGCCCTCCGGCAGCTTCGTCCGCAGCACTGGCGGCTGATGATAAATCGTGAAACAGCCCGCATACGGCTGCGAGCCTAACAACGGATCACTCAGCGGCTCAAAGTCCTGCCCCTCCATCAAAACCTTTCCCGAGGCTGTCTGGACGCGCAGCGGAGCTTGCGGCCGCCGCACCAGATTCACGAACGGACACAGCTCTAACTTCACATCATCCCAACTCATTTCCCCATGCTGCCCGTCCCAGCAGCCCAGATAGAGATTCACCTGCGTGTGCTCCTGACTATTAAACACCACGTGATGCACCTGCCAATCCTGCGTGGGAGCCACCTTCAGGAAATCATAGTTGAGCGTGCGCCCAGACTCACTGATGAGCTTCACTTCCGCCTTCCCATCGTAATGCTGCGACCGCGCGCGCACGCTGAGGTGATACTGCTGCCATGGCCGCAGCGTCAGCTTTTGGCAGATGCGACTGTTCTTCCCAGCAGGCTCCTGACTCGTCGCCACACCATCGGCTAGGATGATGGAATCATCCTTCCAGCCCCATCCCTTTATGCCTTCCGTAAAATCTCCGCCGCGGAGCACTGGCTGCAGAGCCGCATCCACCATGGCCACGCCGTCATGCACCGTCAGCACACAATCACGCACAGGCAGACCTTCCGCTAAGTTCGGATCTTGGGATAGCAGATCATTAGAATAACCAATGGGAAACAACGCTGGCACCAACTCCACCTGCGCCTCCGCCGCCGCCGCCTGCACCTGCCGAACCTGCGTGAAATAACGCTCCGGCAGTTGTCCTAGCCGAGAAAATTTCGAGTCCGTAAGCAAGCAATGCGTGTAACCCGCCCGCCCCGCCCGTTTCAGCAATTGCACCGTTTCCTCCACCTGCTCAGGCACCAGGAGATTAGCAGATTTATAAAACCAGAACTCCGCCACCCCAGCGGGCAGGGAGTTAGTGGCCAGAAAGATTAATAAAATAGACAAGCGCATGACGTGCAGGTCATACGAAAGCCTCCTCGCTGGCAAGCCCAATGGTGCGCGCGTTTGCAAAGCGCTTCACTAGCTCAGCAGCGCATCGCTTCAAATGCTAGCCCACCCCTACTCTGCCTTTAATAGGGGGGTGGCTAGCTCTTGATAGACCTCACGGCTAATCAAAAAATAATCTGGAATGTCCGTGCAGCGGCCAATATAGTAGAGCGCCTTCCCGCTGCCGCCCGCAGGGGCTAAGCTGAGCTTCACAGTCTTGGTTTTGGGCGCACTGAGGTCGTTGCGGTTTTCGACATATTCGATGTCTAGCTCCAGCTCTAACGTCGGGGCTGTCAACGCATCGTGGCCTTCTTGCAGGCCGGACATCCAGTCCGCCACGTTGAGCGTGGAGAGACGGGAGAGCGCCTTCTCAGTCGCTAGTTGATCAATGAGCTTAGTCACATCTCCCCCACCCCGCGTGGCGGCAAAACTAAAGCTCTGCGGCGGGCTACTCAGCGTGATCGGCGGTTCCGTGCCGAGCGTTTGTTGAAAGCGGCGGATGCCATTCCTCACAAAGTTAAGGATCTGCGGATCTTTCCATTTCAGTGGCTGCGGCGGCACCAGCCGGAAATGCTCTGGCAGCATCAGATAGACACTACTCTCACCTTTAAAGTTCCCATAGAGCCGCTGGTCGGCACCCGTGCCGAATTGTAATATGAGACTGTTCTCCGCCGTGGTCACGCCCAGCCCTTGGGGGGAATGCACCGCCGAGCCTAACGTGATGGTTTGCCACGGATGATCCAATCCATATTCCGCCGGGTCTGTCATGGCATCCGTGACAAATTTCCCGATCTCCGCCCCATTCAGCGCCTGCACCACCTTGGTCACGCGGTCCCCACTGGCCTTAGCTAACGTGGTCATCTTTTGCTCCTCCGCCACCGTGCCGCTTTGCATCCACCAGCGATTGCCGATTTTATAAAGCGCCAGGGGCGGTTGCCCCTCCGTTTGGATCAGCAAGGTGGTCAGCTTCTTGGCATCCAGATCTGCCAATTTCAACGAGCGCAGGTGGGGGCTGCTAGGTGGGTCCGTAGGCGGATCATTGATCGTCTTGGGCACTGTCGTGAGGAAACCACTTTCGATGGTAAACCACGTTTTGCGGTCGGCTAGGTACCCATAGAGCGTAGCCGCATCCGGCTTTTCCGGGGCATAGAGTTTCACGATCGTGCCCTTGCTTTCTAGCTCATTTTGAAATTGGATTTCCACCTCTGGGGCCGCTGGGGCGTCCGTGGGAGCCGCGCCCGGGGTGAGGAGTTTCACGGCATGGGCTGTGCCGAAAAGGCCCGTCCAGTTATCGATCTCCGTCTGCTCTGCACGCGTCTTCAGCGGCTTGGTGATGGCCCAAGGCGTGGCTTCGTCTTTGCTGATGAGCTTCCGCTGCACTTGAATTTCCCCGGCAGTGCCGGGGCGGCGGATGGAGAAACTCACCATCTGCGGAGTGCTAAACGGCAGCAGCTTCCGATCCCGGAGATCTGTGAATGGTCGTACCAGTTCCTCCCGCAAGTTCGAGGATCGCTCAGTCGGACGCGCATAGATTAAATAGCAATCTGGGAAACCTTTATGCCCTGGGGCCTCCGCATAGACCGTGTCTCCTAAGGCTCCGATTTTTCCTATCTTCAGTTTCCCCACCGTCTTACCACTGACCCGCCAGGACAGTTGGATGGCTTCCTTATCGTCCAGCCCGTAGGCTTTGCGATCTGAGGCCTGCACGTCTTTAGCCGCAATGGTCTGAGCCACGCCCGCCTTTCCGGCAAGGTCCAGCAAGCGTTGGATGAATTCTGCATCCACCCGATCATCAAACGGATCGGTAAAGAACCACGTCTGCTGATCGTCCTTCCGCTTCAACTTGGCGGTGCCACTCGCGTTCTGAATTTCGATGCTGTCAATTTTATCCACCTCCAGATTCGTCAGCGATCCGGGCGTGCGCAGTTCCAACGTCGTCTGTTGATGCTGTTCATAGAAATAAATGAAACTGGCTAGGCTAACAACTATCAACAACAGCAGCAAAGTAGTGCGGGGACGCATAGATATTCTTAGTTTTAAATAGACTAACTCCGCCGTCCGCCCCACACGAAGACTCCCAGCAGGAGCACGAGTGCTGGCAGCACGATGGTGGTGATGAGGAAGATGCGATTTTTCTGATCCGGTGTGATCTTCAAGCTGTAGGTGGAGCGCGGCGTGGGATTAATGCCGATGTATTGGTCCCGCTGGAGCAGCCACGTGAGGCTGGATTGGATGAGATCCAGATTCTGCGGCAGGATGGCATCCGGCTCTAGCATCGTGCTATTGCCGATGACCACCATGCGGCTGCTGTCCATGCTGATCTGTGCATCCTTGGATGCGCCACGCTCTAAGGATGCGGCAGTATAAAGCGGCGGAGCGTTGTCCTCCGGGCCAGCCTGCGGGGCGGCATCGTCGTAGTTCATTTCTCCCCAGAAGCCGCTGGTAGGGCTGAGCAGGGGCTTGATCTCGATGTTCTCTGTGCGGGGAATTTCCGCATCCGGCGTGAGTTTCAATGAGCTAGAACGTCCGGGAATGTTGGTCACGGTGCCTTTCTGGGCGTTGGTGATGGGGCTCCCGTCTAACACGGTCACGCTGTTCTGCCACAGCTTTTCATTGCCCGTGGCGGTGCCATAAGTCCGCAGCACGCGGTCATGCTGCGGCACCACGCCATTCTCCGCCAGGAAAGATTCTAGCAACGGCACGCTGAACTCCCCGGAACGATTCAGCATCACGAACACCGCGTGATGTTTCCCACGCCAATACTCGCGCAGCATGGCTAGCTCCAGCGTATCTAAGTCTAGTTCGAAGCCAATGAGCAGCACCGCACTAGCATCCTCGGGGATGCGATCTGTCTGGGCTAGGTTTAAACCTAGCATTTTAATATTTTGCCGGGCGCACATCTTATTGATCTCGCCAAAGGCATTCCCAAGGCCGGGCACCATGCGAACGACGCTCTTCTTCGTCACCACGTAGAGCTTCGGCTGATCGCCACGGGCGATGCTCATCAACCCGCCTGTCAGAGCGGCCTCGCCATTGAAGCCACTGACGAGCGGATGCTGATTCGCGTCCTTGGTATAAACGAACAATGCGTCCATGGGAATAAAACTAGCCGCAGGCGCAGCCTCAGTCGGTTTCGCCTCAGCTGGCTCCGCACTGCCTTTAATGACGCGGATAAAGAGACCCAGGTCGATGTCCTGGAGCTTCATCCGCAGCTTGGCCGCTTCATCCGCCAGCTTATCGAAGGCTTCTTTGTCTTTAGCAGGGTCCACCACGTCGATCTTGATCTTACCTTGGCCTTCCCGGTGGTAGCCTTCCAGCAGTTGCCACGTGTCTTTATGCTCTTGGGAACCTTTGTAAGCAATGACGGTAACCGCTAGCTTTTTGTCCAGTTGGGTGAGAAACGCAATGGTGTCCTTGGACAGGGTGAACTCCCGATCATAGGTCTTGTCCCACTGCGTGAAATGGCGAATCCCCACGTAGTTGACCATGGCAAAGAGGGCGATGCCAAGCAGGATTTGTAGAAAGACATTGAGCCCGATCTGGCGACGGTTGATGGGCGTATTCGAGGGCGTAAGATCAGCCACGGAGGCTGGGGAGGGAGTTTCTTCAGACATGATGGGGAGACTAGGATTTCCAGCGGCGGTATTCGAGCACTTGATGCGTCATGGTCAGCAACAACGCACTGAAACTGAGGTAATAAACAATCGCCCGGGTATCGATGAGCCCCCGGGTGAAATAGGCCATGTGCTGGGTAGTGGCAAAGTAGTTTACCAGATCCGTCATTTGCACTGGATAGTTATCCGCCATTAAGAGCAGGAACATTCCTAGCAGGAAGTGGAGGAGAATCATCGTAAAGCAAATGATCGCCGCTACGATCTGATTCCGCGTCAATGCGGACGCCAAACAGCCAATCGCAATATGAAATAAGCCGCTCAGGAAAATGATGAGATAGCTGCCGAACAACGGTCCTTGCGGGATCTCTGCGCGGCCATCGGATACCCAGTGCAGGATGCCCATGTAGAGCAAGTTAGGCAACCACAGCACGCAGTAAAAGATTACGGCGGAAACATACTTGGCCAGCAGCACGTGCACGGTGCGCACGGGAGCCGTGAGTAAGGATTCCAGCGTGCCCAGCTTTTGCTCTTCTGCGAACAATCGCATGGTGATAAGCGGGAAGAGAAAGAAGAAGTAAAAGAAGAACCAGCGGGGATAGAACGTCCATTGCACGATGGACATCTCACTCGGTTTCTCCCGCAGCAGGGTGATCGCCTGCGAGAAGGAGAATCCACTGATAACCATAAATAAAGCCAGCACGATGTAAGCCACCGGGCTGAGGAAGAAGCCCCGGAGTTCTTTACCGAGGAGGATGAGGAATGTGCGCATAAAAATTTATAAAATAGGTTTATCCCTCGCGTTGAGTGAGTTCGACAAAGACATCCTCCAGCGTCACCCCGCGCAGGGATAGCTCCCGCAGCGGCCATTGCTGGACTTTGGCCAGATCATGCAGCGCCTCCCGCACATCTGCACCAGGGTCCACTTTGATTTGGTAGAGCAGCCAGCCGTCCGGCAGTAGCTCGCGGGCGGCTCGCCTCACTCCGGCTAGGGCGGAAATTTTCTCTTGGGACGACTCCGCATCCGCTTTAATCTCCAGCCGCAGCGCCCCGCTGGCGCGGAGTTGTTGGATCAGTTGCTCCGGCTTGTCGTCCGCCTTCACCTTGCCTTTATCAATGATGATGACGCGGCCACAGATCATTTCCACTTCGTTGAGCAGGTGCGTGGAAATGAGGATGGTGTGCTCCTTCCCTAACTGACCGATGAGGGTGCGGACTTGGCGCGTTTGATTGGGGTCCAGACCGTTGGTGGGCTCATCAAGGATCAGCAAGGCGGGCTTATGAACCAACGCATCCGCCAGTCCCACGCGCTGCCGGAAGCCTTTGGACAAAGTTCCAATGAGCTTCGCGCGCACCTCTCCTAACGAGGTGAGATCCACCACGCGGTTCACATTATCTGTTACCCCCTTGCCCCGCAGGCCCTTGAGTTTGGCACGAAAGGTCAGGTATTCCCGCACCCGCATGTCGTCGTAGAGGGGAACGGACTCCGGCATATAGCCGATCTCCCGTCGCGCCTTGAGCGAGTCTGTAAAGATGTCATAGCCCGCCACTTTCACGCTGCCTGCCGTGGCTGGCAGATAGCCCGTCAACATTCGCATGGTGGTCGTCTTACCCGCTCCGTTCGGCCCCAGAAAGCCCACGATCTCCCCCTTCTGAAGTTCAAAGCTAACATCATCGACGACATTGCGTCCGACGAATTGTTTGGTGAGGTGCTGGGTTTCGATCATGAAGGGTAGTGGCAGAAAGAGCGAACAGAGAGGGAGGGGCAGGAATAGGGAATTCCACTACCTGTTGGCTGTGGGCTTGGCAAGAACTAAACCCTCCTTGGACTCAAGGCGGGTGAGGAAGATACTAAGCTAGTTCTACGAGCCCATCTGGCAATCCAGTTATTCGCATCTTCCCAGTTCACGCCATCACCACCTGTATCCCAGGTGAAGGCAGGGCAGTAGCCGCCATGGGCAGCGCTAAGGCGCAGGTGGTGATGAGTCAATTTCGAGTTTATCGTGGTATTTTCAGGTGTGGCTTGTCGTTGTTAGGGACGGGATGGTTTTTGGTGGAGAACTTATTTGGCTAGAGTTCGCACGCGGATCTGGTGCACGCCCTCCGCATCGGCAATACGGACGGCCCGCGCAGTCGGTGGGGCAAAGATGAGGGAGGAAAGCACGGTGCGGCCCTCGGAGGCAAAGACCTCCACGGAGCCAGCATCAATCACGATCCGCAGCGTGACGCGGCCCTCAGCACTAGCTGTCAGTGGCGCAGTGGCGATGAGCGGGAATTTCTCATGGAAATCTATTTTTCCAGACTTGGTGCGGTCCAGGCTGAACTGGCCCTTGGCTGGATCGATGCTGATCCGCGTGGCGTGGGAGTCATCTGCTAGCACCTCAATGCGAGCCGCCCCTGAGAGCATGAGCGTCAAGTCCAGCGCGTCTCCTGGCACTGCGGATTTGGCGAGAAATTCATTGGCTGCGGCCACGCTGCCGCCCTTGAATTCCACCGTGGGACTGCCCAGCGCGGCCATTTCCCGCACGGGAGTTTGGGCCAGCGCTAAGGTGTCTTTGCTGCCGCTCAGGGTTAGTTCGCGCGGCAGGCTCATGCCGCTGCGCCACGGATTGGTGGGGGCCTCATTGGCGTATTGCCAGTTGCTCATCCAGCCTAGCAAGATGGTGCGATCATCACCTGCGGGATGGCCACTCCAGGTCACTCCCGCATAAAAATCCGGGCCGTGATCCACCCAACGGGGAGCTTCCGGGCCGTCGTTAGTGAACTTTGTGCCATCGAAATTTCCTAGGAAATATTGCGTCCCGGAACCTCCTGCTGGGCCGCCTTGGCCTACGTTTATGATAAGCACCCACTTCGTTCCGCCGCCTGGATTCGGCAGTGGAAAGAGGTCAGGACATTCCCAGATGCCCACCACGGAACCCGCCGGGCCGAAGTCGCTGAGGTGGGTCCATTTCTTTAAATCAGGCGAACTATAAAAGCGCACTTGATGATGCTGCGGCCACGCCACGGTCATGATCCATTGCTGCGTGCCCTCGTGCCAACGGACTTTGGGATCACGGAAATCTTTCTCGCCAAGGTCCAGCACCGGGTTGCCCGCATACTTCGTCCACGTCCGCCCGGCATCGTTGCTGTAAGCCACAGCTTGGGCTTGGTTCGTCTCCGTGTGGGCCGTGTAAATGGCCACCACCGGACCATGCCCGTCTTTACCAAAGCCGGACGTATTTTTTGCATCCACCACCGCACTGCCAGAGAAAACCATCTTTCCTTCCTCCTCCGCCAAGGCCAGCGGCAGGTGCTTCCAGTGCAGCAGATCCGTGCTCACCGCATGGCCCCAGCTCATGTGGCCCCATTTATCTCCGAAGGGATTGTATTGATAAAAAAGATGCCATTCGCCATCTTGAAAATACATCCCGTTAGGGTCATTCAGCCAGTTTTTCTCTGGCGTAAAATGGAACTGCGGCCGCCATGGTTCTGCGTTGGCGCAACCCAGCGTGAACGCCAGCACGAGCGGAGCCCAGGCACGGAGCTTAGTCCTCCCGCCTGATCTGGAGAACGGGCGTCTCGCCTGTTTACTAGCCCACAAAATTCCGGGGATCAGAAGTGCTTTCATGCTGAGATTCCTAGTTGTTTTTGGATTTCTTCTAGCGGCACGCCCTTAGTTTCAGGCACCATCAGCTTCACCCACAGCAGTTGCAGCACCATCATGCCGCAGAAGAGCATGAAGACATACTGCGGTGGAAACGCATTGATCATCACGGGAAAGAAATAAGTCAGGAGCGCGGCAAAGATCCAGTGCGTAAAGCTCCCTAACGCCTGCCCCGTAGCGCGATATTTATCTGGGAAAATCTCCGAGATCAGCACCCAGATCACGGCTCCCTGGCCGATGGCGTGCGACGCTATGAACGCGAAGATAAAGATCAACACCACCAATCCGCCATTCCCCGCTGCCTGAGACGATTGCTTCAGCACATTCGATGCCATGCCCTTCACAGCCTCTGGCGTAACGTCCGCCGCAAAGCTTACAGGCGTGGTCCCAGCCGCTGCATCCTGCGTGGCCTCTGCCAGCGCAGACTTTTGTTTGGCCATGGTTTCCTGTAACTGCACTAGCCGCTGCGGAGTGGCGTTAGCGAATTTCCCAGCCGTCTCTTTCAACTCCACCGCCCGCGCCCCCACTTTAAAGGGAGCCGCCCAATGCGTGAACGCCCAGGCACACAATCCCAGAGAAATAATGTAGCCAAACGAGCCCCAATACAACAGCACCCGACGCCCCAGCCGATCAATCAAATACAGCCCCACAAACGTGAAGATCAGATTCGTAATCCCAATCCCGATGGACTGTGCCAGCGCATTTTCTGATCCCGTCATGCCGAAGATGCGCGGAGCGAAATAGAGGATGGCATTGATGCCCGAAAGTTGGTTAAAGAAGGCCACGAAAAATGCGATCCTAATGGGCTTCTTAAATTTCCCGCTCCAGAACCCACGCGCATCCGCACCAGCCACAGGTGAAGCACTGAGCGCAGAGGCGCGTTCCTCAATCACCGCAGCGGAGGCACCAGGATCGATCAGTTTCAAGACCGCAATCCCTTGCGCCCGGTCTCCTTTCCGCGCCAGCAGCCAACGCGGACTTTCCGGGATGATGAAACATGCTAGCGAATAGAGCGTCGAGGGAATGGCCATGATGCCTAACATCCAGCGCCACGCATTTTCCCCGATGCCTTCTAGCAGGTAATTAGAAAAGAACGCCACCACGATCCCGAAGACAATATTAAACTGAAACATCCCCGCCAAGCGCCCTCGACGGCCTGGGGGCGAAATTTCTGAGATATACAATGGAGCCGCTACCGTGGAAATCCCCACCGCAATCCCACCGACAAATCGTGCGCTCATAAACGCATAGACATCGTTAGCCGCCGCCGACCACAGCGAGCCGACGAGAAACAAAATACCAATGGAAAGCAACGTGCGTTTCCGGCCCCAATGATCCGTGGGCCAGCCTCCAATTAGGGATCCCAACACCATGCCCCACAGTGCAGAACTCATGGCCCAGCCATGCATTTGCGGGCTGAGTTGCCAGAGGGATTCAATGGTTTTCTCCGCGCCAGAAATGACCACGGTATCAAAGCCAAAGAGGAATCCCGCTAGCGCGGACACTAACGCCCAGAGGAAAAGGCGTGGAGCCCCAGATGCGGGAAGCGCGTTAGGGAGGGAGGTATTGGAAGGAATAATTGGAGCAGACATACCTCCTTTTTAAGAGGCTGGGGAAAATCTGACAATACTAACTCGACAAAGATGTGAAGTTTCTGTAAAGCGGCAGCAGGTGATGATTTCAGTGCGCTCCTAGTTGCACAGGGGACGCGGTTTGGCCGGCGGCGGACTCGACGCGGACTGGATGCGCAGCTAGGCATCCAGCACGTCTCATTCCCCCCTCAGTGAGAGGACGCAGCTAGCGTTTAGCTTGGAGCCACGGTGCTTGATCCTAGAGCGCCACGCGGCGGAAAAGTTCATCCAACGGCAACTGAATGCCGATGTAGAAATCTCCGAACTCTGCATACTTCGCACTGACTTCATCAAAACGCATTTCATAGACGATGCCTTTGATATCGGAAGTGTGATGAGAGAACAACGTCACGCCCCATTCATGCTCATCCAGGCCCGTGGAGCCAGTGATGAGCTGGCGCACTTTCCCCGCCCAACGGCGGCCCGTGGTGGCATGGCTGGCCATGAGTTTCCGACGGGTGGCGAAGTCGTGAGCGAACCAGTTATTGCCATCATTGCGTCGTTTGGACATGGGATAGAAACAGAACACGGGCCAGTCCGGCATGTTAGGATAAAGGCGCGCTTGGTAGTAGGAATCCTGGTGCTTTTGAAAGACCTCCATTTCCGCATCATGCTCTGGAGTGCCAGCGGCTAGGCCTTTCTCTGCTGTGATCTTAGCCGCCTGTTCCTCTGGCTGGGTGGTGTATTCCGTCCATTCCGTCATGGAAAGATAGCAATAGACTGGCGTGAGCACGTCTGGCCCTAACGCGAGGCTAAGTTCTTTCTCGAATTGATTGGCATCTTGCAGATCCGGCGTCAGCAGCATAAAGGCGAGGTCCGCCTTAGGCGTGAGGACGCTGAAGGTTAGTAATTGCGTCTGCGGATGCGCGCGGATGTCCTGGATCAGTTGGGTGAGTTTCGTTTTGGCGCGGATCTTTTCCTCGTTCGTCAGCACGTCCCATTGGGCGTGTTCGAGGTGATAGAACAGATGCTGCACATGCCAGCCCTCGCGTGGGAGGAGTGGGGTGAGAGTGGGGGGGGGAGCGGTGTCGTTCACAGTTGAGAGTGGGAGGAAGAATGAGAATGGGGAATAGGAGCCGACGTTGGAGGCAGGAGTAGGAGCAAGAGGCAGAGTTAGAGACGGACATCGGCAATGGCGAAGGTGTCCAGCAGTCGCCATTCGTCGCCTTTGGCTTGGTAGTTAGAGCTTTCGCTGATCTCTACTTTCCAGCGGGGCTGGGTGCTCCGGAGGTAGTCGGAAAGATGATAGTCTGTTTGCAATCCCGTGGTGGCAGCGATGGCGCACTCTTGGTCATTGAGGAGGTGATCCCCGGTGCCACCAGGGGCTTGAATCTTACCGTCCTGGATCTTCACCACCTTAGCATCCCCAGCGATCTTTCCCTCGCTATTAATAAACAGGATGCGCAGGAAGGCGCTGGCAGCCTTGGTGCTGACTTTTAAATGCAGCTCTGGCAGCTTGGTAGGATAGATCTGCGCGCGGCTCAGCAAGCGGGCCTCCGGGCTCACGCGGTCCCCCTCCGTGCGCTCTCGCCAGCCAGTAGTCACCTCGGGGATCTGTAAAAGCTGGCCCGTGATGGGTAAAGTTGGCCGGGCATTCACTGCCTGCACGTCCACGATGGGGCGCTTGTTTAATAGGGTGTAGAAAATCCCTACGAACACTAACGGCACTAAGATCAGCGCAGCGATGCGGCCAATGCGCTCCAGCTTGGGATTGCTGACCACTGGCTGCGTCTCAGCTAGGGATTCCTCTTCCCGCCGCAGCCGATCCCGCGTCTTCCGCGCCTGGACTTGCAGGTCTAGGGGTTCGTCATCCTCCACCTCATCCGTGGCGGGTGACTCCACTTGGGCAGGGGCAGGGGCCGGAGCCTCCTCAGTGGGCACATCGCTAACAGGTGCCATTTCCTCCGTTTCAAATAAGGATAGCGGGGGCTCGGCCAGTGCCGGGGCGAGCGGGTTCTTGGGATTAGCAATGGGTGGGGGACGGCGGGATTTGCTCATACGAATGGAAAGGTGGCGGTAGCAGTGAGGTAAGGTGAAGGCATAGACAAGCGAGAAATGGAGAGTGTTGAAGGCATTTCCCGCCACCCGACTGCGCCCGGAGTCTGCAAGGGGAAAAAAGCCATTGCAAGAAAAGAACCGGGCCATATTAATCCGGCCCATTACCCCACAACTAACTTAATTTTTATGGCTGATTTCTCCAACAAGAACTCCGAAAACATCTCCGGCACCTACTTCGTCGATGACCAATGCATCGACTGCGATCTCTGCCGGGAGACCGCCCCCAAGAACTTCACCCGTCACGATGACGCGGGCTATTCCTACGTCTTTAAACAGCCCGAATCCGCTGAGGAAACCGCCGCCTGTGAAGAAGCTCTCGCAGGCTGCCCAGTCGAAGCCATCGGCAACGACGGATCATAGGAAACCTAGTTAGATAAGACTTTCCCGCACCTAGCCCACCACGGCTAGGTGCGTTTTGTTTGGCGGGTAGAATCGCTTTGCCAACGAAGGCTGCTGCCTAACCTAGCTCAGCCTGAAATGCGCGGAGGCCTCCTATCTTCAACCCACCAGCCTAGCCACTATGCCGCTATCACCGCTATCACCGCGGGGGAAATAGCTTCCACCAACGGCTGCCGCAGCCGCCGCTCGTATTCCGCCTTGGCTTCGATCACCCGGTTCGTCTGACCACGCAATCCCCACCAATGCCAGATGTAGGCTTGGTCCACGCCCGCAGGGTCGTGTCGGCGTTGATCCTGCGGGCAGGTGATTTGTTGCCATGGCAGAAGGGTAAATTTCCACGGCAGTTCCCCCAGTTCACATTGGGTTGCTAGTAGATTCAGGGAGGATTGATCCGTGGCCATCAGTCCAGGGCGTCCAGGCATGACATCCACTGCGGCCCACAGTTCGCATAAGGTAGCATACTGCGCGCTGCTAGAGATCACGCTTCCTCCCTGCACTCCACGGGAATGCTCCGCATGGGCTCTATGATGCGGCTCCATGAAATGCGCCCCAAACCACGTCCCACGATAGCGGTTCCGATGGAACACCCCGGGAGCCCGCAGCACAGGCATCATTGAGTCCGGGCCCGCTACAAATAGCGGGTCCAGCGGTCTCCGGCATACACAGTCCGTATCGTTATAAAACGTCAGCCGCGTGCGGGCCAGATGCTCTTTCAGATACGCCGGGGCTTCCATCCTCCATCGGCAACTCGGCAGCTTACCATCCTTGCCCACACTGAAATCATCGAAATCAATGATGATCTCCTCCACCCGTTCCGCCACATGTGCTGGCAATGCCTTGCGCAGCGGGTGCTCAGGATCATTGGTAAAGACTACGATCCGCCCCGCCCACCGACCTATGTCCACTAGGCTCTTGAGCCAGATGACTGCCTGCCACCGATAAGCCATTTCCTCCGGACGACTGAACGCAATGCAGTAATGCAGGCAGTCCGCTGTCGCTGATTTTGAAAGCGAGGTGTCCGAGGGAATAGGCGCAGCCACACGGGCCACCGCCCTAATGGTGAGGGGAGCCCGCGCCTCTGCCATCTGCGGGCTAGCATCCGCCTCCACCACACAGCCTCCTAACGCTTGCCCCGCATCCATCTCCCAGTGTCTCGGCTGCGGATAGATCTCCCTGAGCCTCTGGCAGATCAATTCACTTTTCAACGAGCCTCCATCCAATGTGAGAAATTGATTGTTAGCCGGCCGCGTCTTGCTAGCCAAAGCCTCCGCACTCAATCCCTCTCCTAGCCAGCCACGGATTCTTTGGTTATTGATGTGTTGTTCTGGAGCAGTGGACACGCCAGCATAGTTCAAGATAGTGGTGAAAATCGTCACGTTATCCTCCCACGGCAGTTCCCGTTCCACCTTGAGTAGCCATTCTTTTTTCAACACATAGGGTATGTGTCCCTCCCAACTCACGGGCTCGCGGATGCCCCGTTCCCGCATCAGGTTCAGCGAGTGGTCCACCCGCTCGCGCCACCCATTCTCCGGATGCCCAGGCACCCCACAGTGCCACCAGCCGAAGTCCTCCGGGCGGCTACTCTTGAGCAGCAGATGGTCATCACTGCAGAGGATAAACGGATCGCTCAACTCCGCTTCATGCGCCATCCGAAATGCCTTGCGCAACAGATTGGCATCCTTGTTATGCCGATACGGATCATCATACGGGATGCACCGCACCGCGTTCTGATCCAGCCAGTGCGGGATGTGCCCTATGACCCAGAACCGCGCCCCTTCACACGCATAATTCTGCGCAAAACTTCGCAGACTCAGCCTCACTTCATAATCATCGTCCCGGCTGCCCGTCCCCAGCATCCAGACGACATCCATTCGATTGTTAGTTATGTGTGCCATATTGTTATTTTTTTAAAGATTTCTAATCATGAGTTCATTCATCTCCCCCCCAAAAAACGCCACTGGCAGCCTCACACAGATAATGACGGAAGGAGTCATAAGGAATGGATGGCGAGGTGTTTTTGATCGTGGGGATATTGGCTGAACGGATTATTGCCCAGGAGGCGGAAAGGCACGCGGCTGGCGATACGGCGTGGCTGGGCGCGCGGGGTGTCATTGTGGGAGCCGATCCAGAACTCACAGCCGAGGCGTTTGCCGTCTGCGCCCCAACCGCGCCAGTTAAACCAGGGGTCCGCAAAGTAGGAGGGGAACGGCCAGAGGGTGGGAATGTAATCATTCCGCACCCAGAAGAAATTCCCTTGGCTGTGGGAGCACTGGCCGTTGCGTCCGAAGGCGACCCAAACCGTGCAGACGACATCGTGTGTAGCTAGATCGGCAACGCAGCGAGGCCATTCCGTGAGCATATAATGGTTCATCAGGCCGCGCCAAAAAAATGCCGCCTCCTCGTTAGGCTTGCTTACGCCCTTGCTGTGGAAATAGAGCGTGAAGCCCTCCGGGTTGGCGTTACAGTGAGCCTCCAGCAGCCGCAGCGCGGGGGATTCATAGACCTTAGGATCTTCCGTGCGGGTGGCGATCCTGAGGTCCAGGCGGTGCCACTGCGCCAGCCAGAGGAGGAGGTGGGAATCCCGCTCGGAACCGATGAAGCTGACGTGGATTTCCCCTGGGAATCCTGCCAGGAGACGGGCTTGGGTGGTGACAATCTCCCGCCAATGATGGACCGCCCAGACGTGCCAGAAGGCGGCTAGGCGCGTGGCAGGAAGAACCTCCGCATTAGGGGGAGCAGGGTGCGGGGGAGTCATGGTTATCTTCCCTGGTGTTGGCTCAATGCGGCTCGGGGTTGGTGCCTTTTTCTTGGGGGCGGGTGCCGTAGGCTAGGTAGGCGGCCATCCAAGTGACATCGCTGGCTGCGTCCGCGGTGCTTTTGGCAATGACGTCTCCCCGGGCATTATAGTGGTCCAGGCTGGCGAGGCGCACGGACTGGCCGTCCACGGTGGTTTTGCGGATGCTATATAAAATGCCGCCGATGCCGCCGCCGTAATCACTGCCACGGATGTATTCTACGTCTGGGCCGGGGAGGGTGTCCGGGGCTGAGCCGCTGCTACTGGAACTTCCACTACTGTCTGATGCAGTGGAGGACTGAGGATCGGCCACGGCCCTGTCTGGCTGTGCGTGATAAGTTGTTATGTGCGTAAAAGGTCTCATATGACGCCTAATATCTCGTTGATCAATCGGCTCCGACGAATCGGGAAATAATCAGTGTTTTTCCGATCCAAAAAAACGAGTAATTCGGTAGGATGGACTGCAGGAGAAAGTAAGGATCATACTCTCCTTTTTTGTCTGGAAAAAAGGCCCCCATCCTTTTGCGGTAATCTTCAAAATCACGCGGCACCTTCAGCTCGTCAATTTCGTCCGCATCGGCTATCAAGAAGGAGATCCTCGGAGCCCCCGACTGTTGAAATCTCTTCTCCATGAGATCCGCTAGGGCCATTGGTGAAATCGAATTTGTTTTAATCATCGGAAGCTTTTGATTCGAAAAGCGGTTCACTTCCTTTTTGTCCTGCTCCGTTAAGTTGGTGTCAATTTTGGGTAGATCATCCACAAAGATAGTTCGATTACTGCTGTAATTTGCCTTCGTGCTAAATTTGGTTATATGGTTACGATTGTTGTAATCATCTAAATGGCAAGAAGTTCCGCTGCCTGCGAATATGCAAGCTATCCAGATTCGTGGCATTCTGTTAAATATTCTCATTTTCCCTCCTTTTCTTTCGCTTGCGGAACCTTCGCGGGTTCGGTAGCTGGATATTTTCCTAACTGTGACCCTGCGGGCAATTTTAAGTAACTGTTGTTCTGAGCATAACCGTGTTGCATCTTTTGCATAATTTCATGCTCGGCTGGCCCTAAATTCAAATTTTTGTATTTCGTTCCAGCAAGGCTATCCGAGCTTAGCGCTGCCTTTACGGTCGTTAATACCCGTTCCCTTTCAGCAGGATCAGTAATCTTATTGAGTAAGGCCTCTGTTTGCACAATATTGCGGATTCTTTGCGCTCTTAATTCTACCGATGCACCGGGTTGCGGGAATCCATTGCTATCCTTTATCTGTGTGTCTCGCTCGTCTGTGACCATGGCTAGCACTTCCTTAGCCGACTTTACCGCGCCTTCTTGGGAGGCGGTTAATGCCCCTGCAGGCTTGGCGTTCGCAATCTGCTCTACCGCATGCCCTGCTTCGTGGACGACGGTATCTGCTTTGGATGACCTTGTAAGAGTGATCACTGGACCAGTTGCACCCTTTCCTGTATTTGCGGGCCCCTCAGACTCTGTATCCATTCTCCAAGTCACACGCTGATGAGCATTTGCCATAACAGAATTCATTTTTTGGCCTAACGTGGTGGTTGCCATCTGTGCTCGTCCCTCGGAATAGCTGCTATATATTTTGGTTTCGGGGGCATTTTCTTGTGCTGGCTTGGCTAATGGCACCTCATCCAGCCCATGTGGATCAAAGGCACTCCACGGATTCTGCTTCACATAGGCATACAGATTCGGCCCGTCTATGAAGCCTGCGGGATCGCGTGTGATAAACATTCCCGTCTCTAGACACCGATACCGATGGCCTTCATTCAGCAGGCCAGTGCCGTCTTCTTCCTTGGTGTTGGCGCGGTGGGGATCGGGGTTGGTGCCTTTTTCTTGGGGGCGGGTGCCGAAGGCTAGGTAAGCGGCCATCCACGTTACGTCGGCAGTAGGATCGGCAGTGCTTTTGGCGATGACGTCTCCCCGGGCATTATAGTGGTCTAGGCTGGCCACGCGCACGGACTGGCCGTCCACGGTCACTTTGCGGATGCTGTATAAAATGCCGCCGATGCCGCCGCCGTAGTCGCTGCCTCGGATGTATTCTACGTCTGGGCCGGGCAACGTGTCGGGGTCGGAATTGCTGCTGCTATCGGATGACGAATCACTGCTGCTACCGAGGCTAGAGATTGAATCAGAGTCAGAGCTAGAGGAATTGCTAGTCGGGGCGGGCCGCCCCGACTCCTTGGTAAAATACTCTTGCACGCTTAAGCCGCCTGCGAAGCTGAGGATGACGCCGGGCTTGCCAGCTTGTGACCGCCGGACGCGCCGCGTGCGTGCATCGTAGGCAAAAGCATAGTGCCCAGCGGAGCGGGGGACTTC
>JAYVOP010000002.1:0-2955 GCA_043757865.1 Verrucomicrobiales bacterium | reverse complement strand
TGGTGCGTGGCCAGCACTGGCAGGCCCGTGGCCATGGCCTCTAGCATCGCATTCGGCACGCCCTCACGATTCCCATCGGCGGGTGTCTCACTGGGGTGAAAGAACCAATGCGCGGCGGCTACGGCAGCGCGCAGCTCCGCTTGATTTAAAAAACCCGTTAGCGTCACCCGATCCCTAATCCCCCAGTCCTCCGCTAGGCGCTCGATTTCCGAGCGCAGCGGGCCATCGCCTGCCAGCGTGAGGTGTGCGTTAGGAAATTTTACCAAGATCTGACGAAACGCGCTGAGCGTAGTGCGCAGGCCTTTCTTAGGCACCAGCCGACACGCCTGGAGGAACTCCCAGCGGCCATCCGTGGGCCACGGACGCTCTTGCAACGGCCATTCGTTGAGCGGCACGCCAGTGCGTTGGAGGCGTAATTTCTCCGCCGGGCAACCCAGCGCCCGCAAGCCCTCCAGCAGCGAGTCCGATCTCCCTAACACCAATGCCGCGTGCTGGAACACGCTTTGCAGCCGCTCCCGCAGCGCGGGCTGGCTCACGTCCACGCCCACATCCGCGCCATGGAAGGAGACCACCACGGGCCGCGGACACGTCTGGAGCAGCGGCAGGAGTTGGATGGCGATGTTGCCAAAAAACACGTGGCACACGTCCGCATCGTAACGATAGATCTCCGTTAAAATCTCGATCACCCGCGTGGTGCTGATCTGCAAGGGGACCTGCTTCACATGCCGATACCATAGCCGCCGCAGCCAACGCCAAGGCGGCTTCGGCAGCACGGAGGTGCTCTTAGGAGAAAAAGGAAAGGCCTCTGCGTGCTCCCGCTTTTGACAGATCACCACGGGCCGCCAGCGCTGCATGGACACAATCTGGCGATAGACATGCTGCATGTCCGCCTTCAGGAAATCATGGCAATAACAGGCTACCGTCATGCTGCGCTGCGCACGGGTTAGGGGACGCGCAGAAACACCATGCACACCGGGGAACGCAGCGCCATGGACTGGCCGTGCTGGGTCAGCTTGCCAGATTCCGGGTCCACCGCATAGGTCACTAACGTCTCGGCAGTTTGATTCCCCGCGAGCATCCATTTCCCATTCGGATGCACTGCAAAATGGCGCGGAGCCGGGCCCGTGGTGCTGATGGCGTCTTCTAATTTCAGTTTCCCCGCGGCATCCACGGCATAGCGCACGATGGTGTTCTCCCCACGGTTCGAGCCATAGAGCACATGGTGGTTCGGGTGAAAGGCGATCTCTGCGGTGGTGTTATCTGCCACGGGGGCCGTTAGGGTGGGCACGCTTTCCAGCGTGGTTAGGGTGCCTTTCGCTGCCTCCCAGGCGAAAGTGGTGATGGTGTTATCCAGCTCGTTGATGATGTAAAATTTACTGCCATCTGGGCTAAAGGTGCCGTGCCGTGGGCCAGCTCCTGGGGCGGTGTGGACGGACGGCGGATCGTGCGGGGTGAGCAAACCTTTGGCGGCATCGAAGCGATAAACTTTGATTTCATCCGTGCCCAGGTCCGCTACTAAAGCGAACTTTTCATCCGGGCTCAGATACACTCCATGGGCGTGCGGGCCTTCTTGGCGGCTGGCGTGCGGGCCTTTGCCCACGTGCTGAATAAAGGAACTAGCCGGGGCCAGACTGCCGTCCGCTTTGATGGGCAGACAGCACACGCTGCCACTGGCGTAGTTAGCCGCTAGCAAGTTCTTCCGCGCGTGATCCACGCAGACATGGCACGGACCATTGCCCTGCGTGCCTTCGCTGTTGAGGAAGGTGAGCTGGCCCGTGCTGCGGTCAATTTTATAGGCGGCAATGGAGCCGGGATTCCGCTCGTGGATGGCATAAAGAAATTCTCCAGCGGCATCCACGGTTAGGAAAGTAGGGTTAGGCGCAGCGGCCACGAAGCCCAGGTTCTCCACGTGGCCCGTGGCCTCATCGAACTTCAGGCACGAGATGCCTTCTTCTGGGGCTTTGGTGTAAGATCCGATGTAAACATAACAAGTGGAGGCTGGGGCAAGCGAGGACATGAGCATGGCAGTGAGCAAGGTGAGGCAGGGAGTTTTCATTTCGTGGTGGCAATTTAGCGGCCAGTGTTAAAGGTGGCCGGGGCAGGCGTCAAACCCGCATGTCCGCTCCGTTTCCCTAGCACGTCCATGATCTACCTCGATAACAACGCCACCACCCCGCTGGACCCCCGCGTCTGGACGGCTCTGCGGCCATGGCTGGAGACCCACTTTGCCAATCCCAGCAGTGGCTCTGCCGCCGCCCGGGAGGCCCAACGCGCCCTGGAACACGCCCGGGCGCAAGTGGCCACGCTGCTCGGTTGCCAGCCTGCGGAGATCATTTTTACCAGCGGCGGCACGGAGGCGAATCATGCCGCCATCCACTCTGCCACGCAGCTCTTTCCGCAGCGGAAACATCTCATCACCGCAGCCACGGAACACGCTGCCATCCTGGCTCCGCTGGCGAGGCTAGAGGCTCACAGCGGCTATGAACTGACGCGGCTGCCAGTGAATGCGCAGGGGGAAATCTCGCTCGACGAGCTAGCCGCCGCCATCCGCCCAGATACGGCGTTGGTGACGTTGATGTGGGCGAACAATGAGACCGGCGTGGTGCATCCCGTGGTGGAAGCCGCCGCCCTAGCCGCTGCGCACGATGTGCTTTTCCACACGGATGCCGTGCAGGCAGTGGGGAAATGGCCCATTTCCTTGCACGATACCTCCGTGCATACGTTGGCGCTCAGCGGGCATAAAGTGCACGGCCCCAAGGGCCTCGGGGCGCTGTATGTGAACCGCCGCAGCGGCTATGAACCGTGGCTCTTAGGCGGCGGCCAGGAACAAGGCCGCCGGGCCGGGACGGAAAATGTGGCCGCCATCGTAGGCCTGGGGCAGGCGGCAGAATTAGCTCTGGTGGCTGATTCCAGCCCCCTGCGAGACGACTTTGAAACAGCGCTCCAGCAGGCGCT
>JAYVOP010000001.1:0-10981 GCA_043757865.1 Verrucomicrobiales bacterium | reverse complement strand
CGGTGATGAAACCGAGAGCGTGGTTGTTTTTCCACGATTACTTTAGCCGTGAGCGCTATCTACGGAGGGCATCGGAATTGAATCGGTATTTCAGAATGGTGAAGGAATTCCGGCACACGCCGCAGACGATGGCCGTGTTCCAGAGGCGTTGAAGGGGGCGGTGGCGTTTTGTTGACTAGAGAAATGATGGCCGCACTGAGAGTTGGGCATCCGCCTAGCCGTTGAGTTGCGGGGCCTCCGAAAATCGTGGGACGAGGGTATCGAGAGCCCGCTCTTCCATGCTTTCCTTGAGCTGCCGAGGATTCCTCGGTAGCGTTGCGGGTGCCCCAGTCGGATCGACTCTACGCTGGGCGGCCTGAAGATTCAGGACTTCTGCCCCGGCGTCATTCGCCTTGCATGGCGGATGAATTTCGGTTCCCTCTGCGCCTCCTCACCACCAACCCCCGTTCCTCCAGACCCCCATGAGCACTCCCGACCACGGTTACGACGAAGACTCTATCAAATCCCTCGACTGGGTGGACCACATCCGCCTGCGCCCTACGATGTATATCGGCAAACTGGGCGATGGCTCGTCCTCCGACGATGGCCTTTACATCCTGGTGAAGGAGGCCATTGATAACTCGATCGACGAATTTGTGATGGGCTATGGCAAGCAGATTAAGGTCACCATGGAGGACAAGCGCCTAGAGGTGCGTGACTTCGGACGCGGCATCCCGTTAGGGAAACTTTACGATTGTGCGGCCATCATCAACACCGGCGGGAAGTATGATTCCAAGGCTTTCCAAAAGTCCGTGGGACTCAATGGCGTGGGTTTGAAGGCGGTAAATGCGCTCAGTTCTCATTTTGAAATTCAGGCGTATCGGGAAAATCAGACCATGGCCATGACCTTCGCGCAGGGGAAGGTGACGGTGCGCCAAGACAAGCCCAGCAAATGCACCGAGCCTAACGGCACCCGCGTGGCCTTCACGCCGGAGGGAGCGCCTCGGTTGTTCGATCCCAAATACAAGTTCGATTCCGAGATCCTCACGCGCATGTTCCGCTACTATTCGTATCTGAATACTGGCCTCACGATCACGTTCAATGGCACGAACTTCCGCTCCAAGGACGGCTTGGCGGACCTGCTGCGGGAGAATTTAACGGAAGATCCGCTCTACCCCATCGTGCATTTAAAAGGCACGGATATTGAGGTGGCGTTCACGCACACGCACCAGACGGGCGAGGACATTTTCACCTTTGTAAATGGGCAATGGACGACGCAAGGGGGGACGCATTTGGCGGCCTTTCGGGAGGCGTTAGTGAAGGTGGCGCGGGAGCATTTCAAAAAGGAGTTCGATCCTTCTGATGTGCGTCAAGGCATTGTGGGAGCCATCGCCATCCGGGTGCAAGATCCGCAGTTTGAGAACCAAACGAAGATCAAACTGACTGGCCACGAGATGGAGCCCGGCGGCGGCACGGTGCGGACGTTTGTGGGGAATTTCCTGGGCAAAGAGCTGGACGCCTTTCTGCATAAGAACAAGGCGGTGGCGGAAAATTGGTTGGAGAAAATCACCAACAACGAGAAGGAACGCAAAGAGTTAGCAGGGGTGGCCAAGCTGGCCCGAGACCGCGCCAAGAAGGCGAAGATCCACAACAAGAAACTGCGTGACTGCCGCGTCCATTACGACTCGAACCACAAGGAAAAGGAAAAATCCATGCTCTTCCTAACGGAAGGCGATAGCGCTAGCGGCAGCATTACCAGCAGTCGGGATGCGAATTTCCAGGCCGTCTTCAGCCTCCGTGGCAAGCCGCTGAACGTGCATGGCCTAACCAAGAAAGTGGTCTATGAAAATGAGGAGTTCAATCTGTTGCAGCACGCGCTGAACATCGAGGATAGCTTGGATGAGTTGAAATATAACAAGGTCATCCTAGCCACCGATGCCGACGTGGATGGCATGCACATTCGGCTGCTGATGATCACGTTCTTCCTCCAGTTCTTCCCAGATCTGGTGCGCCAGGGCCACCTCTTCGTGCTGCAAACGCCGCTCTTCCGCGTCCGCAATAAGAAGGAAACGCGCTACTGCTACAGCGATGAAGAACGCCAGCAGGCCATTGCTAAACTGGGCAAGGGGGCAGAGATCACGCGCTTCAAAGGGCTGGGGGAAATTTCTCCTGGAGAGTTCAAAGCCTTCATCGGCCCCGACATCCGCCTAGATCCTGTGACCATTGATCACCATCATTCCGTGAAGGATATGCTGAATTTCTACATGGGAAAAAACACCCCCGTGCGTCAGGATTTCATCATTGATAACCTGCGCGTGGAGCAGGACTTAGTGGAGGAAGCCCCAGCAGTGGCGGAGGAAGCGGCGTAGCAGTTTGGGCGCAGCGCAGCGGCCTCACGTCTGCTGCGCTACCGCAGCGTTTCCAATTCTGCTAGGGCTTTTTCCCAGTCGGACTGGCGGGCTTCGAGCTGATTTTGCACGGTCAACATTTGGCGATTCAGATCAATGGCGCGGCTGCCGCTGGCGTAGGTTTCGGGCTTCTCTAGTTCGATGGCTAGGGCCTTTTGTTGCTCTTCGCATTTGGCGACATCGCGCTCTAGTTTGGCGATCTTTTCCTCCACCACCTTACGTTGGCGGCTCTTGGCTTGGCGGGCTTCGGCTTCGGCTCGTTTTTGCTCTTTGGTTTTAAAGACGGACTCACGCGGGGCGGCCTTTACGGCATCGGCTTCGCCTGCCCGGGCATCGGTTAGTTTCTCGCCAGCCGTGAGGGCTTCGCGCTCGTTGCCAGCTTTGGATTTATCCAGGTAGTATTGGTAGTCACCGGCATAGGGCGTCAATTTTCCGGCACTGACGTGGAGCACGCTGGTGGCCATGGCGCGGATGAAATAGACATCGTGACTGATGAAGAGCAGCGTGCCCTCGTAGTCTTGGAGGGCGCTCCCTAACGCGTCGATGCTGCCGATGTCCAAGTGAGTGGTGGGCTCGTCCATGAGCAGCAAATTCGGAGGGGCGAGCAACATTTTACACAACGCCAAACGCGTCTTTTCCCCGCCGCTAAGCACCGCCACGGGCTTGAAGACATCGTCACCACGGAAGAGAAATGCTCCCAGAATGGTCCGGGCAGTCTGCTCGAAGACGCGCTCTGGCAAGTCCATGGCTTCCTCCAGCACGGTGCGGCTCATATTGAACATCTCTTGCCGATACTGGCTGAAGTAGCCGACCTTCACATTATGTCCTAACTCCCGCGTCCCTTGCTGGCCTTCCAGCACGCCTGCGAGCAATTTCAGCAACGTGGATTTCCCAGCACCATTCGGCCCCACGAGCACGGTGCGTTCTCCGCGCTCGATCTCGAAATCCATCCCGGTATAGACCGCCACTTGATCGTAGGCAAAGTGGATGTTCTTCAACGCCCCCACGCGTTGGCCGCTGCGGGGTGGCTGGGGGAAACGGAACGCCACCTTTTTTTCTGAGCCTAACGGAGCTTCCAGGCGGTCAATTTTATCCAGTTGTTTCAACTTACTCTGCGCCTGGGAAGCCTTACTGGCCTTAGCTCGGAAGCGGGTCACGAAATCTTCTAACTTGTTGATTTCCCGCTGCTGGTTCTCGTAGGCGGCCGCGTGTTGGTGCTCGCGCGCTTCCTTTTCCACCACGTAAACATCGTAGTTCCCCCGGAAGCGCGTCAGCTTTTGGCGGCTGAGTTCGATGACGCCATCAATGAGGTAATTGAGGAATTCCCGATCGTGGGAGATCATCAGAATGGCTCCAGGATAGCGGCGTTTCAGATACTCTTGGAACCAGATCAGCGACTCCAGATCCAAGTGATTCGTGGGCTCATCTAACAACAACAAATCCGGCTCCATGACCAGCAGCCGCGCGAGGTGCGCGCGCATCACCCAACCGCCGGAAAGCGTGCGCGCGGGGCGGTCGAAGTCAGTATCCCGGAAGGCGAGTCCGCGCAGAATCGTCTTGGCCTTGGGCTCCATTTCCCAGTCGGCCTCGTCCCCACCCATGGCTAGCTCTAGCACGGTTTGCTCCCCCACGGGGGCGCTTTCCTGGGGCAGGTAGCCGAAGGTGACGTTGCGCTCCCAGAGGATCTTGCCGTCGTCCGGGGAGGCATCGCCTAAGATTAGGGAAAAGAGCGTGGTCTTGCCCGCACCATTCGCGCCCACCAAGCCGAGTCGGTCCCCGCGATTTAATTGCAGGGTGACATCAGAGAACAGCACGCGGCCAGCGAAGGCCTTGGAAACACCATTAATACTAAGCATGGAAAGGAGATAGGGAGGGAGGGGAAAAAAACAGCCAGTCCTCTGCCTGCCCTTCCCCGGCTGCGCAAGGATAGTTTCCCCGGAACTCACGCCCGCGCCCGGAAACAAGGGAGAAATGCCCGTGACACTGCGCGCCTGGCAGCCATGGTGGCGGCCTTATGCATCGTCTTCTTTCCCTCTCCCTGATCTGTTTTTCCCTGCTCCGCACGGTGGTGTTAGGAGAGTCTGTGGCTCCGCTCATCACCAAGGATCTGGCCTATGTGCCGGATGGTCACGAGCGCCAAAAGCTGGACATTTATGTGCCGCCGAATGCGGCGGCGGCGTGTCCGTTGCTGATCTGGATTCATGGTGGAGCGTGGAAGGAAGGCAGTAAGGAGAATTGCCCCGCGCTGGGCTTATTAGGGAAAGGCTGGGTGGTGGCCAGCATCAACTATCGTTTTAGCCAACACGCGATCTTTCCTGCGCAGCTCCAGGACTGTAAGGCGGCGGTGCGTTACCTGCGTGCCCATGCCGCAGAGTATCACATTGATAAAGGCCGCATCGCCACGTGGGGTGCTAGTGCGGGGGGGCATCTGGTGGCGCTGTTAGGGGTGACGGGGGAGACGAAGGAGTTCGAGGTGGGGCCGAATCTGGATCAATCCAGCGCGGTCTCGTGTGTGGTGGATTGGTTTGGCCCCACGGATTTCATCCACTGGGGGGATGGCTCGACGATTAAGAAGGATAATAAAGACGATGTGATCGCCCGGCTCTTTGGCGGTCCGGTTTCTGAGAAATCTGCCTTAGCGCAAGCGGCTAGTCCGATCACTTATGTGAGTAAAACCAGCGCGCCCATGCTGATAATGCATGGGGATCAAGATCCGCTGGTGCCGCTGCAACAGAGCGAATCTTTCCAAGCCGCCTTGGAGAAGGCCGGGGCGTCCGCCACGCTGAAGGTGTATCCCGGCCAAGGCCACGGTGGACCGCGCTTTGCAGATGAGGAAGCCAAGCGGCTGATGTTCGAGTTCATCGAAGCGCATACGAAATAACCTTCGGATGACGCCATTTCTCACGCTGGCCACGGCCCGCGCGCCGGATGGGGCGGCCCTGACGCTGCACCAACGCGGGAAAGATTATTTCCTACGGGTCAATGGGCAGGCGCTGATGGCTACGAATGCCGTGCGGTCTGAAGGCGTGCTGGCGGAGCTGGCGTGCGCTCGGCTAGCCAAAGCGGCAGCGGCACGGGTATTGATCGGCGGGCTAGGGTTTGGCTTTAGTTTGCGGAGAGTCTTGGAGCTAGTTCTTCCTCAAGCCATGGTCCACGTGGCGGAATTACTGCCTGAGGTGGTGGCGTGGAATCGGGAATACCTGTGGGAGGTAAATGGGGCCCTGTTGGACGATCCGCGCGTGAAGGTGAAAGTGGAGGATGTCTGGGAAACCTTATCTCAGGCTGGCCCCAGCGCTTACGATGCCATTCTTTTAGACGTGGACAATGGCCCGATGGCGATGGTGCAGCAGGGCAATGGACGGCTCTACCACGCGGCGGGGTTAGCGTTGATTCGGCAGGTGCTGCATCCGCAGGGACGGGTGGCTTTTTGGTCCGCCAGCCCGGATGCAGCTTTTGCTAAGCAGTTAGTGAAAGCGGGCTTCCGGGTGACCATCTCGGCTACGGAATCACATGCTCACGCCCGGCGGAAAGATCACACGATCTTTACCGCAGAACGGGGGTGATGCGGTGGTGCGAGGCCGCTGCCAAGCACTTCGTGACTCAGGGCTTCAGGGAAAGTTCTGCTAACAAAAATCGGCCCAGCGTGTTGCTGGGCCGATCATCGCTATTTGGGATTATTCTGGCTCTTGGTTACGGGGCTCCAGAGATTCTGCAGAAGATGCGGTTCGGTGGGCTGCCCCCTAAAGGCAGGGTAAGGCTGGTGGTAGCACCGCCGCTGGCATTGACGTTGGCCGCAGTAGTCCAGGTCGTTAGGTTAGGGGAGGTCTCTACCTTATACTTCTTCCCTAGGACGCTGGTCCAGGTGAGGTTGAGGTTGCTACCGACCACGGAATGAGTGGTCAGGGCGAGCACAGAGAAGGGGTCGTTAGGATTGGTGCCAGCGAGGAATTCTCCGAGGTTGCTGAGGCCATCCTTATCTGGATCTGCACCGGGGGTGACGGCTAGGGTGCCGAAGTTGCCTAACTCCCATGCGTCCAGAAGGCCATCATTATCGCTGTCAGGGTTCACGTATTCGAACTTGATGTTATCCAACATGGTGTGCTCGCTGCCGGAGTTATTGGCGTGGCTGAGGCGGAGGCGGATTTTGGAGACGCTAGCGGTGGAGAATTCGCCATTAAAATTCAAGAAGACCCAGGCGTCCGAGGGAAAGGGATTGACGCCAAAATTGATCCCGCCCGTGCCTGTAGTGCCAGGAGTGCCAGTGATCTCCACATTGATGCTGCCGAAGAGTGCGGTCCCGGTGGTGGTGCCATCCAGCAATTTCCCTGCCTCCAAGGTATCGCTGAAATCGCCTATCGCACTGGTCTCGATGATGATATTACTATAGTCGTTATTGGCTCCGGCATCATCTTCCTCAAAGCCTGTGCCGGAGGTGGTGTACGCGGCCAAATCAATGCTCACCCGCACCGTCGGTACCTGAGTGACATCCACGCCCTCAGTGGTGAACTCAGTAGAGACGCTGTTGTTGACATCGAAATATTTCGAGGTGCTAGGGCCAGGCGATGGCTGGGTGGCGACTAATGCCGTAGCGGCTCCGACGTTGGTCCAGCCGAGTTCCCCCGTTTCCTGGCGCACGTAGCTGGTAGCTCCATTGACGGGCGTGGTAAAAGTGATGTTGATAGGGCCAGAAGTGGGTGTGAGGTAAACGATCGGAGGAGGGCTGACGGTGACGGAAGCGGTGGCCTGACAAGTGGCTAGACCAGTGCGATCCTGAATGGTGAGGGTTAAGACATCCGTGGGGGTGAAATTGCTGATCGGCACGGCAGAGTAGTGCTTGATGGCGGCTCCGGTGGTGCCGTAAGTGGTGCCGTTCCCTGCCACTGGCCCGCCGACGATTTTCCATCCCAGGGGATCGACGGCACCTGTGCCGACGACGTTGACGTCAAAATCCACGGTATCATCCGTCGGTAATGCGGGAGTGCCATTGGCATTACGCACCACGTTGGTGACGGCAGGAGTGATGGCACAGCCGACGGACTGGAAGGTGATTTGCACGTTATCAAGTCCCACTTGAGCATCCGTCCCCGACTCATTGGCATTACCCCAACGCAGGGCGATGGATTGTCCGGGAAGAATCTGGATGGGGGTGCCCAGGGTGCCGGTCCGCGTGTGGGTGGTGGGGAACACGGTGTCCGTTTGGGCGTAGGTGAAAGTAAAGGCTGCCCCCATGTCCGTATAGCCTGGATGAGCCGTGGTAAAAAGGGGCGTGGCGGTGCCAGCCGTGCCAGCAGCGAGGTCTGATTTTAAGGTGGCAGAAGTGCCTAATTTGTAGGAAAGGGTAAAGGGTTCATTATTCACGCCATTGTTATTGCGCCAGACTTCGATGTCATAGGTGATGGCGGTGAGATTGAACGGTTGGGAGGTGTTATTGGTGTAGATGGCAAGAATGGAGAGTTCTCCGCCCGCCCAGTTAGTGTTGGAATCAGTCGTAGTCGGGCAGGCTCCCAGGGCCCGGTCTGCGCTATTTCCCAGGCTCGTGAAGCCGTGGTAGTTAGGGGCTACGTTGGCGAGATCCGAGGCATCACTGGTATAGGGACGTTCCGCAGGGGTGCTCAAGGTGCCTGCGAGAAAATTTTGGTTACCTGTGTTAGCCGCGACTCCAGGCGCATTGGAGCGGTGGAGGAAAAAGCCGGGGATGCTGGTATCATCCTGCCAACTGAATTCGGTGCGGTGGGCGAGGGCAGGCAGGGTGTCGAAGTTCTGAGACTTGATGACCGTGCCAGAGCCAGTGAGGGAAATATCCGCCCACAACGCAGTGGGCACCAAGATGGCGGCAGTGAGGATTATTTTATGATAGGTTTTCATGGTAGGTAATAAATAGCGGCTAAACAGTGAATGAAATTAACTGCATGAATCAGCTTTCACGAAATTTGGGAAGCAATTTCTCACCTGTGAGGGGAATTTACCTTGCCAGACCCATGGAGGCTCTGCGGGTGACTGCGCAACGTGCACCCTATACGGTGCGTCTGGGGACGAGCTAACGCGTCTTGCTAATCCGCTTCACGACGTGATCCGTGACGGTGATGCCGATGGCGGCCCGGCCTTTACAGGCGATGTCCGCCATCTTTACCGGTAGCTCCAGATTCTTGAGTCGCGGGGCCGGATTGAGGAACACGGTCAACTCTTGCGCGGCACTGGCTTCCTCGCTGTTATGAATGGCGAAGTAGAGCACGCGGCTGCCCTTCGTGCCCTTAGTTAAGTCGTAGGCGGTGTCACGCGTCACGCCGCCGACTTGGAAGCGCTTGGCATAGACGCGGCCTTGGCGGCCGTCCCGGTAAATGAGGGTGTAAACATGCGGCTGATCTTTGCTGAAGAGCGCCACATGCATGGGCACGCCGAAGAACGCTTTGTCCGTCACCTTGCTCACCTTCACGGTGCCATCGTCCAAGAAAACAATGATGTCGTCCAGGCGGCTGCATTTACAGAGCACTTCGCCCGAGCGTTTGACCGCGCCACCATAGCCGATGAAGCCCTCTTTCCAATCCACATACAATGTCTCCGTGGCCACCGCCGCTTCACTAGCGGCCACCCGTGCGAAGGAGGTGATCTGCGTCTTGCGCTCCCGACCCTTGCCATACTTGGTCTTCAACTCCCGATAGTAGGCGATGGCATACTTGGTTAGATTTTCTAAATGGTGCTTCGTTTCCGCAATCTGCTTTTCCAGATTGGCGAGGAATTCGTCCGCCTCGAAGCTGTTGAATTTGGAAATGCGCTTGATGCGGATTTCCGTTAGACGAGTGACGTCGTCGTCCGTGACTTCGCGTCGCAGCATGGTTAGATAAGGCTTGAGGCCTTTCCAGATGGCGGTCATGACGGCTTCCCAACTGGTGCATTCTTCGATGTCCCGGTAGATGCGTTTCTCGATGAAGATCTTTTCCAGGCTGCTGAAATGCCATTTCTCTTCTAGCTCGCTGAGGGTGATGGCGAGTTCCTGACCGAGAATGTTCTTGGTGTGATCGGCGGCGTATTGGAGCAGGTAAGTGACGTTAGTGAAGATGGGCTTTTCCTCACTAATGACGCAGGCATTGACGGAAATGCTGACCTCACAACTGGTGAAGACATAGAGCGCATTCACGATGTCTGCGGCCTCGGTGCCGGGCGGCAGATGCACGAGGATTTCCACTTCCGCCGCAGTGAGATCTTCGATCCGCGCGATCTTGATCTTGCCCTTCTCGTTGGCGGCTAGGATGGAGTCCACCAGCGTGTTCGTAGTCACGCCAAACGGCAGCGCTTTGATGCAGAGAATGTGCTTCTTGCCCGTCTCTTCAATGCGCGCCCGCACCCGCACCTTGCCACCGCGCGCGCCATCGTTGTATTCACTAGCATCCATGGAGCCGCCCGTGGGGAAGTCTGGCAGCAGCACGGGCGTTCGGCCCTTCAGGCATTCGATTGCTCCGTCGATCAACTCCACGAAGTTGTGCGGTAAAATTTTACAAGCGAGGCCCACAGCAATGCCCTCCACACCATGCGCTAACAGCAGGGGGAATTTCACTGGCAAGGTCACGGGCTCTTTCTTGCGCCCATCATAACTGAGCTGCCATTCCGTGATCTTGGGGTTAAACATCACGTCATTGCTGAACTTCGAGAGCCGCGCTTCGATGTATCGTTGCGCAGCCGCGTTGTCCCCCGTGAAAATGTTCCCCCAGTTCCCCTGGGTGTCGATGACGAGCTGCTTTTGTCCCAGGCCGACGATGGCATCCACGATGGCCATTTCCCCGTGCGGATGGAAGCCAGAGGCCTGGCCCGCGATGTTGGCCACTTTGTCAAAGCGGCCATCGTCCATGATTTTCATGACGTGGAGGATGCGTCGCTGCACGGGCTTCAGGCCATCATTAATGTGGGGGACCGCGCGTTCCAGGATCACGTAGCTAGCATAGTCCATGAACCACTCCCCGAACATTTCCCCCACATGGTTCAGCCGCCGTGGCGTGGCCCCGTTGGATGCATAGGGCACGAAAGGGTGATACGTCTCGGGGGCAACTTCGGCGGTGTCTGGGGACTCAGCGTCAGCAGGTGCGGTGATGTCCTCGGGAGTGTCCGAGGCATTAAGGTTCAGCGAGAGTTGGTCATCAGAATCCTGGGGAGGGAGGGGCATGGCTGGTCAGAGGAAAATGCAGGGAAAAGGAACAAGGAAGGGCCGAGCGGGTCGGGCGGGGACTTAGGAGGAACTTTCTCAGCTTGCAAGGTGCAAAGTCTCCTGGGCCGGGCGCGTGGGGGTGTGTTGATGAATCAATGGGGGGATGATCAGTCTGGATCGGAATATTTTTCTAACTCTTCCAGGTCAGCCAAATCCCGCAGTCTTCCTGCTGTGATTTTCGCTTTCCGTAAATCTGCTAGCCCAAGGTAATATACTTCCGTTTCCTCCAACTGGGCTGTCGCACGAGCTTCCCAGCAGGCCGCAAAATCTAGGCCGGGCAGGCTAGTTAGAAAATCGATCTGCATAGGCGCGCGGCCGATCACGTATTGCGTTCCCGGTGTGGCCAGATCCGCCTCGACTATTTCGATTAACGGAATCCCGAACCGAGCAAAGGCGC